>CAXMPN010000394.1:0-500 GCA_964195195.1 Pontiella sp. | reverse complement strand
GAGACGTTCGGCGGCGGTGCGGGCGCCGGACCGGGCTTCGCCGGTGCCTCGGGCGTCCACACCCACATGACCAACACCCGCATCACCGACCCCGAGGTGCTGGAGGCGCGTCTCCCGGTGCGGCTCGTCGAGTTCTCCCTGCGCCGTGGCTCGGGCGGGGCCGGGCGCTTTCGCGGCGGAGACGGCCTGGTGCGCCGCTACGAGTTCCTGGCGCCGGTGACGGTCTCGCTGCTGACCGAGCGAACATCGGGCGAGCATTCTAGCGCACCCTGACCCGCAGCCGCGCCGCAGGCTACGCGGCTAAGCCCGCGCGTCCATTGACAATCAACCGCCCCGTGGTACCTAGTGGCCGGGCGCGTAGCTCAGTTGGTAGAGCAGCGGACTCTTAATCCGCCGGTCGTAGGTTCGATCCCTACCGCGCTCACCACCCACCGACCTGTCGATTCACCAACATCGTCGGGACCTTCGAGGCCTCCTCCGAATCGTCAGGGCTACACGCC
>CAXMPN010000393.1:0-502 GCA_964195195.1 Pontiella sp. | reverse complement strand
GCTGCGGGTCCTTGATGGTGCGGTTGCAGTGTTCTGCGCGGTGGGCGGCGTTGAGCCGCAATCGGAAACGGTGTGGCGACAGGCTAACAGGTACAGTGTTCCTCGCATGGCGTTCGTCAACAAGATGGATCGTATCGGTGCCGATTTTCCGCGCGTGGTAGAACAGATACAAAGCCGCCTCGGTGCCAACCCGGTGCCGATGCAGGTGAATATAGGCGCAGAAGAAAACTTCCGCGGCGTCGTAGACCTGGTCAAGATGAAGGCGATCTACTGGAAAGAAGAGAATATGGGTGTGGAGTTCGAATACCAGGACATCCCCGCCGACATCGTCGAGCAATGCAACGAATACCGCGCACTGATGGTTGAAGCGGCTGCGGAAGCCGACGACGAGTTAATGGAAAAGTTCATCGAAAACGGTGAACTTGGTGAAGAAGAAATCAAGCGGGGTATTCGTGCTCGTACCCTGAACAATGAAATTATCCCGGTTTTCTGTGGCTCAGCA
>CAXMPN010000392.1:0-503 GCA_964195195.1 Pontiella sp. | reverse complement strand
GTCTACGCTGCCGGCGTCATCATCCAGCTCGCCGATGTCGCCGCCACCAGCGCCTGCTTCGAGTGGATGCGCCGGCGAGAACCCGACGAGGCCGAGCAGCCGTTTCCGCTGTCAGTCCAGATCAGCGTCAGCCTCCTGCGCAACGTCGACCACGGCGACATCATCGCCGAGACGACACTGACCCACGCCGGCCGCCGCCTGATGGTCGCGGAGTCCCAGATCAAGGACGAAGACGGCCGCCTACTTGCGACGATGACGAGCACCGCCGAGACTTCGATCGAGGAGTCGATCCGCCAGAACGTGCTCCTCGGCTCCGTCGATGGTCTCGTCAACTGGGCGCGCAAGTCGTCGCTCTGGCCCCTGGCCTTCGGTCTCGCCTGCTGCGCCATCGAGATGATCGCCACGGCGATGCCCCGCTACGACATCTCCCGCTTCGGTGCAGAGCTGTTCCGGCCCTCGCCGCGTCAGGCCGACCTCATGATCGTTGCCGGCACTGTCACCTG
>CAXMPN010000391.1:0-519 GCA_964195195.1 Pontiella sp. | reverse complement strand
CCGTGAGCATGGCGGTATTGCCCGAATAAAGGTGCGCGTCGAGGGCGAAGATCGGAAAAATCATGAACAAACCCAACATGCGCAGCGCGAATATGCTGGCCAGGGCGAAGCTGGCGCGCCGCTCGGTGGGCGTCATGGAAGCGCCATCTCGAAGGACCGGAGAGTTCACGTTAAGACCAGGTTGCTTTGCGTCGGGGTGTGCAAGCCGCGTAATATAAACAGTTTGTAAGCCGCCTCCAAACGATCCCATTGATGGAATACATCCGTATCCGCGGCGCGCGCACCCACAATCTGCAGAGCATCGATCTGGATCTGCCGCGGGATAAGCTGATCGTGATCACCGGCCTCTCCGGGTCCGGTAAGTCATCCCTGGCGTTCGATACGATCTATGCCGAGGGACAGCGGCGCTACGTGGAGTCCCTGTCGGCCTATGCCCGGCAGTTCTTGTCCATCATGGAAAAACCCGATGTGGATCACATCGAGGGTCTGTCTCCGGCCATCTCCATCGAGCAGAAATCC
>CAXMPN010000390.1:0-519 GCA_964195195.1 Pontiella sp. | reverse complement strand
TCCAGCGCACCAATCCCCTCGGCACGCCTCAATCGCGGCGGGCGCTCGCCCAATCGCCACGCCTATGGCCGCATCAGCAAGTGCTCACGCTGCCCCAGCTCGGACAGCACCATCGCGGAACCTTTGACGACGCAATGCATCGGGCTCTGTGTACCGCGAACCCTGATCCCCACTTGGCGCGAGAGCGCGACGTCGAGCTTGTCGAGCATTGCGCCCCCGCCCGTTAAATAGATGCCGCGCAGGGTGATCTCACTCATCACGTCGGGGGGCAGATCTTCTAGGGCGCGCTCGATGAAGTCGGCCATTACGTCGATCGGCTCAGAAAGCGCCGCTGCAATGTCTTTGGGTGTCAGAACCGCCATCTTGGCGAGACCGGAGCGCACGTCGCGTCCGCGAATATGAACCTCGGCCGCCCGACCATTGAGCTTAGCAAGCGCAGTTCCGGCCTCGATCTTTATGCGCTCTGCATTTTCCCGGCCGATAAGCAGGTTATGCTTGCGACGCACGTAGCGAATGATC
>CAXMPN010000389.1:0-521 GCA_964195195.1 Pontiella sp. | reverse complement strand
TATCGTGGATCTTCACCGCCTTGCAGCATCCGCGCGAACCAATAAAGCGCTGCGTCAGGGTCTGAACCGCGCACAGATTTATGTAGCGCGGAGATAAGGTTGTAATGCTCTTCGCCCGATTTGTCGTACTTGGGCGCGCGACGAGACAGACGTTTTGAAAGATCATCACGATCAACTTTGCCTTTCCAGACAAACACCTGTTCAAGAAGGTTAAGTAAGGCGCGGCCGTCTCCGTCAGCCATTTCCATCAAGGCATCCCGCGCATCTACGGTGACGGGCAAAACCGCAGAATTTAGCTCAAAACTGGGGTTTTCCGTCGTAGCCCCAACAAGAAGAATGGTGCCGTCTTCCATATGCGGCAAGAATCCGTCCTGCTGGGCTTTGTTGAAACGGTGGATCTCGTCGACAAAAAGCAACGTACCTTTGCCGTTCTGGCGGCGGATTTTTGCGGCCTCAAAAACTTTGCGCAAGTCGGGCATGCCGGTGAAAATCGCGCTGATCTGAATGAACGTCAGGTCCGT
>CAXMPN010000388.1:0-522 GCA_964195195.1 Pontiella sp. | reverse complement strand
ATCAAACAACTCGGCCATGTAGTCGTGGGGCTCGATTTGTGTTGTGTAGGGGTTCCAGGTGAGTCCCAGCGAGGTGACGAATAGCTCGGCATTTGCTTGCCAGTCTACGTCGGTGTAGGCCGACAGGTGGGCATTGTAGTTTCCTACTGCGCCGTTGATTTTACCCAGATATTCGATGCGCTCCAGTTGCCACAGTTGGCGCTGTAGTCTGGCCACCACATTGGCCATCTCCTTGCCCACGGTGGTGGGGCTGGCGGTTTGACCGTGGGTTCTGGACAACATGCGCGTGGATGCGGCATTCACAGCTATTGCCGACAGCTCTGCTGTTATTTTCTTCATGGTGGGAAGAAGCACTTCATCCATGCCGTCACGCAGCATAAGGCCGTGTGAGAGGTTGTTGATATCTTCGGAGGTGCAGGCGAAGTGAACAAACTCCGATACCGCCATTAATTCAGTGTTACCTTCAAAAGCCTCTTTTACAAAGTACTCCACAGCCTTCACATCGTGATTGGTGGTGGCCTC
>CAXMPN010000387.1:0-525 GCA_964195195.1 Pontiella sp. | reverse complement strand
CCTGGCTGGTACACCAAAGCACTGGCGAAAATCCAGGGCGTGACCGAGGAAACCACCACCGGTGTGAAGCGTTTGTACCAGATGGCGAAAGCCGGTGATTTGCCGTTCCCGGCATTCAACATCAACGACTCGGTGACCAAGTCCAAATTCGATAACCTTTACGGCTGTCGTGAATCCCTGGTCGACGGCATCAAGCGTGCCACGGATGTGATGATTGCGGGCAAGGTTGCCGTTGTTGCCGGCTACGGCGACGTGGGCAAGGGTTGTGCGCAGTCCCTCAAGGGCCTGGAGGCTGCTGCCAAAGCTGACATTTTTGTCTCGGCAACCGGCAACTACCACGTCATCACCCACGACCACATGGCTGCGATGAAACACCAGGCCATCGTCTGCAACATCGGCCACTTCGATAATGAGATCGATGTGGCCAGCCTGAAGCAATATGAGTGGGAAAACATCAAGCCTCAGGTGGACCACATCATCTTTCCGGACGGTCACCGAATCATTCTGCTGGCCGAAGGCCGCCTG
>CAXMPN010000386.1:0-526 GCA_964195195.1 Pontiella sp. | reverse complement strand
TCTTCGCGCCGAAAGGCGTGGCATAACAAGAGGGGCCGTAGCTCAGCTGGGAGAGCGCCTGCCTTGCACGCAGGAGGTCAGGAGTTCGATCCTCCTCGGCTCCACCAATTTTCCTTGTTCGGTCATGCTGCTCAATTTTGCAGCACACAGTCAGCGACAATCAGTCTTGAGCAGTACCGGAACCAACATCTAATGGTTCATCGTCGATCCATTAGATGTTGGTTTTTTTGGCGCCGGGTGCAAAACCCCGATCGCCAAAGAAGTTCCCCAACGCAAACGGCAACTTACGAAGCAAGTCATCGTGAAGAAGTTTTCAAAGAAAGCTTCCAAGCAACTTGCGAAGCAAATTGCCAAGCTCTTTAAAAATTCAGAGATATGTAGCCGCAATGTTGTTGCAGAAATTTTTCGAAATTTCATACAACAGCATCGCGGGTAAATTGCCGACTGACTACCCAGTCAGTCAGCAGTTCAATCAAGATGTGTCTTGGGATACTCAATTTGTCGATTCAATCTTCTGAATCGGAAC
>CAXMPN010000385.1:0-527 GCA_964195195.1 Pontiella sp. | reverse complement strand
ATGATATGGGGCGGCTGTCGGTCGCTACGACGGGCTGGAGCTTGGCCGCCGCGCTAGTGCAGCTTTCTGTCGCCGGGCTCGGTCAAAAGCAGACATTGGAGCATGCATCAGCGATGTCCGCTTTACCCCCGAAAGCGGACATTGGATTGAGGGCGCGGAATGTCCGCTAAGTGCCAAAAGCGGACATTGAAGGCAAGGCAGGAGATTGCGCCGGGTTCTAACTTAGAAACTGGTATCGCTTCGTGGGGCAGGCCACGATCCCCAGGGCCCTCCTCTGATTTGGCCAGATGACAAACCACACATTGAACCACATGATGATGCCAAGCCACATGCCAATGCCAATGGGCGTGCTGCTACCATTATCTGTCAGCCCCACTGAAAGAGCACCCCACAGATAACCATTCATCCAGGCCAGGATCAGACCCGTCACGATTGTCGCCATTGCGCCCCAGCGAAACCACCATAATGCGGCCGGTGCAATGACCTTGCCAATGGCTGGTTTCTGCTCGTCGGGAATTTTGCCCATG
>CAXMPN010000384.1:287-529 GCA_964195195.1 Pontiella sp. | reverse complement strand
GTTGGCCGATTTCGAAGTCAGCCTTGTCGTGTGCAGGAGTGATCTTGAGACAACCTGTTCCGAATTCGATGTCAACGTGGTCGTCCGCGATGATTTCGATTTCAGCTTCAGGGAATGGGCGACGCACCTTCTTGCCGACGAGGTCTTTGAAGCGCTCGTCGTCTGGGTGAACAGCGACTGCGATATCTCCCATCAGTGTTTCTGGGCGTGTGGTAGAAATTTCTAGGAACTTACCTGGAGAA
>CAXMPN010000384.1:0-253 GCA_964195195.1 Pontiella sp. | reverse complement strand
TGAGAGGGCCGTGAGTGACTTAGGACACCAGTTTACCATGCGTTTACCACGGTAAATGAGGCCTTCTTTGAAGAGGTCCGTGAATACCTTGGTGACGTGGCCAGAGTAGTCTTCGTCCATGGTGAAGCGCTCGCGGTCCCAGTCGCATGAACAACCGAGGCGTTTGAGTTGGTTGATGATTTTACCACCGTGGTCTTCTTTCCAAGACCAAACACGTTTGAGGAATTCGTCGCGGCCGAGGTCGCGCTTGGAC
>CAXMPN010000383.1:0-530 GCA_964195195.1 Pontiella sp. | reverse complement strand
ATCGGGCCTTACCAACGTAGTGACCTACACCATTGATGACTTGGGCACGGACATCACCTCGCTTCCAGAAAATGAGGAGAAGACCAATATTCACGCTGTCGGTCACGGACAGGGTGGTCGTTCGGCCTTTATGCGTGACGTCATCAAAACCCACCACATGAAGCAGGTCAACACCTTGGTCACCAAGCTCAAGGCCATCCCCGAGGGCAAGGGCACGATGTTCGACAACACCACCATCATCTACATGCCCGAGACAGGCGCCGGCCATCACAATCCGGACACCGAGGCTCCCATGATCGTCATGACTGGCAAGAACTCAAAGCTCGACATCGCCGGCCGCTACATCCGTCTCCCATTCCACGGCACCGAGGGACACATGACCCAAAGCAACTGGTTCACCACCCTGCTCAACGCCTACGGCAATCCAATCGAACACTACGGCGACCTCGATCTAACCATGCAGCGCAAGCGCCTCAAACAAACCGGCGCGATTCAGCAGTTCATGGTTTAAGTTTGTGAAAGCTTCCCCG
>CAXMPN010000382.1:0-535 GCA_964195195.1 Pontiella sp. | reverse complement strand
ATTGGCCAGCATCCGAGCTGGCTGAAGCGTAGCGTAAGCCAGTACGGATGCTGGCGGCAAGATCGTCTCTGGAGCTGGTGGGCGATTTCCGAGCGAAGAGTGATGATGTCCGCTTTACCCCCGAAAGCGGACATTTGGCCGGACCCTAAGAATGTCCGCTAAGTGCCAAAAGCGGACATTCTCCTGAGGCGTGCTTCGGCAACAACTAAGCGCCACAACAGACCTTCGCCAACCCAACAAAACAAGTGGGTTACTAAGAAGAGGAAACTTCCGCCCTTGCCCCTGTCGTATGCGCGCTGCAACCTCCGCGTAATGATCTGTGGGGTGCGGAGTTGGCGATGGTGGGCCTTGGGAGAAGCTGCTGGCGCGCTGGAGCGACAACCGTTTTTTTGGCGCTCGCTATGCTTGTTGCCACGCCGTCTCAGGTTCGGTCTGCCGAGGACCTCGATGCGCTCAACAAGCAAGTCATCCAACTGTATAACTCGGGCAAGTACGTTGAGGCGATTCCTGTTGCCCGACGCGCAGTATCACTCAC
>CAXMPN010000381.1:0-538 GCA_964195195.1 Pontiella sp. | reverse complement strand
GGATCCCACGGAAGCCCCCGCACCAGAGCCCACAGAAGCCATGGAAGAAGAAGAAATGGTGGAAGAGGGCTGCGCATACAAGATTGCCTTCGTAACCGATGTGGGCACGCTAAACGACCAGAGCTTCAATGAAGCCGGTTATAACGGTGTGCTCGCCGCAGCTGATGAGCTCGGTTTGGCCGAAGAGTGCTACGGCTTCATCGAAACCCAGGACGCCGCTGACTACCGGCCCAACATTGACTCGTTCGTCAATGAAGGCTTCGATATCATCGTCACCTCGGGCTTTGCGATGGGTGCCGCTACGCATCAGGCCGGTGCGGACCTGCCGGAAATTTTCTTCATCGGCACGGATCAGGGGCAAGTCGACGCAGACTTCGCTCCGGAGTACTTTGACAATGTCGCCGGGCTGATCTTCCACGAGGACGTATCGGGCTACCTGGCCGGCGCGCTGGCAGGTCTCATGACCGAGACCAACGTGGTCGGTGGCGTGTACGGATGTCCGTTTATCCCACCCGTAGCCCGCTTTGAGGTTGGCTAC
>CAXMPN010000380.1:0-540 GCA_964195195.1 Pontiella sp. | reverse complement strand
AGAGAATGGGTTCGATATTGAGTGTTTAGCTGGTGTTATGATGATAAAAGACTTAACAGGAGATGGAGATACTAATTTTAATTCATCTAAGCATCCTGCGTTTTTTGACTGGCGATAAGGAAATTTAAAAGGTTGCCATTGAATCATAACTCCCGAACTCGGGAGAATGCATAACGGAGGAGTCGGAGGCGAACTGTCCGCGGTGCGGGGTTGATGGTTTGCGCGTGCAAAAACGGCAGCACGGCGATGGAAGGCTTGTCCGGTAACAGCCATCAGCCCCTGGATAAGTTCGTGAGCCAGTAGCTCATCTTGTTGTACTAACTGGGTTGAACCAGCGACATCAGCGTGCAGGATTACCGCGAATTTGCCTGATAATCGGTCTTGTGCCATTGGTAGCCCAATTGGAATCAAGGTCAGCAGATATTATCACATACTGCAATTTGTATATTACCCGAGCGTCTTCTGTTGGCCGTACTACGAAGCCCGTGATCAGTTTGTGAGCGTCTCCTTACGAGGAGGACTTCGATGGCTATTCAGAAG
>CAXMPN010000379.1:312-543 GCA_964195195.1 Pontiella sp. | reverse complement strand
GCGTCCAGATCCTTTCGAGTGGTGGCACGGCACGATTGCTGAAGGACAACGGGGTCGCGGTCACCGCGGTGCCGGATTACACCGGGTTCCCGGAAATGCTCGACGGCCGCGTCAAGACGCTGCACCCGAAAATCCACGCTGGGATCCTCGCGCTCCGCGACAACGACAGCCACGTCGACGATCTGGCAAAGAACGATATCGAGCCGATCGATCTCGTCGTCGTCAATCTCT
>CAXMPN010000379.1:0-263 GCA_964195195.1 Pontiella sp. | reverse complement strand
AGACCGCCCGGACGGAGGGGATCTCGCTGGCCGATGTGATCGAAATGATCGACATCGGCGGCCCGGCAATGGTGCGGGCGGCGGCAAAGAATTACGCCCACGTCGGAGTCGTCGTGGACCCCATGGACTACACCGGTGTTATCGAAGAGATCAAGACCGGAGGCGAACTGGCCGATGCCACACGCCAACGGCTTGCGGTGAAAGCGTTCCGCCACACCTCGGAGTACGACACGGCGGTGCACGCTTACCTGTCGCGTGTCGAT
>CAXMPN010000378.1:0-543 GCA_964195195.1 Pontiella sp. | reverse complement strand
GAAAGACCTTGACCGAGGCCGCGATAGAGAAGCGGACATTGGATGTCCGGTCTACCCTCAATAGCGGACGTAAATGGGCATGGCGCTGGAGGTCCGTTGTTGTGAAGGGTTGTCGGACATCTGCCGTGACGCGGTGGCTGCGACGGGCTCGGACGGCAGGTGTCGGACAAGCCTCAAGGGAGGAAACCGCGGGCCGGATATACGCGGTTGTGCCGGTGGCTATGGGGATTTGACGGTCGGCTGTGGCCGGACTCGGTTCGGGCGGGGTGGCGCGAGCCGGTTGCGGCGGCCTCCGACGGCAGCTCGGCAGAGCTGGGCGGGGATTTTCACGTCGCATGGCCGCAATTGGGTGGTGTCGCGGGGCGCGGTACCGTGCTTTGGACATACACGGTGGTGGCCGGTTGAGAGCCGGCGGTCCGGGCGGTCATCCTTGCCGGGGTGGATCTGCGGGATCGTCGTCATGGGCGGTCGACCTCGCGGCCGTGGATTGGCGGCGCCCGTGGTTGGTTGCCGCGCTCGAAAGTCTCGATGACGATCATCGGG
>CAXMPN010000377.1:0-546 GCA_964195195.1 Pontiella sp. | reverse complement strand
GGTGTCCGGCGGGCCGGGCATGAATTCGAGCCCGCGCGCGGCAATCGCATCCGTCGCCGCATAGATGTTGTGGGCGCCGACGGCGATGTGCTGGATGCCTTCGCCATTGTACTGCATCAGGAATTCCTCGATCTGCCCGGGACCTTGCGATGCTTCCTCATTCAGCGGAATGCGAATGCGACCGTCGGGGGCTGTTAATGCTTTGGAAAACAGCCCCGTGTACTCGCCCTTGATGTCGAAGTAGCGTATTTCGCGAAAATTGAACAATTTCTCGTAGTAATCCGACCAATAATCCATACGGCCGCGGTAGACATTGTGCGTCAGGTGATCGATCTCGAGCAATCCACACCCACTGGGATTTCGGTCAACACCATCGAAATAGCGAAAATCGATGTCGTAGATGTTTGAGCCTTCGCCAAAGCGGTCGATCAGATAGATCGGCGCACCCCCGATGCCTTTGATTGCTGGCAACCTCAACTCCATGGGTCCCGTCGGCACCTCGATTGGCTGAGCACCGAGCTCGAGGAGGATGTCATAGGCCTTGTG
>CAXMPN010000376.1:0-552 GCA_964195195.1 Pontiella sp. | reverse complement strand
CAATGCGAGCACCTGATCGACCATCTGGCTGACCGTTTGCGCCTCGAGGTTGACACCATGATCGGGGCAGCGTGGTATGCCGGCCCGGGCAAACAGCAGGCGCAGATAGTCGTAGATCTCGGTAACGGTGCCGACCGTCGAGCGCGGGTTGTGCGAGGTCGATTTCTGCTCGATCGAGATAGCCGGTGACAAGCCGTCGATATGATCGACGTCGGGTTTCTCCATCATCGACAGGAATTGCCGGGCGTAGGCGGACAGAGACTCGACGTAACGCCGTTGACCTTCGGCATAGATCGTATCGAACGCGAGCGACGACTTGCCGGACCCCGAGAGCCCGGTAAACACGATTAGTTTATCCCGTGGCAAACTGAGATCGAGATTTTTCAGGTTGTGCGTTCGCGCGCCGCGAATGTCGATGGATTTCATGGTTCAAATGAGTGAACGGGAAACAACCTGTTAATATACGCCGCCGCGCGTATGTGGCGCAAAGGCACAATCCTCCTAATAATAATGAGCAAGCAATTAAGCCAGTTTTTTGCCGCAATGCTGCCA
>CAXMPN010000375.1:300-559 GCA_964195195.1 Pontiella sp. | reverse complement strand
ATCCTTGTCGGCAAAGTTACGCCAAAGGGTGAAACACAACTAACGCCGGAAGAAAAACTGCTGAGAGCCATTTTCGGCGAGAAAGCCTCGGACGTGAAAGATACGTCACTGCGTGTCCCGCCCGGGATGGACGGAACTGTTATCGACGTTCGCGTTTTTACGCGTGACGGCGTCGATAAAGACACACGCGCACTGTCAATCGAGAAATCTGAGCTGGAAAGCGTTCGCAAGGATCTCGACGACACGCTGCGTATCCTCG
>CAXMPN010000375.1:0-243 GCA_964195195.1 Pontiella sp. | reverse complement strand
AGCGCTTCGAAGAGAAGCGGGCGAAAATCACAGCAGGCGACGATCTGGCACCCGGTGTGCTGAAGATGGTCAAGGTCTACCTTGCCGTGAAACGTCGTATTCAGCCGGGCGACAAGATGGCCGGCCGGCACGGTAACAAGGGTGTAATTTCGACCATCGTACCGGTAGAAGATATGCCTTACCTCGAAGACGGCACGCCGGTGGATATCGTATTGAACCCGCTTGGTGTTCCTTCACGCATGA
>CAXMPN010000374.1:277-585 GCA_964195195.1 Pontiella sp. | reverse complement strand
GCCTCGGCATCGGCGACGACCTTTTCCCACAGATTCTTGTAGAGTTTCGAGCCCGGCGAATAGAGCGCCATCATCTTCGGATCGATCGTCCCCTGTGAAAAGTTCGTGATCAAATCGAGCGCCGCCTTGACCCCCGCTTCACCTCCTTGCTGCAGCCCCTTGCTCCACTTCCTTCCCTGGTCGAACGCCATCAGCTCCGGCCGGCCGGCGGCCAGATCGCCAGCCATGCCCATGCCGTCGGAATGATCGGCGATCACCAGCCAGTCCAATGGGCGCGACAGCCGCACCGCCTGCCCGCTGGAGGACAC
>CAXMPN010000374.1:0-233 GCA_964195195.1 Pontiella sp. | reverse complement strand
GTTGACGTGATTGTTCGTTGACTGGTGTGAGTGGGCCTCATGTTGGGGATCTCCCTGATCGGAAAAGTGAAAAAGGTGCCAGAGTGAAAAAGATGTCAGAACCCGTCAGATAATAGAGTTGCGACAGGCAGAAAACGACCCAAAGCGATGAGATGCCCGGTTTCGTGATATCAACATTTGTTGTGCGATTATTTCTTGGGCTTGAACTTGAACTCCTGCCCACCGATCGAGGC
>CAXMPN010000373.1:334-588 GCA_964195195.1 Pontiella sp. | reverse complement strand
CCTTCGCGCGCAGCCGGGAGCTTATTTCGCCCGCGGCCAGCCAAGCCGCACAGCTTTGTTTTGCCCAGGTTAGGTGTCTGGATAGTGTCTATCCATAAACACCGGTATTTCTCTCGCAAAGGCGCAAAGACGCCAAGAAAGGATTTTATTATGCGGCTAATAACGACCAAGTTCAGCTGCAGCGCGTTTAGGTTGCGGCCTTCTTACGAAGCTCCAGATAATCGCGCAAGGCGTCATTGACCGCTTTACTGTTA
>CAXMPN010000373.1:0-310 GCA_964195195.1 Pontiella sp. | reverse complement strand
GGAGGTCATCCTTTTCGCGAGAGTTATTCATTCTAACTAAATAATCTCAAAATACCGGTCCATCTCCCAATCCGTGATGTGCTTGCGGAATTCGCGCTCCTCCCACTCACGGGTCGCGGCGTAGTGATCCACGAAGGCCTCGCCGAACCACTCGCGCGCCATCTTCGATCCCTTGAAGGCTTGCGCCGCCTCACAGCGGGTACGCGGCAGCGCGAGCCGGCGGGGAAACTTCTTGTCGTAGGCATTGCCCTCGACCGGGGCCTCGGGCTCCACCCGGTTCTCGATGCCCCACAGTCCGGATGCAAGAGCG
>CAXMPN010000372.1:349-592 GCA_964195195.1 Pontiella sp. | reverse complement strand
CCTGATATGGGCGAGCACAACGGTGGTGCCTGAAGGCGAGGCTGGACGAATCGTCGGTGACGATATCAAGTACAATGCTGCCGCGGCACGTGTGATGAAAAAACATGGCGTGGCGATCAACGATCTTCACGTGACCTCCGCTGCGTTCACGCCGGACATGTTTACCAAAGCTGGTGATGTTCATTATAAACCCGCAGGCTCCGCGAAACTTGCAGCTCAGGTGGTGGCTGTCATTTTCAAAGC
>CAXMPN010000372.1:0-273 GCA_964195195.1 Pontiella sp. | reverse complement strand
GACAAGGCGCTCTATCGGGGTGTCGTTGGAAATCTGTCCAAAGTCATCGGAACTGACGCATTCGGTCCCTTGTTCAAAACCCTCTGCGAAGATCCACGCTATCTTGGCTACCGGCTTTCAGGTCGCTACGCAGATGGGCTGAGCGAGGCGTTTTTCCGCGATCTAGAAGCAACCGCGATGGCTGGTAAAAGCGTGGATTTTCTTGTTGGAAAATATTCTTTCAAGGATGTCGCGGCGATTGCCAAACGCGTTCCAAAACTTCGTGTCATCATC
>CAXMPN010000371.1:349-593 GCA_964195195.1 Pontiella sp. | reverse complement strand
ACCCTCGTGGATCTGGCCGTCGTCGCGTCTAGCGAAAGATCCCCGGATCGAGCTTCATGCCAGATGACGTGTTTGCTTTGGATCAAAAGCCGACATTCGAGGGGAGGTCAGGAATGTCCGCTTTACCCCCGAAAGCGGACATGCGCCCAGCCGTCAGAAATGTCCGCTAAGTGCCAAAAGCGGACATTGACCGATCTCGCCGCAGCCTTCTGGGCTCATGCCCGCTGGATCACCAGGCTCGTCG
>CAXMPN010000371.1:0-297 GCA_964195195.1 Pontiella sp. | reverse complement strand
TGAAGACAAAGTCGCCCTTGTGACAGGCGTCAGCCACGACGGACAAATCGGGCAAGCCGTTGCCAAAGCGTTGGCGGAGAACGGTGCCTCGCTTGTCATTTGCGCGCGTCAGCAGAGCAATGTAGACGCGCGCGCTGCAGAACTACGGCAAGCGGGCGGCCGCGCGTTGGCAATGGCCGCCGATCTCACCGATGAGTCCCAGGTGCAGCAGCTGATTGATGGTGCATTGAGGGAATACAACAGGATCGACATCCTGGTGAATCTGGCAGGAGGTCTGACGCGCTACAAGCCTGCAAT
>CAXMPN010000370.1:349-594 GCA_964195195.1 Pontiella sp. | reverse complement strand
ATCCGATTCAACCGACGAAGCGAGAGACACACACATGAAAGAAATCCCCGAGGGGCACAACCGGCTCGCGCTCGAGATGAGCCCCTACCTCCAACAGCACGCCGACAACCCGGTGGATTGGTATCCATGGGGAGAGGAAGCCTTTGCCAAAGCGCGTGCAGAGGATAAACCGATTTTTCTTTCGATAGGTTATTCGACTTGTCACTGGTGCCATGTCATGGAGCACGAGTCTTTCGAAGACCCAG
>CAXMPN010000370.1:0-268 GCA_964195195.1 Pontiella sp. | reverse complement strand
TGACGGGGCGCGGTGGATGGCCGCTGACTGTCCTCATGACTCCGGATGCCAAACCGTTCTGGGCAGGAACCTATATACCGAAAGAAGATCGCTACGGATCCGTTGGCATGCGCAGTTTTATACCTCAGATCAAGACAGCTTGGGTAGAACGCCGAAGCGAAGTGCTCAACGCATCGACACAGGTTACGACTCGGCTCAAGGATTCCGTGACCGGTGAAGCCGGTGGACAGGATTTGACCGCCGCTACGCTCGACGCGGGTTACGAACA
>CAXMPN010000369.1:258-596 GCA_964195195.1 Pontiella sp. | reverse complement strand
ATTTGTTTGGGTCCTCTCCGTGTTCGGAGCTGCTGCCAAGCTGCTATGGCCCGAGCATTTTGTGCGAACATCTTACGTTCTCTATATAGCCCTAGGGTGGTCGATCATCCTGGCGCTGGATCCCCTTGTGCTAGCCATCTCGCCACAGGTGCTCGTCCTACTCGCGGTCGGCGGCTGCCTTTACACCATTGGCATTGTTTTTCATCTTTGGAAAAAGCTCCGCTATCACAACGCGATTTGGCACGCGTTCGTCTTGGCAGCATCGGCCTGTCACTTTGCAGCAATAGCTAAAGCCGTCATGGTCTTCTGAAGCGCTTCACCAAATTCGAACCCGCTTC
>CAXMPN010000369.1:0-248 GCA_964195195.1 Pontiella sp. | reverse complement strand
AATGCGCATCTCTGCGGAGGGCTTTCTGGCGTGATTGAGCTGTTCCAGCCCAATGATGTTAGTTCCAAGCCAAGGCCCGAGCGGCAGACATAGCAGACGCGCCAGGAATGTCCGCTTTACCCCCGAAAGCGGACATTGGTTGCACCATGGCGTCCAGATCGTGATCGTGATCGTGAATTGCTTCCGGCACTACTACAAGCAGCGACCGCATTCCTCGCTGGGGTGCCGTCCCCCTGCGCCGGAGGTGC
>CAXMPN010000368.1:0-596 GCA_964195195.1 Pontiella sp. | reverse complement strand
GCACGCCCGTCTCGGGGGTCATCTCGATGATCGAAACCACCGCGGACCCGCACGACCAATCCGTCGTCGCGCGGGTCGCGCTCGAGGGGGCGGGTGCGCAGTTCCCGCCTGGGACGTTCGTGGAGGCTGAGATCAACGTCGGGGAGCACGAAGCCCCGCTCGCGGTAAACCGTTTGGGCCTCCAGACGTTCCGCGATTTCCAGGTGGTCTATGCCCGGTTTGGTGATGTCTACGAGGTCCGAATGCTGGATCTCGGCCGCCAGGCCGGAGAGTGGGTCGAGGTGCTGGGCGGACTCGAGCCTGGCACGGAGTACGTCACCGCGAACAGTCACCTGATCAAGGCCGAGCGGGGCGATGCTGGACTGGATCATCAACCTTTCTGCAAACCGCCGCGGTGTGGTTCTTCTATTCGTGGCCGTGGTCGGGCTCCTGGGGGCGTGGAACTTCAGTCGTCTTCCCATCGACGCCGTGCCGGACATCACCAACGTTCAGGTCGTCGTCAATACTGCGGCACCGGGCTACACCCCACTCGAGGTCGAGCAGCGGGTTAGCTTTCTCATCGAGAACGCAATGGCGGGGCTTCCCAAGCTCGCCCA
>CAXMPN010000367.1:349-597 GCA_964195195.1 Pontiella sp. | reverse complement strand
GAGTCGCCCCCATCCTGGCCTTGATGGTGCCGAACGGATGTTCGACCGTCTCGCGGCGCTGACGCATGGCTTGCGGGTTCTCGTCCAAGCGCCGCTGGACGGCTTCCAGAACCTCCTCGTGCTCCCAGCGGGTGATCCGGCGCTCCTTGCCGGTGGTGCACAGGTGTTTGATGGCGCAGGTCGGGCAAGGCAGAGGTCCAGTAGCGGCGCAAGGTCAGACCCTTTTCCTGGGTCGTGTAGCGGTAGAC
>CAXMPN010000367.1:0-235 GCA_964195195.1 Pontiella sp. | reverse complement strand
GCAGGGCAAAGGTAGACGTCTTCCTCGACCAGGTAGCGGAAGTCCTGCTTTGCAAACCGGCCTTTCGCTTTGCTGCCCGAGGTGAGCGGCTTGGGCAGGGTGACGGTGATGCCGGCCTCTTCGCAGGCCAGGATCTCTTCGCTGCTGAAGTAGCCACGGTCGGCAACGACATCCAAGCTCTCCGCCGCCAGAGCGGTCTTGGTCTGCTTGGCCATCGTGAGAGCTGGGCCCGGTC
>CAXMPN010000366.1:352-600 GCA_964195195.1 Pontiella sp. | reverse complement strand
GGATGACTCGCCCTCAGCCCGCCTCGGCCCGCGGGTGGGCCTCGTCGTAGGCCCGGCGCATGCGCTGGGCGGTGAGGTGCGTGTACACCTGCGTCGTGCTCAGCGACTGGTGGCCCAGCAGCTCCTGCACGCTGCGGAGATCGGCACCGTTGTCCAGGAGGTGCGTCGCGAAGCTGTGCCGCAGCGTGTGCGGGCTGATCGTCGGGTCCAGGCCCACCAGGCGGAGGTACTTGTCGAGCTTACGGCGC
>CAXMPN010000366.1:0-252 GCA_964195195.1 Pontiella sp. | reverse complement strand
GAACGCGAACTCAGACGCTTGCCGAGCTTGTTGAGGAACAACGGTTGGGCGTCGTCGGACTCGGCCCAGATCGCGGCGAAGCGCGGGTCATTGGTGACTTTCTCGATGTACACGCGGATCGCGGTCATGGCGTGCGAGCCGAGCGGCACCATGCGCTCCTTGCGACCCTTGCCGCGGACGCGGAGCGCCTCGGAGGGCAAGTCCAGGTCGCCGCGGTCGAGCGACACCAGCTCGCTCACGCGGATGCCCGTC
>CAXMPN010000365.1:341-600 GCA_964195195.1 Pontiella sp. | reverse complement strand
ATCTACTTCACGCGAATGCGTCTGCATATCGTCGGGACAGCACAAATCACGCCCCCGCTACCACGAAAACTGAGAACCCGGCCTTGTGCCGGGTTTTTTGTGCCTGCTATCCACTCACTTAATGTCCGCTTTACCCCCGAAAGCGGACATTGGGCTAGAATTGCCCTGAAGGTCCGCTAATGACCCAAAGCGGCCATCGAACAAACGACGATATCACCGTGACAGAAATCCAAAACATACCGTGGAAGCGAATTTCCGT
>CAXMPN010000365.1:0-269 GCA_964195195.1 Pontiella sp. | reverse complement strand
AATGTCTTTTATGCAAATAGCCGAAGAGGCAATGGCACAGGTAGAAGGAATCAGTGCTGCGGAAGCTCAGCAACGGATGAAGCAAGACCCCAATGCCTTGCTTGTGGATGTCCGAGACGCTGCCGACATTCCATCCACTGGCCTGGCCACCGGCGGGCTGAATATCTCGCTTGGCATGCTACCTGTCAGGGCGGACTTGGAGCTACCCGAAGATTGGCGCGAGCCCAGACTCCAAGATCGCTCGCTCCCGGTTATCACCGCTTGCCAGC
>CAXMPN010000364.1:0-600 GCA_964195195.1 Pontiella sp. | reverse complement strand
TACGGCTCCCGGCCGCTTCTCCGCATGGCTCTTGCGATCTTGGCAAATGTCCGCTTTGGGTCAAAAGCAGACATTCGGGCGGGTGCTAGGAATGTCCGCTTTACCCCCGAAAGCGGACATTATTAGATACACCCCTAAGTTCTTCTGAACCGGTGCGTTCAGGCTCAGCACAAGTATGGGGCCTTGCCACTGTCCGTTTGGCGAATCCCGTTGGCAGTCGGAAATTCGGTGAAGTGGTTTCTTGCGGCCGTGTCGAATAAGCTCTACTGACACGTATCGATTTTGGCCGGACAATCGGGCCACTACGCCCTGGCACAGCTGGGCGTACGTTCAGCATCTCTCCAAATATCGACACATCCGGGCTTGAGGTCGCGTCTCTGCGTGACTTTTTGCTCGTCCGCACCTCATGTCACGAAAGGATATCGCATGGAATCGGGCACGGTTAAGTTTTACAATGACCAAAAAGGCTTCGGGTTTATTGCGCCAGACAACGGCGGCAATGACGTCTTCGTTCACGCTACAGCTCTTGAGCGCGCCGGTATTCGCAACCTTGTTGAAGGCCAGAAGGTCTCCTTCGATACTCAGGAGGACCGCCGAACC
>CAXMPN010000363.1:0-600 GCA_964195195.1 Pontiella sp. | reverse complement strand
TAGCCTGGACCGATCATATCCTCCGGCTTCACCAGCTCGTCGAACTGCTCACCGGTCAGCAGGTCCAGATCGATGGCCGCCGCGCGCAGACTGATGTTTTCGGCAAAGGCCTTCTTCGCCACCCTGGCCGCATTGTCGTAGCCGATGTGCGGATTCAAGGCCGTCACCAGCATCAACGAGTTGTGCAGGTAAGCTTCGATGGCCGGCACGTTGGGCTCGATTCCCCTGGCGCAATGCTCCTCGAAGGAATCACACGCGTCGGCTTGAAGACGTTGAGCTCGAAATGACCCGACGCGCCGCCGATGTTGATGGCCGCGTCGTTGCCCATGACCTGCGCACACACCATTGTCAGGGCTTCCGACTGCGTGGGGTTGACCTTGCCGGGCATGATGGAGCTGCCCGGCTCGTTCGCGGGTAAAGACAGCTCGCCGATACCGCAGCGCGGACCGGAAGCGAGCCAGCGAATATCATTGCCGATTTTCATGAGCGACGCCGCCAATGTCTTGAGCGCACCGCTTGCAAACACGATCGCATCATGGGCAGCCAGAGCCTCGAACTTGTTCGGGGCACTGCGGAAGGGCAAGTCGGTTAGTTTTGCTA
>CAXMPN010000362.1:349-604 GCA_964195195.1 Pontiella sp. | reverse complement strand
GGCGGCCAGGTGGGAGAGAAGTACCAGGAGGCGCCCGCCTACCGGACGCCTTCGCGCGGGCACAACAAGGTCTTCATCATCGACGAGGCCGAGCTGCTCGACGCCGTCGGTCAGAACGCGCTGCTCAAGACGCTCGAGGAACCGCCTGCCGGAACGTACATCATCCTGGTCACCAACCGGCCCCAGCGTCTGCTACCGACGGTGCACAGCCGCTGCCGGCACTTGCATTTTCGCCCGCTCGACGACGCGGCGATG
>CAXMPN010000362.1:0-262 GCA_964195195.1 Pontiella sp. | reverse complement strand
CGACAGTGGATCAACGAATTCTGCGACGGCTCGCCCGGCGTGGCGAGCCTTGCCGCCCAGTACGGCTTCTACCGTTGGCACGCCACCCTGGCCCCCATGCTGGAGGATCTCGCGGTCGGTCGGTTCCCGGCCGCGATGGGCGAGACCCTGGCGGCACTCATTGAGAGCTTCGCGGTCGAGTGGGTCAAGCGTCACGAGAACGCGAGCAAGGATGCTGCGAACAAGGACGGGCTGCGGTTCATGCTGTCCATCCTGGCGGCGC
>CAXMPN010000361.1:354-605 GCA_964195195.1 Pontiella sp. | reverse complement strand
TCCCCTACGCGTCGGAGGAGCGATTCAAGGAGCTGTTGATCGACCTCAGAAAGGACGCGCAGATCAATTCGGCATACGTGGTTTTAATGATTCTAAGTACGCTTCTGGCAACCACGGGGCTTTATCTAGATAGCACATCGGTTGTCAACGATCAGCAACGCGACTCTCAAAGTCGCTTCCGATTCTTCCTCGATCGTGTATGGCTCCTGTAGTTCGACCGCTAAACCACCGCGTATGGCGGTGTGAAAAAT
>CAXMPN010000361.1:0-276 GCA_964195195.1 Pontiella sp. | reverse complement strand
ACAGTGTTGCTCATACGGTCGGCAAGTCGAAAGTGAAATCGACGCTACTTCCACTACCGGCTGCACCGCCCGAAGCGCCTCTGTGATGTTTTCCTGTTCGCGTATACTTGCGAGTACGCTATTGGGGCCGACATCATCCATGAATGACCGCGCGGAACATAATGCCCGGATTTCCGAATCGAGCATAGCGATCAGGCCGATGAAGGGTTCATTGATCGCGAGTCCCAGGCCGACCATCTGGCAAAAATATTTCAACGATACCGATCCGGGTCTACC
>CAXMPN010000360.1:0-605 GCA_964195195.1 Pontiella sp. | reverse complement strand
TCGTCCTGAAGTTCGCCGGCATCACGATCGGCTCCGGCGTTGAGCACGGCAAACCCGAGAGGGAC
The DNA here is from genome assembly GCA_964195195.1 of Pontiella sp. GTDB lineage: Bacteria > Verrucomicrobiota > Kiritimatiellia > Kiritimatiellales > Pontiellaceae > Pontiella. The sequence continues at coordinate 540 of CAXMPN010000360.1, read as the reverse complement.
CTGACCCTTCAACTCGTCTTCTATCCCGATGACGGCGCACTCCGCAACATCGGGATGATCCGCCAGCACCGCCTCCATTGCTCCGGTCGACAGGCGATGGCCTGCCACATTGATGACGTCGTCGACTCTGCCCATGACGAACACGTAGCCGTCCTCATCGACGTATCCGCCGTCACCCGTCAGGTAGTACCCGGGAAAGGCCGACATATATGAATCAACGAACCGGTCGTCGTCCTGCCATAGCGTCGGCAACGATCCCGGCGGCAGTGGAAGCTTCACCACTACGAGGCCTTCCTCGCCGGCTCCGAGACGCTTGCCCTCACCATCTAGAATCTGGACGTCATATCCGGGCACGGGCTTCGATGACGACCCCGGCTTCACGGCCATCGGCTCGATCCCCAAGCAGTTGGCCACGATCGCCCACCCCGACTCGGTCTGCCACCAATGATCGATCACGCGAACACCGAGCAAATCCGATGCCCAGTGGTAGGTGTCCGGATCGAGGCGCTCCCCCGCCAGGAAAAGAGACCGCAACGAAGA
>CAXMPN010000359.1:0-605 GCA_964195195.1 Pontiella sp. | reverse complement strand
CTCGAGCTGCGGCAGCACGCCCACCGTCGAAACGGTCACCCGGCGCGGCGCCATGCCGAAGGCCTTGGGGTGGATCAGCAGGCGGACCGCCTCCAGCACGGCCGGGAGGTTCAGCAGCGGCTCGCCCATGCCCATGAAGACCACGTTCGTCAGGCGCTCTCCGGAGGCCGCCAGGATTTCTGCGGCGTGGAGCACCTGATCCACGATCTCCTCGGCGCGCAGGTTCCGTCCGAGCCGGTGGCGCAGAAGCTGCACGCGAGCGGGCAGCCCACCTGGCTCGAGACGCACAGCGTCGCGCGATCCGCTTCGGGGATCATGACCGTCTCGATCCGGGCGCCATCGCGGGTGCGCAGTGCGGCCTTCACCGTGCCGTCGCGCGAGCGCTGCACCGTGTCGATCTCGAGCGCGCGGGTGTCCCAGTCGGCTGCCAGCTGCTCGCGCAGCTCGAGCGAGAGGTCGGTCATGGCGCCCACATCCTCGACGCCTCGGCCGTAGAGCCAGCCGGCCACCTGCTCGGCGCGGTAGGCAGGCATCCCCTCCTCCGCGAAGCGCTCGCGCAGGCTCTCGATCGAGTGGTCCTTGAGCAGCGGCCGAGCCATCGAAGC
>CAXMPN010000358.1:254-606 GCA_964195195.1 Pontiella sp. | reverse complement strand
CGAACCGGCGGGGGCACCTTTAAACAATTATGGCGACCCAATCTCATTAACTTTGCCGAGTGGACGGTTGGAGCTTGTGGTGTCGACACTGTATTGGCAATTAGGGCACCCATCGAACCGCAAAACAACCATTTCTGTTAGCAAGTGTGTACTCACTAAAGCGAGTGATTACTTCGCCGGCAGGGACATGGTCTGGAACACGGCAGCCAGTATTGAGATATCGGAGTTCGGCTCGTCAGCGCATACGTGTGATTGATCGTTTGGGATGGCGGTTTTCCCGGTAATGGTCTGGATAATTCCGTCGTTCGGATTGGAATTGATTGAGTACATCATATTCGACCTCTTGATCGTG
>CAXMPN010000358.1:0-244 GCA_964195195.1 Pontiella sp. | reverse complement strand
AAATATTGACGCGAGCAGATGACGAGTACGGGACAAGTGAATCACTGCAGTGAACAATCTGAACGGCCGCTTCTGGCCGTAAGCGGACTGTAATTTCAGTGGTTTTGACCAGGTTCTAATGTCCGCTTTACCCCCGAAAGCGGACATTGAGCTAAACTTGCCAAAAAGGTCCGCTAATGACCCAAAGCGGACATTGGTGACCAGCTACCGAATTGCCATCCAGCTGCTATAATTCGGTCACTAG
>CAXMPN010000357.1:358-606 GCA_964195195.1 Pontiella sp. | reverse complement strand
ACAACGAGAATTTCACAATCGATTACTGGCCGGAGCGATCGATCGAACGAGCGACGTTATTGAGCTAACTAACGCCGAGGCGACACTCGAATACGTCAACCCGGCTTATGAACAAACCTTGGGCCTTAAGACATCTGAAGTCATCGGCAAGACCCCCGCAGAGCTCGTTCGCAGCGAGATGCACCCGCCCGAATATTTCGCCGAGATCGGCCGCAAGCTATCCGCCAACAAATCGTGGTCGGGCACGC
>CAXMPN010000357.1:0-321 GCA_964195195.1 Pontiella sp. | reverse complement strand
AAGTGGTCATTTGGTTCACTTTGATACCACGATTTCGCCGGTGACAGACCATCACGGAGAAGTGACGCATCACGTCGCCGTAAAGCGTGACATAACGGATCGACTCGCGCGTGACCGCGCGCTCGAGGAAACTAACAGAGCATTAGAGCAGGCGCGCGATGCGGCTCTCGCGGCGAGCAAGGCTAAAAGCGAATTCCTCGCCAACATGAGCCATGAGCTCCGCACCCCGCTGAATGCCGTGATTGGCTACAGCGAGATGCTGATGGACGATCACGATGGCGACGCGCAAGTCATGAAGGACCTCGGCCGTATCCATTCCGC
>CAXMPN010000356.1:0-608 GCA_964195195.1 Pontiella sp. | reverse complement strand
AGGATGAAATGGCCACCCTGGAGGATCGGCGTAGCGATCTCTTCAGCCAGAAGGAACACACACCCGCGCCCATGCCGCGTTTGCATCCAAATCTGGCCGAGGTGTACCGCAAGAAGGTCGCCACTCTGGCGGAATCCCTCAATGAGGAGAACACACGTGCGGACGCTGCTCAGGCCATTCAGGGATTGATCGAAGAAGTCCGGCTTGTGCCCGAAAGCGGTACCCTAAAAATTGAGTTATTTGGTCAGCTTGCAGCCCTCATCAATCTCACAAACAAAAATCCCCGCTCCATGGAAACGGGGGCGCAAGTAACGCTGGTTGCGGGGGCACGAAGCCACCTATACCGAACTCATTTAACTTGCTAAAAATAAGTCCATAGCCTAAGATTTGGGTTTTCCGCCTAAACGCAGACATTCAAAGTAGTGGTCCTATATGTCTGCTTCATACCCCAAAGCGGACATCAATCGCACGCACTAACAATGTCCGCTTTACCCCCGAAAGCGGACATGTTGGGCACCCCCTCATAATGTCCGCTAATAGCCATAAGCGGACATTCCGGTGACGATGGTGGGAGCCATTTAATGCATCACAAGCGGACATACCTCACA
>CAXMPN010000355.1:0-609 GCA_964195195.1 Pontiella sp. | reverse complement strand
GCAGGCCTTAGATGAATCAGTCGACGCTTCAAGCACACCGCAGCAAACAGTCGACCCCGAAGACGGAGAGTAGCTGTCGGTCAGCTATGAAGGAGTGACTGCCATCAGTAACGACAAGAAGCCAAACATCCTCGTCCTCTGGGGCGACGACATCGGTATCACTAACCTGAGCTGCTACGGTGATGGCATCCTGGGCTACCGGACGCCGAACATCGACCGCATCGCCAACGAAGGCGCCATCTTCACTGACTGGTACGGCCAGCAGAGCTGCACCGCCGGACGTGCTGCCTTTATCACAGGGCAGTCTCCGATCCGCACCGGCCTGACGAAGGTCGGCTTGCCGGGAGCTACGGAGGGCATGATGTTCCGGACCGGGCTCAGCAAAGTGGGAATGCCCGGTGCCGACCTGGGGCTGAGCGCCGAGGACCCGACGATCGCTGAGCTCCTCAAGCCGCTTGGGTATGCTACCGGTCAGTTCGGCAAGAACCATCTGGGCGACAAGGACGAATTCCTGCCCAGCAACCACGGATTCGACGAATTCTACGGCAATCTCTATCACCTGAATGCAGAAGAAGAGCCGGAGAACCCCGACTATCCCAAGGATCCCGC
>CAXMPN010000354.1:0-607 GCA_964195195.1 Pontiella sp. | reverse complement strand
CCTGCACCTCCGGCAGCCAGCGGGCCAATTCTTCCAACGTCACGTCGTGGGGATGGGCGATGCCGACCGCCCGGCCGGTGCGCGTGGCCAGCCTTTCGAGGCGCACCAATTGCCGCCGGATCGCCGCCCGGTTCAAGGGGTCGTCGATGAATATGTCACGCTTGGCGTAGGGCACGCCCAAACGCTCGGCCAGCGCAGCGCCCACCGTCCCCGGCGAGGTCAGGGAATCCAGGTACAGCAATCCGCGTGCCTTCAATTCCATCATGACCTGCGCCATGCCGGGCACCGACGTGGTGAAGCCGCTGCCCATGTGATTGTTGATGCCGACATAGCCATCGAACCGCGTCAGGCCCCATGCAACCCGGCGGGCCAGTTCCTCGGGCCCGAGATCCGCCCGCAGCACGTTGGGCCCCGGGTTCGTGAGCGGATCCTGCGGTGCCATGGGCACATGCACCAAGAGCTCGTGCCCGGCCGCCCGGGCAGCCGCCGCCAGTGCCGGAAGACGCTCGGCATAGGTCATGAAAGCCAGGGTGAGCGGTCCCGGCAACGCGATGGCCCGCTGCGCGTTGGGCCGGTTGAGCCCCAGGTCGTCAAGCACCACCGCGAT
>CAXMPN010000353.1:0-611 GCA_964195195.1 Pontiella sp. | reverse complement strand
CAACGCATCAAACGCAAGGCTGCGAACTGGGGGAAAACCTACCAGGCCATGCCCCGCGGGGAACGCGTCGCGGTATTGGCGGCGATGATGGCGGTTGAGGCCGAAAAAATAGCATAGTGACTGGATCATGAGCAGCGTCAATAAAACCTCTTTGCGCGAAGAGTTCGATACCCTGAAGACACAATTCAAAAGTCTGTCGAGCGAGGGAAAGATGACGGCGGAAAGCCGCGCCCTGTTCCAGGCCATGCTGATGCTGTTCGAATTACTGATGGCCGTGTTCATGGAAAAGAACACCCGCAAAGACAGCCGCAACTCCAGCATACCCTCATCCCAAACCGCCCCGGATGACAGCGCCACCGGGCAGCCCGGTGCCAAGGGCAAGGGGATGAAGCAGAATGATGCGCGTTCGGGTAATACCCGAACCGTGGAAACCGTTCAGATCGCCGAGGTCAATCAATGCGAGACCTGCGGCGAAGACCTCATCGACACCCCCTGCGAGCGGCATGAAAGACGCACCCGGATAGACATCATCTTTGAAAAGACGGTTAACCACATCGATGCCGAGATTAAACAGTGTCCTTATTGCAAGGCACAGACAAAGGGCCGGTTCC
>CAXMPN010000352.1:0-613 GCA_964195195.1 Pontiella sp. | reverse complement strand
TCGTGACGCAGCACTGCAGACCGCCGATGCACAGCTCGTGGCGGCGATGTCGGCAGTCCGGAATGCACAAAGGAAAATCGACCTCTACCGACATACGCTCATTCCGCAGGCGGAGACTACCTTTCAATCAGTGTTGGGCAGCTATCAGAGCGGGCGCTCGACCGTCGCGTCCGCCCTGCTGGTCCAAAAGGAGCTCCTCGAGCTTCAACTCGAGCTCGCCGGCAGCCGCGCGCATCATGCCCGAGCGTGGGCGGTGCTCGAGGCGGTCGTTGGGCACCCCGTGGAACGGACGGACCAAGGAGACGAGTCATGAACGAAGCAAACAAGACGCGCCTGGCAAGCACCGCACCGTGGGTCGCACTCCCCATCGTCGCGGCCGTCGCCTTCGGCCTCGGTGGCGGGCTGCACGGAAGCTCCGAAGCCCCCGCGCCAGACGTCGAAGCTCACGTTGACCATGCGAAGGAAACGATTTGGACCTGCTCGATGCACCCGCAGATCCGACAACCCGAAGCCGGACAATGCCCGATCTGCGGCATGGACCTGATCCCGGTCGACAGAAGCGCGGGTGCGGACGAAGGCAACGCGCAACGGATCTCACTGTCGGAGCGAGCGA
>CAXMPN010000351.1:0-616 GCA_964195195.1 Pontiella sp. | reverse complement strand
TCTCATCGTGTCGTGGAGCCCGGAGCGGACGCGGGCGATTTCGTCTGCGCCGGTCACGATCTTCTCCGTCATCGACGCCGGCAGCTTCCTTCCAACGGCCTCCTCGACGAAGCGAACGAGTTCCTGCCCGCGGATTTCCTCGAGCCTCCGTTCCATCGCGCCGAAGTGGATGTGCGACAGGTTCTTGATCCATTCGAGGTACGATACGGCGACACCGCCCGAGTTCAGGTAGGCGTCGGGCAGCACGACGATGCCCCGCTTCTTCAGGATCAGGTCCGCCTCATAGGTGGTAGGGCGTTGCGCGTAGTGATCTGGCCTTCGAGAGCGGCGGGTAGCAGGATGTCGCACGGTGCTTCGAGCGCCCGCGCGCCGTTGCGTTCGAGGCGGCCGCTCGGATAGCCGCGGATGCCGCCGTGCTCGCTCATGTAGGATTTGACGTCGTCGACATCGAGTCCGGTCGGGTCGAGCAGCGCGCCGTCTCGCTCGACGATGCCGACGATCTTCGCGCCGTCTTCGTTCCGCAGGAAGCGGGCGGCGTGGTAGCCCACGTTGCCGAGGCCTTGCACGATGATTCGCTTGCCCTCGAGCCCCCCGTCGAGGCCGGCGGCGCGCACGT
>CAXMPN010000350.1:349-616 GCA_964195195.1 Pontiella sp. | reverse complement strand
CCGTCAGCCGTTGAAATCCAAAAACCCGAACATCGGCCCCGCAAGGTCGTGAAAACCCGACAAGCCGAAAACCCAAGCCAACTACATCGCGTTTTTGCACGGCCTGGGTCAACAACGGACCTCCAGCACCATGCCCATTTACGTCCGCTATCGGGGGTTAAGCGGACATCGTATGTCCGCTTTTACCGCCCCGTCGATGCCCATGGAGGTGAGCATCGGGGGTCCTTTAGTGTGCCTCACTCAATTCAGCCGGCCGGGCACCAGCCC
>CAXMPN010000350.1:0-295 GCA_964195195.1 Pontiella sp. | reverse complement strand
AGTATAGACGGCGTCGCCTATGCCGCATTGGGACAGGAAGGCCTCCAGCAGGTCGCGGACGTCGGGCCAGTCTCGTAGCTGCCAAAGCAACTCCTGGAACGTCTCGAGCGCCGGCAGGGGCCACGGATCTGTCTCATCGACTAGGGTCGCGCGGATCACGTCCGTCAGTTGGGCGATGGAGAGTTGGGGCTTGACCTTCATTGGAGGCCCCCTTCCAGGCCATCTTCATAAGACTTTGACCCGAAATCATCCCACCCATCGCCCCCATCGCTCCCAGGGGTGGGGTAGGTGGGAT
>CAXMPN010000349.1:358-618 GCA_964195195.1 Pontiella sp. | reverse complement strand
TGGCCGCTCCTGACCAAGCCCGCCACCAGAAGTGCGAAAGCTCCTGCCGGGGCAAATGAATATCAATGTCCGCTTTGGGTCAGAAGCAGACATTTGAGCACGCGTTGGACATGTCCGCTTTACCCCCGAAAGCGGACATTCTCAGAGGGAGTCTAAATGTCCGCTAAGTGCCAAAAGCGGACATTGGCTTAGATCTCACCTGAATGGATGGCGTGTTGGGGCGGTCGCATGCGAACGCTGCCACGTCGATCGAAGCGCAT
>CAXMPN010000349.1:0-304 GCA_964195195.1 Pontiella sp. | reverse complement strand
CTCGACTTCAGTTCTTGTCGCTCGGCCAGCGTCATTCTGCGGCCCGCGGTCCGCTGATCCCGACCTCTTTCATTGCGCCAAGCTCGTTGAGCAGGGCCTGGGCGTCTCTGAGATCCGCGGTGTCGAACCCTTCGGTAAACCAGGCGAGGACGTCGTTCAGCAGCTGGCGGGCGTCACCTTCCTTACCCTGGCGCTGCCACAGTCGAGCAAGGCTTATTGCCGTGCGCAGTTCCAATGACTTCGCGTTCTGGCGACGGGCGATCTCAAGTGCGTTGTGGAAGCAGGTTTCCGCTTCAGCCGGATC
>CAXMPN010000348.1:0-618 GCA_964195195.1 Pontiella sp. | reverse complement strand
GCACGCACAAGGCCGCGCTTCGCCGCGATTTTTCCCGCCGCTGCAGCTTGACAGCCAAAGCCGATCCAACCATTATCCGCGCCCTGTCCGGCAGCTCCTTTTGCTGCTGGCCGCAGGGGCCGTAGCTCAGATGGGAGAGCGTCGCGTTCGCAATGCGAAGGTCGGGAGTTCGATCCTCCTCGGCTCCACCAATTTCTAACCGTTTGAAGGACCGCTATACGCTCGAAAGCAGACACTAGCGTGATAGGCTACTGAACGACTGCTACTGACCCAAAGCGGTCATTAAGAATTTTTGGAAGAGTGAGATGATTTCATCTGAAATTCAGGGCATGGATCAGATATCTGATAAAGCAAGAAAAAGTAAGTGACTCAAAAAATAATACGATTGGCCAATCGTTTGTCTCATAGTGGAGAAATATAAAATGAAACGATCCTCAGCGGTACTTACCACATTCCTCACGCTCTGTTTTTTCTCAGGGATGGCGAATGCCCAATCTGACAAGCCGAACATCCTCATCATCTGGGGAGACGACATCGGCGAATATAATATCAGCGCCTACAATTTGGGTCAGATGGGCTACAGGACTCCGAACATCGACAGCATAGCCAAAGAGGGTG
>CAXMPN010000347.1:0-618 GCA_964195195.1 Pontiella sp. | reverse complement strand
ATCGAGATGATTTCGGCCGGATGTTCCCGTTACGATCTGGACCGTTTCGGCATCGTGTTCCGGGCCTCGCCCAGGCAGTCGGATGTGATGATCATCGCGGGCACGGTGACCAAGAAATTCGCCCCGGTGGTCCGGCGCCTCTACGACCAGATGCCGGAGCCGCGCTGGGTCATCGCCATGGGGACCTGCGCGATTTCCGGCGGCGTGTACAACACCTACGCCGTGGTTCAGGGCTCGGAGTTGATCGTTCCCGTGGACGTGCACGTCCCCGGCTGCCCGCCCCGGCCCGAGGCCCTCATGCACGGCTTCGTCCTGCTTCAAGAGCAGATCCAGCGGACCCACGTGCTACGAAGGGGCGGCCCGGAACACGCTGCGGTGAGCTAGCCGTGGGCGGGCCGAATCTGCGCGAGAGAATCGAGCATCGTTTCGGCGGACGAGTGCGCGACGGAGGTCTCCCCGACGGGATGCAGACTTTCCTGGTCGATCCCGATCTCGTCGTCGAGTTGTGCCAGTTCTTCAAGGACGATCCGGAGCTTCGCTTCGACTTCCTGTCGGATATCTGCGGAGTCGACTATTACCCGGAGGAAGACCGGTTCGAGGTGGTCTATCACCTCTACT
>CAXMPN010000346.1:378-620 GCA_964195195.1 Pontiella sp. | reverse complement strand
ATTCAAAATCATGATCGTCAATTTTGGGCCGAAACTTGACCTCCTTGACCTGAACCATCTTCTGATGCTTCTTGGCCTCCTGGGCCCTCTTCTTCTGCTCATAGCGGTATTTGCCGTAATCCATGATCCGGCAAACCGGTGGCTTGGCCCCGGGTGCAACTTCCACCAGATCCAGTCCTTGCTCGTCCGCCAGTTGAAGCGCCTGACCGGGCTTCATGATTCCTAACTGCTCTCCATCTGCG
>CAXMPN010000346.1:0-368 GCA_964195195.1 Pontiella sp. | reverse complement strand
CCACAAGATCATGGATCAGGGTGGCAAGCTCCTCAACTTTCATGGTTCCCTGTTCACCCTGAAAGCGATTGCGCACGGCAACGGTTTGGCTTTCCGCCTCACGCTCTCCCACAATCAGCATGTAGGGAACTTTCTGCAGCTGGGCCTCCCGGATCTTGTATCCTACCTTCTCATTCCTGAGGTCCGTTTCCACCCGGATGGGCCCTGTCTCGGCCTCTCTGAGCGCTTTTTGGACCTCAAGCGCGTAGGGATGACTCTTTTCGCTGATCGGAATAATGAGCGCTTGAACCGGGGCCAGCCAAAGCGGAAAGGCTCCCCCGTAATGCTCAATGAGAACTCCCATGAAACGCTCCAGGGATCCCAGTAAA
>CAXMPN010000345.1:0-623 GCA_964195195.1 Pontiella sp. | reverse complement strand
TGGCCCACCTGGGCATGCCTTTTTCACGCGATCGCCAGGAAATAAGCAGTAGTGGTTACCATTTAACCCGCGAGGGAGGTCATAGCCGCAGACGGGTAGTACACGCGGCCGATGCAACCGGCAAGGCGCTGCAACAAACCCTGCAGGCACATGTATCTGAACTCGACAACGTCAAAATTTTCAATCAGCACATTGCCATCGATCTGATTAACCGCGAACAGCAATGTGTTGGTCTCTACGCACTTAACCAGAGCGATCAGCATGTCTAGCTACCGGCGGAGCGAGCAAGGTTTACCTCTATACCAGTAACCCGGACGGCTCCACCGGTGATGGCATGGCAATGGCATGGCGTGCAGGATGCCGCATCGCCAACATGGAATTTGTTCAATTCCACCCCACCTGCCTGTATCACCCGGAGGCGAAGTCATTTCTGATCACCGAGGCTCTGCGCGGTGAGGGAGGAAAACTGCTGCTGCCCGACGGTGAACAGTTCATGCACCGTTTTGACGAGCGTGCAGAACTCGCCCCGCGCGATATTGTCGCACGCGCGATTGACCACGAGATGAAACGACTGGGCAGCGAATGCGTTTACCTCGACATCAGTCACAAGAGCCGGGCTTTTA
>CAXMPN010000344.1:0-627 GCA_964195195.1 Pontiella sp. | reverse complement strand
GGCTTAGTTGACCGACCGCGACTCCCAGGACCGGCTTCTTTTGCTCATTCCCACCACCTCGTACCGGGTTGCCGATTTTCTTGACGCGGCCCATCGCCTGGGCGTGGACGTAGCCGTGGGCTCCAACCAGCGTCAGGTGCTCGAACAGTATTCTGAAGGCCGAACCGTGACCGTGGATTTCAGGGATGTGCAACGGGGTGTTGCCCAGATCGAATTCTACAGCCGCGAGTTTCCCCTGGCCGCGATTGTCGGTATCGACGATGAAACCACCCTGATCGCGGCAATGGCATCGAAGGCGCTGGGCTTGCCGCACAACGCCCCCGAATCGGTAGAGGCGACCGGAAACAAGCACAGCTTCCGTACGCGCCTTGCCAATTCGGGCCTGCCAGCACCGCGTTTCACCCTGGTCCCGGTCGGCGCCGATCCAGAACAGGCCGCGCGGGACTCATTTTATCCGGCAGTGCTGAAGCCATTGGCGCTCTCGGCCAGCCGCGGCGTCATCCGCGCCGACGACCCAGCCCAGTTCGCCAGTGCGTTCAGGCGCATCGGTGTAATTCTGGCGGACGCCGACATCCCCGGCGACGCGGCAAGTTATATCCTGGTCGAGGAATACGTGCCCGGAAACGA
>CAXMPN010000343.1:331-632 GCA_964195195.1 Pontiella sp. | reverse complement strand
GGACAACAACGGCCTGACCAATCTGCGCTTCGACGACACCAACCCGAGCAAGGAGGACGAGGAGTACGTCCGCTCGATCATCAACGACGTGCACTGGCTCGGTTACGACTGGGGAGACCGGCTGTTCTTCGCTTCCGGCTACTTCGATCAACTCTACGAATGGGCCGTCGAGCTGACACGCAAGGGACTGGCCTACGTCGACGATCAGAGCGCCGGCGAGATTCGAGCGAACCGGGGAAGCCTGACCGAGCCCGGAACCGACAGCCCGTACCGCGGCCGCACCGTCGAAGAGAACCTCGAC
>CAXMPN010000343.1:0-247 GCA_964195195.1 Pontiella sp. | reverse complement strand
GTGCTGCGGGCGAAGATCGACATGACCTCGGGCAACGTGAACATGCGCGACCCGGTGATGTATCGCATCCTGCGAGCCACACATCACCGCACCGGCGACAAGTGGTGCATCTACCCGATGTACGACTTCGCCCACGGCCAGTCGGACTCGATCGAGGGGATCACGCACTCCCTGTGCACCCTGGAATTCGAAGACCATCGACCGCTGTACAACTGGTTTCTCGAGCAGCTCGAGATCCACCACCCGC
>CAXMPN010000342.1:0-646 GCA_964195195.1 Pontiella sp. | reverse complement strand
ACTCCAGGCAGATGGATCAAGTTTCAGCACTTGAGGCCTATGAGGTTGCGTTGCAGATCAAACCGTCCAGCAAAGGTGCGATATCGGGTCTTGCGCGAACTCATCAACTACTCGGCAATGAAGAATTGGCTGAGAAGTACGCAAGCCGGGTGCGCCGCTATCGCAAAAAGAACCCTTTTTATCACTTTGCGATCGCTCAGGCCGAGTACGACAGCGATCAGTTTGATCGAGCGTTAGACTCGATAAATACCGCAATAAGCCTCAAACGAAACAACGCACGTTTTCATTTCATGAAAGGGCTCACCCTGCATCAACTTGGGGATACAGAGGCTGCGTTACGGCAGCCAACTCACCAGCAGCATCGATCCAGGGAGCTCCTGACGCAGGCAGCTCGAGGGTTGCAATTCGACTCCCGGAAAGTAAACTAGCGCGCCTCAATTCCGCCTTAGCTCAGTTGGTAGAGCAGCTGACTGTTAATCAGCGGGTCGCTGGTTCGAGCCCAGCAGGCGGAGCCATATTTCCCCAAGTTTATCAGAGAGTTAGTGACCCGTTGGGTCCACTGGCTGGTTCGTTCCTGGGCGACTGGTAGGATATTGGTAGGTTTAAAAATTGTCGGAATCCTACCAATTGGGTCTCGTTGGGATTG
>CAXMPN010000341.1:359-651 GCA_964195195.1 Pontiella sp. | reverse complement strand
CACTGTGCAGCCAAGAATTTGCAGCGGGTGCTTCGGCATTCGGTGACAGCCAGAATTCCTCGCTGGTGCACATTCGCGCATTCTCGCCGAAATCATCCTGGCAGAGCGCATGCATGGCAAGCATCCCTTGGCCACCGTTAATGGTGTCGTCTAGGCCATTAAACGCTTCGTCGGTGAAGCCAACAAAGCGAAACTCATTAGAAGTTGAGGGTGTCCCACTGACACAATGCTGGTGGGTGTCATCATTGTTGTGCGGGCAGTCTGCCTTCGCTGCGGGTGCCCAGAATACCAC
>CAXMPN010000341.1:0-336 GCA_964195195.1 Pontiella sp. | reverse complement strand
GATCGCATGGTCGCCTCCCCGGTATGTGGCAGGCGGTAATTAAGCGCTCAACGGCAACAGGAGTCCAGAATGCACCAAGGCAGCCGCTGACCGGGGCGCAGCCAGGCGCAGCAACACCTGGCCCTGCTGGCGAGGACGCTGCGGCGCAACAATTCGAGGGCGTGGGGAGTGCGCCGATGGGCCTGCATGAGGAACGCACCGAGACGATGTCGCACGACGTTCCCGATCTCACGACGGACCACACCTTGCGGGCGCTGGGAGCGGACCTCATGCGTGCCCTTCGACGGTGACAGGTAGTGCTCGCGGTAGTGCGGGCGCGACCTGATAAGTTGCAGG
>CAXMPN010000340.1:0-658 GCA_964195195.1 Pontiella sp. | reverse complement strand
GACCTTCCTGGGGGCCTATCTGATCTACTTCCCGATGCATTATCTCGGATTCGTCGGCGTGCCCCGGCGTTATTTCGAGCTCGGCGATACGCAGGTGTTCGATTCGTCGGTCGGGGATCTGAACGCCTTCATCTCGATTGTGACCTGGATTGTCGGGTTCGCCCAGATCGTATTCTTGTACAATATGGCGAGGAGCTACTTTAAAGGTAAAGAGGCCGGCCAGAATCCATGGGGAGCCTGTTCACTTGAGTGGCAGACACCCCAAGTGGCGTGCCCGGTGCTGCTCATGACTTTGTTCCGCAGAATATGGCGCCTAATGATGTACCGATGGCCGAGAAGGGGCGCGAGTCATCACGTTCGCGGAAAGCTTAAAGAGCATGAACTTCTTTCGTCAGCTGACAGAGAAGCCCTGGCTGCCGGATCAAAACGGCGTTGCAGACATGCACGATGGCCATGTCTCGGCCACGCCTGCGGCCCGTATCGGCCTGAAGATGTTTCTGATCATCGTTGGCGTCCTGTTCTTCCTGCTCATCGTCTCTTATGCGGGCCGCATGGCGTTCGAGGACTGGCGTCCGGTGCCTCAATCCTGGCTGATGTGGCAGAACACCGCCATGTTGATCCTGGCCAGCGTTGCCCTGCACCTGGCGCAATCGGCTGC
>CAXMPN010000339.1:398-662 GCA_964195195.1 Pontiella sp. | reverse complement strand
AGCATGAACGAGTCCTGATCCGGCCGGAACATCTCGGAATCGAAGAGCACGCCGACGACTTCGAGCGCGGCTCGGCCGTCGAGCATGCCCGACGACAGCACCGCCACCTGGCCTTCGAGCATCGGGCCGAGGTGGCCGACCGTCGCCGCACCGTCGGACGGGAACGCGATGCGGTTGTACGAGTGGTAGAGCCCGTCCGGTCGCCGCGACTCGCGCAGCGTGGGCTCGAGGTGCGCGAGTGCGACCCGGCACAGTCGTTCGATG
>CAXMPN010000339.1:0-235 GCA_964195195.1 Pontiella sp. | reverse complement strand
CCGACATGGGCGCTGTCCGATCCCCGAGGCGTTGGACCAACTCGCGCAAGAAGGTCACGTAGCGGACGAGTTGGGCGAGCGTGACCATCGAGAGCCCGGCGCCTGCGAGAGCGTTGTTGGCGTCGTTCCACTCCGGTCGCTGGGTGTTCATCCAGATCCCGCCACCGGGAACGAACGCCGAGACCTTCGCTAGTACGGGGAACAACAGTTTTTCGAGCAATCCGACGCGGACGAG
>CAXMPN010000338.1:0-666 GCA_964195195.1 Pontiella sp. | reverse complement strand
CGCGGCAAATGGCTTTGCCTCTCTACCATATGAGCGCACAGCAACTGGCCCCGGCACCTGTCGGGGCATTCTTTATCTTGTATAGCCCCCATTCGATATTTGAGGCGGCGGGCGACGTTGCAAGGTGGTTAAATTGAGAATGCCTGGATACTGACGGCGTGCGTCAGTAGCCTCCCGTCAACCTCTCTCCGCAAGAGGTTGCAGGACTAGCCCCGCCTCGCGCGGGGCTTTTTTTTGGTGGAGGTTACCCAAACTTAGTGGGCCGGCCGGGGGTTGATCAGGCATCCGGCCGGCCCTAACCACTCTCCGATCCCTGAGGGCAGCGACCGGCAAATGGTTAGATCCCGATTACCACAAGGCCGCTTAACGCCCTGTCAACAGCTTGTCGGTTATTCAACTGGTGCAGCGGTCAACAACCGGTGGCGCAGCATCTATGAACAGCACGCAGCCTCCCAGGTTTCGGGCGAAGGCATGGACCGGGTTTATGTGGCATCGATCTGCCATGGTCTCTTTGCTTGCCCGTTTCCGTGAGGATGTGCCAACCCGACGGCCTACGCTTTCGTAGACTCTGACTCTTAACTTCAGCCCCGCTTCGGCGGGGCTTTCTTTTGGCCTGCCGTCACAGCTAAATGTCCGCTTTTGGCTAGTTGCAGACGTTCTGAGGGG
>CAXMPN010000337.1:401-672 GCA_964195195.1 Pontiella sp. | reverse complement strand
CCAGGGTCCAGGATTTCGCCAGCCGCATCACCGCATCGTTGAAGGTTGCGCTGAAAAACAGGGTCTGCCGGGAACGTTTGTGCGGTGTCTGATAGACAATGCGGCGCACATCTGGAATGAACCCCATGTCGAGCATGCGGTCGGCTTCATCGATCACGAGGACCTCGACTTCCCGCAAGTTTATTTTCCGGCGGTTCATGAAATCGAGCAAGCGACCGGGGGTGGCGACCAGTAGATGTAACGTTTCGCGTTGTATGCGATCGAGTTGCTT
>CAXMPN010000337.1:0-391 GCA_964195195.1 Pontiella sp. | reverse complement strand
GCACACCTGTGTCCAGGTATTTAGCAAGATCGCTGGCATCGCTTTCTATCTGCAGCGCAAGCTCGCGGGTTGGCGCGAGGATCAACGCGCGTGGTGTACCGCTGGCCCGCGTGCGCGTGTCGGGTTCTTCCCACAAACGAGTCAGAATGGTGACCAGAAATGCCGCCGTTTTACCGGTGCCCGTCTGCGCCTGGCCTGTGACGTCATAGTCTGCGAGGCTCACCGGTAGCACGGCGCTCTGAATCGGCGTGCAGTAGGAGAACTCCAGATCGGCAATCGCGTGCAGGAGCGGATCCGGCAACGAGAAATCATGAAACCGACCTTTCTCGGGGTCGACGGGTACAGCAAAATCGGACGGTTGCCAATTACTCAAAGCGTTGCCCGCCGTTCG
>CAXMPN010000336.1:0-678 GCA_964195195.1 Pontiella sp. | reverse complement strand
CAGCGAGTCGGCCGCCGCAGGGACTACCAATGCCGCGTTAACCACCTATCTGCTGCGTCATGAACTGGTGCCAACAGATACCGATGTCATCACGGTAAATGCTGAACAGGGACTCGAACTTGGGCGCCCGAGTTCGATACAATCCTGTGTTACCCTAACCGACGATAAAATTGTCAGGCTACAGGTGGGTGGTGTTGCAACCCGCGTCCTGGATGGTCAGGTTTATCTATAGGTAAATTATCATGGGCCCCAATCTTGAAAAACTTTATCAGGACGCGTTGGTATGGGATGCGCACGCCGGAGTGTTTCCAAGCCCGGAGGTCGATCTGAATCTGTTACAGGAATGGCCCGACAGTGGCGCTGATTATCTCAGCATCAATGTCGGTTTCGACGTTATGAACTGGCAGGATACTCTGGCCACTCTCGCAGCCTATCGTCGATGGGTGTTAGCTCATGCCGATCGTTTTGTGCTGGTAGGCGAGACCGCGGATATTGACCTGGCCCGCAAATCGAATAAATTTGCGCTGAGCTTCGATATCGAAGGCATGAACGCGCTCAACGAAGATATCAATATGGTCAGCGTCTACCACGCGCTCGGTGTACGGCAAATGTTGTTCGCTTACAACCTGAACAATGCCGCGGCCGGGGGCTGCCATGACCGTGACACGGGCTTGACCG
>CAXMPN010000335.1:443-680 GCA_964195195.1 Pontiella sp. | reverse complement strand
CCCTGTAGTTCATAGAAACCACAACTTTGGCACATTGCGATGCCGTCGGGCGGGAGCCGTCCACCGCATCATAAGCGGACTCTTTTCACGACGCCATTTTATGTCCGCTTTACCCCCGAAAGCGGACATTATTCCGCACTGCATCAAATGTCCGCTAATAGCCAAAAGCGGACATTGCGTGTGGTGACGCGGAACGTCTGCTAAGTGCCAGAAGAGGTCATTGCTGCAGTGCCACCA
>CAXMPN010000335.1:0-265 GCA_964195195.1 Pontiella sp. | reverse complement strand
AAATCACGTCAGCTCCGTGCAATATCGGACTTACAGAAGTTGTTCAAATAGCCTCGGAAGCAATCCTAGGCTATCGCCCCATGCAAGGGATTTGGGTCAGTACAACCTATTCATTTACACCGAAGCTGAGGCATTTTTCTCGTATAATAAGACTCTCTTTACCAGATTGAGGAATATATCAACGAATACGATTTTCATTGCTTACGGTCATGTGCTCTTCCGTGCATACCTTTTGCGATCTGAAGGGGCTTTATAAGTCATGCGA
>CAXMPN010000334.1:0-687 GCA_964195195.1 Pontiella sp. | reverse complement strand
GGGCGAAAAGGTGAAGGCCTACTCAGAAAATATCGAAGTTCAGTGCCTGGATATCGACGAATTCCTGGGCGGTGCACGCCAAAATAATCAGGACGTTGAACACCTGGTCCTGTGTGCTCCGGACGACAAGCTCAAGGCGGCGATGGAATGGGGGATCGAACGGGAGTTGAGTATTGGAATTATTGCCCTGCCTACCCAAAAGCTGTTGATAGATGGTCTCCAGATACCGAAACTGGTAGAAGAGCAGATCGAGCTTGCGTTAAGCAAGAACAGGCACAGCATCGACCTGGTACGATGCAATGAAGAAATAGTTCTGGTCAAGACAACCATTGGCAGAATGCCGATCCTTGACAGTAGAAGAAACACGAATCGCTGGAAAACGTTCGTTCACGCCTTGCAGCGTTTTAGAGGAATTCGATTACTCGGTTTCGGCATAAGCACATCCGAAGGTAGAAGGATTGAAACCGCGTCCTGCGGTGTTGTAGTAGCCCATCCTCATTGTACTAACCTTTTCTCGAGGTTTGTTTCGCAGTATGGCCAGAGTCAGGACGGTATGGTCTCGGCAGTTTTCGTTGCACCTTTGTCTATCGAGGAATACCTCGCGCTTGTTATCAGGGCTTTGGCGGGGAAACGAACATCTAGAAAAATGCCGAAATCAATGGGGCTGATCAAGTCAACGTCACTCAC
>CAXMPN010000333.1:0-695 GCA_964195195.1 Pontiella sp. | reverse complement strand
TTTGCTTCGGGCCGCCAACCCATTCTTTATCATCGCCGGGCTAATTGAGGCGCCATCAATTTCGAAGGGGCTTATTTTGGGTGTTCTCAAACCAGCGCCTGCCACTTCAATTGGTGGAGCCGAGGAGGATCGAACTCCTGACCTTCGCATTGCGAACGCGACGCTCTCCCAGCTGAGCTACGGCCCCGCGTGGAGTGGATAGTTTGTATCGAAACAGCAATCGTCCACGCCGTCAAAGCAGCGAAATCATCAATCAATTCCTCATCCCGGGCCGCGTGCACCTGGACCGCTTCTGCTGCTCCATTGATCGCCTTGTAGTGTGATGTCGGTCACAAAACAGACTGTGACCGGTCTCACACGTTCAGCTAATTGACATAACGAGTACGGTCAACTTTGCTATTTTCGCTACTGTATTTTCCACCCATATCAATATCCAGAACATGAATCGGATTCTTCATTGGCTGACCGCGAAACTGTCGCACCCGACTGCCGCAGAGACAATTGAACAGCCTGGTTCCGACTACGAAGAACGCGGTTTCAGCGAAGAGGATAACCCGGGCGAGCCTGTCACGATCGGCAAGGTCCAGACCGAAATTGATGATTTGACGCCGAATATTTACCGCGAAGCGACCGGCGATACTCAGCCGGAGCTGGAAATCATTGAAAATCCTTCACCGATTTCCAATTTGTCGGAA
>CAXMPN010000332.1:0-696 GCA_964195195.1 Pontiella sp. | reverse complement strand
TTCCACTCTCGGCCCTTGCTTTAGAGCTGATCGCTGAAGCACGCGCGCTTGCGGGCGAAAGCAAGTGGATTTTTCCAAGTCCATCTGGCGACGGTCCAATTGATGCGCACGCACCGACGCGAGCGCTGAGCCGGGCCCGCAGTTCGATCGGCATTGAAAATTTCCGCGTCCACGATCTTAGGCGCACGGCAGCAACGCGCATGGCGGAGATTGGCGTTAGCCCCCAAACCATTTCGCTTGTGCTGAACCACGTCAGCGCCCGGCGCGGCACTGTGACGGGCAAGGCTTACGTCCAATACTCGTACGACCGCGAGAAAAGAGAAGCGTTAGAGGCCTGGGCTCAGCGTCTGACGGAGATCATTTCCGGTCTCGATGGCGCGAAAGTTGTGCCGATTTTGCGACGGGCTAGTTCTCAGTAGGGGCCTCGTCAGCACACCTGCCCCATGAACTGCTATCTACTTCCTAGCCACAATGCGGCGCGGTCTAGAGTCTGGTCGTAGATGTCCGCGCTCGGTCAGAAGTAGACGCGGGAGTGTGCGTCAGCGATGTCCGCTTTACCCCCGAAAGCGGACATTCTTCGAGAGGGAGTCCATGTCCGCTAAGTGCCAAAAGCATACATGCAGACCGGCCTGGCAGGCTTCACATCCAAGCTGAGTAGGCGTATTCCTAACGCGTGCTGCCTAACGCCCCCCCCTC
>CAXMPN010000331.1:0-699 GCA_964195195.1 Pontiella sp. | reverse complement strand
TGCCTTTGAGTAATGCCAACCAGTTCGCCCTGCATTATTGCGTCTACATTCAGCGCTGTACCAATCCGCACGATCAAATACCTGACCGGTGATGATTCGGGGTCAGCGGGGAAGGCTTATCCCGTTGTCCCAGGTTTCACTGGCATAGGGCGACCTATCACGGCATAATCCGGCGGCATGGCCCGGAGATACGCCTCCCTGTTCGAATTCCAGCGTCGGTTTCCCGACGAAGCGAGTTGCGCGCTCTTTCTGTCTGAGCGGCGTTGGCCGGATGGGTTCACGTGTCCCGAATGCGGCAGGACACGGTCCTGCCTGCTGAAGAGCCGGGCCTACACCTATGAGTGTGTCTCCTGCGGACGGCAGACGTCGGTGACGGCGGGGACGATCATGCACCGGACCAAGTTGCCGCTGACGACATGGTTCTGGGCCGCCCACTTGATGGCTACCCACTCCAACGGCATGTCGGCACAGCAGTTGATGGGGCAACTGGGCCTCGGTTCCTACAAGACCGCCTGGCTGCTGGCGCAGAAGCTGCGGCGCGCGATGGTCGATCCCAACCGCGATCCGTTGGAGGGCGTGGTCGAGGTGGACCAGACCGAGATGCCGTTCCGCGCCGACGACGATCCCGACACCCCGCTCAAGACCGGCAAGATCATCGTCATCGGCGCCGTCGAAGTGATCGACCGGGCCACCGGGAAG
>CAXMPN010000330.1:328-702 GCA_964195195.1 Pontiella sp. | reverse complement strand
CCTTGACTTGATCGACCCTGACCCAGTTGGCCCTTGATCCCAACATTATGTGGACCGCTTCCGGGGCCGCAGGCAGAGGCGTATCGATAGCACTGGCAAATGGGTGGACAAGGTCTGGCCAGCTCGGGTCCCAGACCCAAAGCGCCGAGCCGCAACGTGAACAAAAACGGCGCTCGGCCGGGCTTTGCTGTCCGTCAATCACGGCGTGAAAAACGCTGATGGCTTCCTCTCCTTTGACGACCAGGCTTTCGGTTCGGCCACCGAGATTGATTGCGTAGCCACCACCACCAGCAGTCTTGCGGCAGATTGAACAGTAACAGCGCATGTACGGAGCCGGCGCATAGGCGTCTAAAGAAAACCTGACCGCACCGCAA
>CAXMPN010000330.1:0-259 GCA_964195195.1 Pontiella sp. | reverse complement strand
TAATGCTAACCCTTGCGTTGGCTGATACGCTTACTCTAGCAGTCGGGCGCCAGCTGTCAGGACATGTAGCCGAATGTCTGCTTTTGGCACTTAGCGGACATGAACCCCACCTCACAGAATGTCCGCTTTCGGGGGTAAAGCGGACATCACTGGCGCAGGGCTGCAGGCCATCACGTGATCCTGATTGTCGTCAGGGTTTCATTGCCGATCCCATTGGCTAAATAACTTTAAGAGCCGAATGGCCGACTCAGAAATTGAC
>CAXMPN010000329.1:0-704 GCA_964195195.1 Pontiella sp. | reverse complement strand
TGATGTTCAGCATGGTAAACTCCCAGCATCGGCCCAGCCGCTCCGAGCTTTAACCGATCGCACCCTCCAGGCTGACTTCCATCAGCGCCTGTGCTTCCACCGCAAACTCCATGGGCAGCTTGCGGAATACTTCTTTGCAAAAGCCGTTGATTATCATCGAAACCGCCTCTTCCGGCGGGATGCCTCGCTGCATACTGTAGAACAGCTGCTCATCGCTGATTTTCGAGGTGGTGGCCTCGTGTTCCACTTGCGCCGATGGATGTTTTACTTCGATATAGGGGAATGTATGGGCACTGCAACAATCCCCAAGCAACAGCGAATCACACTGGCTGTAATTGCGTGCATTGAGGGCTTTGGGGCCAATGTGCACCAGCCCGCGGTAGGCATTGGAGCCGTGGCCAGCGGAAATGCCTTTGGAGATAATGGTACTGGAGGTGTGTTTTCCGATATGGGTCATTTTGGTCCCGGTATCGGCCTGTTGATAATTATTGGTCAGGGCGACCGAGTAAAACTCACCGTGGGAGTGATCACCCTGTAAAATTACACTGGGGTATTTCCAGGTAATGGCCGAACCGGTTTCCACCTGGGTCCAGGATATCCTGGAATCGTGTCCCCGGCAGAGTCCGCGTTTGGTGACAAAATTATAAATCCCCCCTTTGCCCTCCTTGTCTCCGGGGTACCAGTTCTGCACCGTGGCATATTTG
>CAXMPN010000328.1:465-706 GCA_964195195.1 Pontiella sp. | reverse complement strand
CAGCCTCCAAGTTAGAATCCGGCGCAATCTCATGTCCGGCCTTCGATGTCCGCTTTGGGTCAAAAGCAGACATTCGGGCGTGCGTTGGACATGTCCGCTTTACCCCCGAAAGCGGACATTTTCAGAGGCGGCTCAGATGTCCGCTAAGTGCCAAAAGCGGACATGAAGGAGCTGCCAAGGCTTCGATTGGCTGGCCCCTAGAAAGCACAAAAAAGAAAGACGCTGGTCGGCTAAGACCAGC
>CAXMPN010000328.1:0-390 GCA_964195195.1 Pontiella sp. | reverse complement strand
TCGCTGCTCGTGTTGCAGCCGTCGCCATTGACGATACGGTTGCTGCGGCGTTTTCGCCGACCTTCATTGAGAGGCTCATCCACTCATTCCATTGCGTCATCATCCGCGCCATGTGGTCTTGAACGAATTTGGCTTGGATGCTTTGGACGTCGGACAGCGTCCTTGCCTTCGTCAGCGCTTGGACCGCATCCAAGGTGGCGTCGATGTTCGTCGTCATGTTGCTTGCGACCTGATCACCGAGGGCCTGCGTCGCATTGGTCTGAACAGCGGCAGCATCGTTGAGGCTTGAAGAGATCGCATCCCAGGAGGTGCGGGTGTTTTTGAGACCTTCCGCCACCATTTCCCTGATCTGCTCGGGCATCTGGATCTGGGCACCCCGGATCATGTCGT
>CAXMPN010000327.1:374-710 GCA_964195195.1 Pontiella sp. | reverse complement strand
AAGGAGCTATCCGATTACATCAAATCGACCGCCATCCCGGGAGAGATTATTCTCCTGAAAAGCAACGTGAATTTGCATCTTGAGCGAGTAATGCTCGACTGGAAAACAGAAATCAGATGCTGGCCGGAAAAATGTAGTGTAAAACCGAACTGCATGAGATGCGGGCGATATAATTCACCATTTGCCGAGCATCGCGGCAAGGCGGCCAAGTTTAATTCGGGGGGTTGGGATTGGGTTGCGTCGATTTACCCCCACAAGCGGACATTCGGTTAAGTGAGCGGCATGCCCGCTTTTGGCTCAAAGCCACCGTTAATTATCGCGTGAAATGGAGCACCG
>CAXMPN010000327.1:0-231 GCA_964195195.1 Pontiella sp. | reverse complement strand
GATGGTGGCGGCAAGCACGTCGCTTGAGCCATGGGGCGATATCCGTGTGAGGGGAGAGGATGTCCGCTTTGGGTCAGAAGCAGACATCAGAGCGTGCGTTGCAGATGTCCGCTTTACCCCCGAAAGCGGACATTTTCAGAGGCGGCTTCGATGTCCGCTAAGTGCCAAAAGCGGACATCCGGTCCGAGGCGCCGCGGCTATTCCCAGCCGACTACTCATGAGGGGCGTAGT
>CAXMPN010000326.1:309-714 GCA_964195195.1 Pontiella sp. | reverse complement strand
TTGGATGCCGGAACGGGATGCGCCACGAACACAATGCCAGCCGCGCAATCGTTGACGAAGACGTACGTGTCTTTCCAGACGAAGGGGGAGTCGGGGCTGTCAAAGGCCTTGAGGCCGCTCTTGCCGTTCTTCTCCAGATAGGCCGCCGCCTCCTTGACCTTGGCGATCACGTCTTGCGGCGTCGCCGTCTCGCCGGCGGCTGTTAGCGGCACCGGCCACGCCAAAGCCGCCGTAAGCGTCAACGCAATTGTCAAATGCTTGATCATCATGTCTGCACCTCCAGGCTAAGTTGGCGCGTTCCGTCCCTGTGAGGCAGTTAGATGCGTCTGCCGGCCCTTTCGTGTTGACCGGCGGATAGGACAACCTGCGCCATCTAAGGCCAGCAAGATTTCCTCTGGTGTTGGC
>CAXMPN010000326.1:0-257 GCA_964195195.1 Pontiella sp. | reverse complement strand
GAGCGCTCGTGTCATTTGGTTGGATCTTCGATGACCTGTGTTTGATCGGTTGGGCGTCGAATGCCCTCAATGTCCGCTTTGGGTCAAAAGCAGACATTGGCAGATGCGTGAGGAATGTCCGCTTTACCCCCGAAAGCGGACATTCTCAGAGGCGGCTCAGATGTCCGCTAAGTGCCAAAAGCGGACATTGGTTGCACGAGGCCGGACAGACATTGATCATGAATCGGCCCCGGCACTACAACAATCGGCGCCCGCAT
>CAXMPN010000325.1:454-717 GCA_964195195.1 Pontiella sp. | reverse complement strand
GGCCATGGATTCACCTCGATACATACCGATCTCCAATACGCAGTTGTAGACAGTCGTTTCACTCTGTGAAACATTCGTCGAATGACCAAATCCATTCGTGCCCTCGATCGGGGACTGGTGGTGCTCGAAATGCTCGACCGGCAGGGGGCAACATCCCTTGCGGACCTTTCTCGGGCGACGAGCCTTTCCAAGGCGACGTTGCTACGTGTACTCCAGACCCTGGTCGAACGGGGCTGGGCATACAGGCGCGTTAACGATGGTTG
>CAXMPN010000325.1:0-444 GCA_964195195.1 Pontiella sp. | reverse complement strand
AGACCCCGCCGGGATCCAACGGACGCAGATCGCACGTATCGGCGAATCGATTCTCCGAACGCTCTCGCAAATCACCGGATTCCCCGCCGATCTGACGATCGTCGTCGAACCGGGAATATTGGAGGTTATAGAATCGACGCGGACGCGGATCGAAGGGGGCGTCGACCCCTTCGTTGCGGGTTTTCGTCCTTCTCTCGTATTCTCCTCGCCGGGGCGCGCGCTGCTAGCTGCCTGCGATGAGCCCTCACGCCAAACTCACCTCGAGCACATCCTGCGGACGGACTCACCCGCCGAGCGATTTTTCATCACCAGCGGGGCCTTGACGAAAGAAATTCGCCGGACCACGGAGCGCGGCTACGCGATTCGAGAGAGCGGCTACTGGCCCGACAGTTCGGATTATGGCGAGGAACCGATGGACATCGCGGTTCCCATAGGGAGAACAGA
>CAXMPN010000324.1:0-721 GCA_964195195.1 Pontiella sp. | reverse complement strand
GCTTCGCCCGGGAACCGCGATCGATTTCTCGAAAATAAGCGGCCAACACTGTTTCTTCCTGGGCTGGGACAAGCATCACTCGCATTACGCCATCGATCCCACCACGGCCCATGAAGATACGGTCGACTTTGTCGACGCGCGGCCCTTGCTCGAAGCAGGAGTAAATCTGGGTGGCCTGCCCGGCATGCCCGAAGAGCTTGGGAAGATGACCCCCGGGCAGTGGTATTACCTCGATTCCGGCAAGCTCGACCCGCACCATGGGGAGAAGTGGGACTTTCCTATGATGCTGAGAGCGAGCGTGGTCAAGTAACCCGCGCGCTGGAAACTGGGGATTGGATCGCGATCGCGCAGCGCCCGCGCTCCTCCGCGGATTCGATTATAGTTGATTTTGGATTCGTGTCGCTCCCTAGGCACATGACATAAACAACGCGGGTCCGATCGCGGGCACGCAAATTCTCGGTCTTGCAATGGACTGCTTGGATGTCCGTTCGTAGCTGAGAATTGCCGTTCAGTGGTGTTCCTTCGGACTTCCGCTTTTCCCCAGGTGGCTGACATACGAGTTCGCTTGGTGCCTTCGGCAAGTCAAAATACGATCTGAGACATGACCCTCGTGGCGCGGTCGTGCCCCGGTTCGAAACTTGATGCTTCGAGCCTCGTGATGGGCCAGCTAGCCATGCGACCAGTCGTCGGGGTGGTCGGATTTTCCGGGCGACAGGCCCAG
>CAXMPN010000323.1:0-734 GCA_964195195.1 Pontiella sp. | reverse complement strand
TGGAAGAGCGTGGCGAGCGGACCTTCGTGGCCTTGCAGAGGCGTCGCGCGTGCCATGTTGGAGCCGACGGTCACGGCCCAGATGGCGAGCTGGTCCCACGGAAGCAGATAGCCGGTATAGGAAAGGAAAACGGTCAGCAGGCCGAGGATGCACCCTATTACCCAGTTAAATTCGCGTCCGCCGCGGTGTGCCCCGGAAAGGTATACGCGCAGCATGTGCAACGCAACGAAGGCCACCATGCCATGTGCCGCCCAGCGATGCATATTCCGAAGAAATCCACCCCAGAACACGTTGCTGCGCAGGTTGAGCATTCGGCTGTAGGCGTCCGGCAGACCGTCGGGACCGATGGCGGTCGAAGGCACATAATGGAACATCAGCAGAATCCCGGTCACGGTAAGGATAAGAAAGAGATAGAAGGTGATAAGCCCCATCCCCATCGTGGTCTTGAACTTGACCGAACGCTTGTGGATTTTTACCGGTTGAATGTGCAGCAGCAGGTTGCTGAACATAATCTTGGACTTGGTCAGCCCGGTGTTATCGAAACGATGCCGGAAGATCGAGTAATAAAGCTTGGTCCCGAATTCCTTAGCCATTTCTATTAATTCATTCATGGATCATCCCCTTAAACTACGGCAAAGAAAGTATTTTCCGGGAAAGCGGTACCCGTATCGATCTCGATCTGCCCTCCCGGAACCACTTTGATCTCCAACCATGGGAGCGTCTTCGGCGCGGGA
>CAXMPN010000322.1:0-802 GCA_964195195.1 Pontiella sp. | reverse complement strand
GCTCGACCCGCCGATAATGGTGTTCTGAGGGGCACCTTTCGCGTCGGGCCAGTAGGGCAGGTTGGAGGCGCCAAATTCGAATTTCGCGCCGGCCTTGAAACCACCGTAACCAGCCGACGATTCGGTGTACATGCCGCATTCACCGCCGATGAACTTGGCATTGCCCAGATTGCGGCGGCCACCATAGACGAAGATCTTGTCCTTCTGCCAATCCGCCATCTGCTGGATGTGTTTCACATGCAGCGGGCTGTTGAACGTGAATTCGGTATCCGTCCCGGCGAACCCGTTTTCCTTGGTGCCGAACGGCACGTCGTGCCAGGCGCTGAAGTTTTCCAGGTGGACCCAGGATTGCCAGGCGGTGCTGAAGCCACAGGGATAACCCGCCGCGACGATCTTCTTGGCGAACTCTCCGACTTCAGGCCAGGTTTTCGGCGGCGCCTCGGGATCGAGCCCAGCCTTCTTGAAGGCTTCCTTGTTCCACCACAGAACCGGCGTGGAACTGTTGAATGGCATGGACAGCATCTTGCCGTCGGTCGTGGTGTAATAGCCGGCAACGGCGCTCAGATAATCCGCGGAATCGAACGGTACGCCAGCCTCCGCCATCAGTTCATGCACCGGCTTGATGGCGCCCTTGGCGCCCATCATGGTTGCCGTTCCAACCTCGAAAACCTGGAGAATCTCAGGCTGCTTGTCGGATCGGAACGCGGCAATGCCCGCGGTCATGGTCTCGGAATAGTTGCCTTTATAGACAGCAATGAGCTTGTAGTCGCTCTGCGATCGATTGAAGTTCTCGGTGATTTCA
>CAXMPN010000321.1:0-815 GCA_964195195.1 Pontiella sp. | reverse complement strand
AGACCCATGAAACTGAAATTCGGGTCCAGCGGCCACAGGATGATGGTCAGATTTACGACCGTCTTCTGATCAAGTTTCCCGTCAAGTCGTCCGACGGGAAAATTACGGCTATCGGCACGGTTGCCATCGACATCACCGAGCGCAAGAAAGTGGAAAAAGAACTCATCCGCCACCGCGACCATCTTCAGGAGCTGGTCGATGCTGCCACGCGGGAGGTGAAGGTCACTGCCGAAGAGCTGAAGGAAGCATTGACCAAGGAGCGGAAACTGAACAAATTGCAGCGGCAGTTTGTCTCTATGGCGAGCCACGAGTTCCGCACGCCGCTCACCATCATTGACGGTGCTGCGCAGCGTTTAAAGCGGCGGGCTCATACGGACAGCCTCACATCCGAGGATACCCTCCACAGGACTGACAAGATCAGGGACGCCGTTAAGCGTATGACACGGCTGATGGAAAGCACCCTCATGGCGGCGCGCATGGAAGAGGGAAAGATCAAGGTCGATATCGGACCCTGTGATATCGGCAAGGTCGTGCAGGAGGTTTGCGCACGCCATCAGGACATTGCTCAAACGCACGTCATCGCATATGAACTTGTGGACCTTCCCGAAACCATCCAGGCCGATACCTCTTCTATGGAACAGGTGCTCACCAACCTGCTCTCCAACGCGGTAAAATATGCGCCAGGCGCTCCCGATATCGAGGTCATGGCAGCTACGTCGGGTGACCAGATAGTCATCTCTGTACGCGATCACGGCATCGGCATCGATCAAGACGACCTCTCCAGCATTGGTGAGCGGTTTTTCCGGGCCAAGACT
>CAXMPN010000320.1:521-820 GCA_964195195.1 Pontiella sp. | reverse complement strand
GGCTATCAGAATTGTAGGCGCTGTCCTTGGCCAAGTCATGACAGATTCCAATCCAACGATGGCCGCGAAGTCCTGGAAGACCCCGGGATGACTGCCTGTCAGAATTGGAAAAACCTTCTACCCCGGTGCGCTGGGGAAGAGATCAGCGGCTACGTGTCACTGGCTTCAGACACAGTGGGCCCAGGGCTCAACGAACTTTAGCACAACGTGATCCCGAATGTGCGCTGATTCGATTGCTGGAGCCCTTGGCTACCTTCAGCCGACCCACATCCATAGCAGCCACGAGGAGCCGTAGGAGG
>CAXMPN010000320.1:0-456 GCA_964195195.1 Pontiella sp. | reverse complement strand
CACGGCGCGGCCGACTAACTCCCCGCGATCTTCTGCAAGGCGCGCTGGCGGGCTTCTGCTGGCGAGGAGGCCCCCGGGACGACGTCCGCCTATCAAGCCAATAAGAACGGTGCCGAAGAGAAGGCTTATCCCGTTGTCCCAGGTTCCACTGGCATGAAGCTGGTTGCCGCCGCATAATCCGCCGCCATGCATGAAATAAGGGCGGAATCCTGCCGCTGCGGCTCTAACAGCAGCATGCATCGGGCCGACGACAAACCCGCCGAAGCTGGCGGTACTTGGATCACCTGGGACAACGGCATAAGCCTTCGCATGTCCAAGCACGATACTAATCCCGCAAACAACCCTCAGCCCCCAGCACGCTATCGAAAGTAAGGATCAGGAGCAAAGGCGGTTTCCTGTCTCATCATGAGTCTTTTGTAATGATAGCACTAATACTAATTTCATATCTTTCTTCGA
>CAXMPN010000319.1:600-836 GCA_964195195.1 Pontiella sp. | reverse complement strand
TAAAATAAAATCAAATGAAAATTGGAAATACATTAAAAATTTACTAAAGTTTGTAATGGGTTAATTTTATTCTCTTTTAACAAGTGTTAGAGTAGCCCTTACTTTATCAATTTTTTTAATATTCCTTGCAATGGTTTCCCGAATTTTTTCAACGTGTTCGGATTCCAATTTTACTACCATGTCATAGTCACCAAAAGTTCTATCAATTCGTACTACTTGTTCCAATGTCTCTAATT
>CAXMPN010000319.1:322-590 GCA_964195195.1 Pontiella sp. | reverse complement strand
AGCGATATAGAGTTTGAAGAATAGATCATTAAATCAGGCAGAAAATAGGAAATCAAAAATTTGTAATTTTTGAAACTTAGTCTTTTTTAATTAATGTTAGAGTAGACCGAACTTTGTCGAGTTTTTTAA
The DNA here is from genome assembly GCA_964195195.1 of Pontiella sp. GTDB lineage: Bacteria > Verrucomicrobiota > Kiritimatiellia > Kiritimatiellales > Pontiellaceae > Pontiella. The sequence continues at coordinate 461 of CAXMPN010000319.1, read as the reverse complement.
TATTCCAAGTAATGGTTTCTCTAATTTTTTCAATGTGTTCTGATTCCATCTTGACTACCATATCATAGCCACCAAAAGTTCTTTCAACTCGTTGCACCTGTTCTAATTTTTCTAATTGTTCTTTTACATTTTCTTCTGC
>CAXMPN010000319.1:0-241 GCA_964195195.1 Pontiella sp. | reverse complement strand
ATAATTCATCGTGCAGTCGTGTATTTGTATCCACTTAAGGAATTCAAAAATGAATTCATCGCGCATAGTCTCTATGTAAGTGGCTGAACCGATGTGTTGGTCTATTAGTAAAGGTTTTTTAATGATACGGCGACCACCGAGATCTACACCACCTTCCTATCAACGCAGTCTTCTGCTGCCGACCTTCATCTTGCGAAAGAATATCTTTTCTCGGGATAGGATTCGTGCTTAGATGCTTTCA
>CAXMPN010000318.1:445-851 GCA_964195195.1 Pontiella sp. | reverse complement strand
TCCCAATATCGACCGGATCGCTAAGGAAGGCGCGCTGTTCACCGATTGGTATGGGCAGCAAAGCTGTACCGCAGGGCGGGCGGCCTTCTTAACCGGGCAGTCGCCCATTCGCACGGGCCTGACCAAAGTTGGCTTGCCCGGTGCACTGGAAGGGATGCAGATCGAAGACCCGACCGTCGCTGGCCTGCTCAAGCCTCTGGGCTACATGACGGGACAGTTCGGCAAGAACCATCTGGGCGATCTGGACTCAATGCTGCCGACCAATCACGGCTTTGATGAGTTCTTCGGCAACCTCTATCACCTGAATGCCGAGGAAGAGCCTGAAAACGAAGACTATCCGCAGAATCCGGAATTCAAGGCGAATTTTGGCCCGCGCGGCGTGATCAAGTCGACGGCTGGTGGCGAG
>CAXMPN010000318.1:0-344 GCA_964195195.1 Pontiella sp. | reverse complement strand
CTGGACTTCATGGAACGGGCGCATGCAGAAGGTAAGCCGTTCTTCCTTTGGTGGAATTCGACGCGGATGCATATTTTCACGCATCTCAAGGAAGAGTCCGAAGGCGTAACCGGATTGGGTGTATTCGCCGACGGTATGGTTGAACACGATGGCATGGTGGGGCAGCTACTCGACAAGATTGACGAGCTTGGAATCGCCGACAACACCATTGTGATGTATTCGACCGACAACGGTGCTGAGACCTTCACTTGGCCCGACGGCGGCACCACCATGTTCAGGGGTGAGAAGAACACACCATGGGAGGGTGGCTACCGGGTGCCAACCGTGATCCGTTGGCCTGGCGT
>CAXMPN010000317.1:0-857 GCA_964195195.1 Pontiella sp. | reverse complement strand
GTTCCGACGCGCGAGCTCGCGCTCCAGGTGGGGGAGAGCTTTTGCACCTACGGGGCGCACGTCCCGATTCGCAGCACGACGATATTCGGCGGCGTCGGCATGGGCCCGCAGCTCGATGCTCTGCGCACCGGTCGCGACATCGTGGTGGCGACGCCCGGACGGCTGCTCGACCACGTCGCGCGCAAGACCATCGACCTCGGGCAGGTCGAGATACTCGTGCTGGACGAGGCAGACCGCATGCTCGACATGGGCTTCATCCATGACATCAAGCGCGTGATGGCCCTGTTGCCGCGGCGGCGGCAGAACCTGCTTTTCAGCGCTACGTTCTCCGACTCCATCAAAGCGCTCGCCGATCGGCTTCTGGATCGTCCGCGCCGCATCGAGGTCGCGCGGCGGAACAGCCCCGCGGAGAAGGTCGATCAGATCGTTTACCGCGTCGATCGAGATCGCAAGACGGCTCTGCTCGCAGAGCTCATCCATCGCGGTGGGTGGGAGCAGGTGCTCGTATTCACACGCACCAAGCACGGTGCCAACAAGCTCGTGCAGAAGCTCGAGCGCGCACACGTGACGGCTGTCGCGATGCACGGCAACAAGAGCCAGAGCGCGCGGGTCCGCGCGCTCGCGAGCTTCAAGCAGGGCGGGGTGCGCGTGCTGGTGGCCACCGACATCGCGGCGCGGGGGCTCGACATCGACAGCCTTCCTCATGTGGTCAACTTCGAGCTGCCGAACGTGGCCGAAGACTACGTGCACCGCATCGGGCGAACCGGGCGTGCCGGCGCGAGCGGAGAGGCGGTCTCTCTCGTGTGCGTGGACGAGGCGCGCCTGCTGCGCGAAATCGAGAAATTGCTGGGGCGGCG
>CAXMPN010000316.1:0-877 GCA_964195195.1 Pontiella sp. | reverse complement strand
ATCGGTGGGGTAGCAACCAAAGTGATGGAAGGCCAGCTGTATTTACCGGAGCTATCTGATTAATATCACTCGTTAAATAATGAATACCCTGTCGACTGCCACCGCTTCCTCCCGATCATCCGATCTATATAACAACGCACTGGTGTGGGATGCTCACGCCGGCATCTTTCCCGACCCGAAAGTCGACCTGGGCCTGTTGAGCGAATGGCGCGACAATGGTGTCAATTACCTGAGCATTAACGTCGGCTTCGATGTCATGGACTGGCAACAAACCCTGAATACGCTTGCTGCCTACCGTCACTGGAGGTTATTGCATGAAGACCAGTTTATCCTCGCGACCGTAGATGATATCGAGCGGGCAAAACGCCAGGGAAAGCTTGCGGTCTCGTTCGATATCGAGGGTATGAATGCGCTGAATGGTGAGCTCAATATGGTTGCTGTTTATCATGCACTCGGCGTGCGCCAGATGCTTTTTGCCTACAATCTCAATAATCAGGCTGCTGGTGGCTGCCACGATAAGGATATCGGTCTGACCGAGTTCGGCCAGGCGATAGTAACCGAGATGAACCGTGTGGGGATGATCGTCGACTGCTCGCATGCTGCTTACCAGACGACCCTGGATATCATGGCTGAATCGGTCGTTCCGGTCGTGTTTTCGCACTCCAATCCGGCCGTGATCTGTGATCATCAGCGCAATATTACTGACCAGCAGATTAAGGCATGCGCGCAAACCGGCGGGGTGGTTGGTATCAACGGCATGGGAATTTTTCTCGGTGATAATGAGGTTGGCAATGCCACGCTGCTACGACACATTGTTTATGTTTCCGACCTGGTCGGTGTCGACCATGTCGGTCTCGGTTTCGATTTCTCACCGGAC
>CAXMPN010000315.1:278-896 GCA_964195195.1 Pontiella sp. | reverse complement strand
CGTTAATTATTTCGGGTTTGCTGTAAATAAATTATCTGTAGAAATTGCAACTTGATCTGACGGATTTGAACGGGGGTTCTATGATCCAATCTGTCCGCTTATTGCCCATTATAGTTATTCCGTCCTGATCTCTGTGATACTGGACACAGCTGGCAGGTAGCTGCTGGTGAAAGCGGGACATGCACCCGCGGGCTACGAATAAATCTATTCAAGCATCCGATGCTCACGAGATTGCCTTCGAGTCAGCGGGTGCTTTGAGTTCACCAACGAATACTCAGGGCTTGTCGTTACACCGGCTCACCTATATTGCTTTCGAAGAACTCAAGCACGCATGTCCCTTGTGGTTAATTTATCACTTCGGAGGCGTCTAATGAAGACAGCAGACAATAAACCTTTTACCGCTTACATTGGTATTGATTGGGCAGACGTTAAACATGATGCCTGTATCCAGGCAGCTGGTGATGAGCATCGAGAGTTTGCCTGTATCTCACACAAGGTCGATGAAATCGACGATTGGGCGCAATCACTGTATCGACGCTTCGGTGGACCGATTGCGATAGCCGTGGAGTTGTCCAAAGGGCCTATCGTTTACGCGTTGCAGAAGTACGACTTCTTTGT
>CAXMPN010000315.1:0-268 GCA_964195195.1 Pontiella sp. | reverse complement strand
CGTCGCACCGGCTCACCTATATTGCTTTCGAAGAACTCAATACTGCATGTCCCTAATTCTTAACATAGCATATTGGAGGCAATCCATGACCTATCTAACCGACAACGCGTTTACGGCTTACGTTGCCATTGATTGGGCGGACGCAAAGCATGACATTTGTGTACAGGCTGCTGGGGGGCAACAGCGAGAGTTCGACTGCATCTCGCACCAAGTGGACCAGATCGAGCAGTGGGCGCAGTCGCTTCATAAGCGATTTGGTGGCACTATC
>CAXMPN010000314.1:380-901 GCA_964195195.1 Pontiella sp. | reverse complement strand
TCTGCTGTAACGCTGATGAAGGCGAACCGGGTACCTTCAAAGACAGGTTGTTGATGGAGCGGGATCCACACCAGGTGATTGAGGGGATGATCATCGCCGCATACGCCATCAAAGCCCCTGTGGCCTATATCTATATTCGAGGTGAATATGGGCTGTCGATTGAAAAAATTTCGCAGGCGATCAAAGCAGCTCACAAAAAGGGTTATCTCGGCCAGAATATCTTGAACTCTGGTTTTTCGCACGATATATACGTGCACATAGGTGCCGGTGCTTATATCTGCGGTGAAGAAACCGCGCTGCTGGAATCAATCGAAGGCCGACGTGGACAACCGAAATTAAAACCCCCTTTTCCGGCAGTGGCTGGCCTCTATGAATGCCCGACCGTGATCAATAATGTGGAAACCTTCGCCTGTGTTTCACATATTTTTAGCAGAGGTGTAGAGTGGTTTACCTCCATTGGTCCGGAGGATGCACCCGGCCCGCGATTGTTCGGTCTTAGCGGGCAGTTGAAAAACCCCGGA
>CAXMPN010000314.1:0-254 GCA_964195195.1 Pontiella sp. | reverse complement strand
GATGTGAAAATGAATTTTGCCGATCTGGCCGCCGCTGACAGCATGCTGGGTTCTGCCGCAGTGATTGCTCTGGATGAGACCGCCTCAATTCCCGCGGTTGCCAGACGGATCACCGAATTTTTCTCCCATGAAAGCTGCGGCAAATGTGCGCCGTGCCGGGAAGGCCTTCCCTGGGCCAGTAAAATTCTTAACCGCATAGAGTCTGGTAAAGGTCTCCCTGGAGATCCGCAACAACTGGAATTCTTATGCGGGGG
>CAXMPN010000313.1:0-909 GCA_964195195.1 Pontiella sp. | reverse complement strand
CCGCCTCGCGCGCCGGCCACCCCGTACCGTTGGCGGAGACGCTGACTGAACTCGAATCGTGAGGACCGTTGCATGCCCCGTGCGTTGATCTCCGTGAGTGATAAGCGCGGCGTCGTCCAGTTTGCCCGCGGCCTGACCGACCTGGGATGGGACATCCTTTCCACCGGTGGCACCCGGCAGTTGCTGGTCGATTCCGGCCTGACGGTTACCGCGGTCGACACCGTAACGGGCTTCCCGGAAATGCTGGACGGCCGCGTCAAGACCCTCCACCCGCTCATCCATGGCGCCATCCTGGCCCGGCGCGATACGCCTCAGCACTTGGCGACTTTGAAAGAACACAGCATCACGCCCATCGATTTGGTGGTGGTCAATCTCTACCCGTTCCGGGCCACTATCGCCAAGACGGATGTGAACTTCGACGACGCCATCGAGAACATCGACATTGGCGGACCGTCGTTGTTGCGTTCCGCCGCCAAGAACCACCAGTGGGTCCTCCCCGTGGTGGATCCGACCGATTACGACACGGTACTCGAACACTTGAAGGCGAACGACCTATCGCAGGAGTTCCGGCAAAACATGGCGGCCAAGGTGTTTTCCCACACCTCCGAGTACGACGCCACCATCGCCCGATACCTCCCCACCGAGGAAGACGAGTTGCCCCGACTGCTCGGCGGGACCTTTGAGCGCCAGCTGACGTTGCGCTACGGCGAGAACCCCTCGCAACGGGCGGCACTGTACGTCACCGAAGAGCAGCGCGGCATCCGCGACATGAAACAGCTACACGGCAAGGAACTGTCGTACAACAATATCCTCGACATGGACTCGGCGGTGACGGCGGCTTCCTTGTGGTCATCCCGCCCGGCGTGCGCCATCATCAAGCACACCTCGCCCTGTGGTCTCGCGCTGGGG
>CAXMPN010000312.1:0-910 GCA_964195195.1 Pontiella sp. | reverse complement strand
CGCTGGACTTGTTGAAACAAAATTTGGCGTGAACACAGTAGGAATTGTCCACTTTTACCCGGATACCATCGCCTTCCAAAATTTCCTGCGTTTCGGATATTGGTGCGAAGTCCACTGGCCCCTCTCCGTCGAAATCGATCCGGTCATGGGTGCCGTCACAAAAAGGCTTGGTCTCTGACTTGCCACATCGGCACAGAACATAGCCATCATCCGCCGGAATGGTTTCAATGGTTGCCCAAGTCAACGCCTCACCTTGGGCGCTGGTGACGCGTTTCTTGCGCACAAGCGGGATATCACCGTGAACGGCATAGGGGCCGCTTTCGCGGATTTCGATCCAACTGTCGTGACCGTGCGCCGGCGGGCGGTACGCGAAAAAGGGGCCCACCGTGGTTTCCCCGTCGCCCGAAGGCATCTTCATTAGCTCTACGATTAAGTGCCGCAGCTCGAACATCGCACCGACCGTCTCACCAAATAGCTTGGGCTCGCCGGCAAAAGCACGCTCCATCATGCGAAGCATGTCGCTGTAACCTTGCGCCAATGCCTCCATTTTTTCGCGTGCAGCGCTATTAGCGGGATAGTCGTTGATGTCGGGATTTGCCCGCATGTTGTGCACAGCATCCCAATCGACGATGAAACTCTCTCCGGATGGCCCGGACACAGCGGTATCCGCCGCCCGGTAACTGCGCCCTGCGAGGATTTCCTGAAAGCGGAAATAGTGGCCAACCTCTTCGCGTTCAGGATGGAACATGTTCTTGTCGCCATCAAAGATCGAGGCGTGATCCATACCCTCGCCCTGCTCCACGATCTCTTCCATCGCTGCCAAGGCCGAGGCCAGATCCGTCACCGCGATCAGATGGCCCGCGCCGCCGTAGTAGGTGGTCTCGGCTGTCAACTGCCAAGCCGGGTCGCC
>CAXMPN010000311.1:0-910 GCA_964195195.1 Pontiella sp. | reverse complement strand
GACGTTCTTTGAATTTATTGAACGCAAGAAAGACCAGGGATTCGGTGAAGGCAATTTCACAGCACTGTTCGAATCGATTGAGCGCGATCAGATCGCACGCGGCGTAATTGACAAGGTCTGACGAATAGCGAGGAGAAACCGATGGAATTGAAACGTATTCACCATGTGGCCGACCGTTGCAATGACGCGAAAGAGACCGTCGAATTCTACCAGCGTGTGCTCAACATGGACTTTCAGATCGCGTTTGCCGAAAATAGTGTGCCTTCGACCAAGGAGCCGGATCCCTACATGCACGTCTTTCTCGATGCCGGGATGGGCAACGTGCTCGCGTTTTTCGAGCTGCCGACCAAGCAACCGATGGATCGCGACCGCAATACGCCGGAGTGGGTTCAGCACATCGCTTTCGAGGTTGAAGATTACGACGCGTTGCTAGCGGCCAGGCAACAGGTTGAGTCGCAGGGCATCGATGTCATCGGACCGACTAATCACGGTATTTTTCAGTCGATCTATTTCTTTGATCCGAACGGTCATCGCCTCGAGCTCGTCGCCAACACGCAGACGCAGGAGCAGATCGAAGAACTGAAGCGAGTTGCACCGGCCATGCTTGAAGAGTGGAGCGAGACTAAAAAAGCGCCCCGCCATGCGGCCTGGTTGCACGAACTGGAGTTTACGGAACAGCTGCCATGAAACTGGCTTCATTGAAAAACGATCGGGACGGAGAACTCGTTATCGTTTCACGTGACCTGAAAACTTGTCGGCCCGCAAGCAATATTGCGCCAACCCTGCAGCACGCCCTCGATCACTGGGACAACATTGTACCCGCTCTCGAAGCGGTCGCCGCGGAGGTCGAACAGGGTGGCGACGATTTCGACCAGACCGCTTGTGCGTCACCGTTGCCACGTGCGTACCA
>CAXMPN010000310.1:0-920 GCA_964195195.1 Pontiella sp. | reverse complement strand
TCAGGGACACGCTATCGGCCACCAGAACCATTACTCTGGTGGCGGACCGATTGGCAGCACGTGAGCGGCGTTCGGCGAGTGGCGCGTTCATGGCAATAGCCTCTCATGCCCGCCGTTCAATCGGCGCGCATTTGTAGACTTCGTCCAGGATGATTTCGACCAGTTCGAACTGCGATTGCTCGTTGACGTCTTCGAAATAGATATGGCTGGGCCAAGGGGCCCCGACATGGCTGTCTTCGGGCAGGTCGATCGTTTCGCAGACGCGCTTGATCGCATCGACAAAGGACCGGGCTTCTTCGGCAATCTCTGCCTTTGTGGCGTCCAGATCCTCAATGCTGTTCCGGTCGATCTGGGGCGAGCCGATGCCGGATGTCAGGGGGAGGTTCCGCTGGATGGCCTGTTCTTCGTAAAACGAGATATCCACCTTGTCCGCCTCAAGACGCATGATGAAGACCGGGTTGACGCTGACCTTTGCTTCCGTCAACTCCAGCAGGCTACCCCGGTCGACATTTGCACCTTCCGCAACTTTGCGCCGCGAGGCGCGGGTCTTCTTCTTTACCTCGGCCACAAAATCCCCGCGGTAATTGTTGTCAAACACACGCTCGGCATATGGTTTGTCCCTCAGCATGTGCCGGATCGAGCGGATCGACATATTCTTGCAATTTTCCGGCCCGATGAAGAACGGAGAGCCCGACGCATCCGACAATTCAACCCAGCCGTTCGGAAAGGTCTCGATATGGTGGTCCATCCACGGCCCGAGCACCTTGTCGCCAAGATGATCCAACAACGCGTTCACATTGTCCGGATCGTTTACCACATCTGCCAACAGCGGCTCTTGCCCGTATATATCGGCGGCAAGGCTGTAGGCCGCACTCAAGTGCAGTATCGGTTCCAGCCCGGTAATCTGCTGGTAAAATTCC
>CAXMPN010000309.1:692-926 GCA_964195195.1 Pontiella sp. | reverse complement strand
AAACAACCTCAAGCGCTTGGGCGCTTGGGCTTAACGCCCTGAGGAGTACTAGCTTCTCACGAGGCCCTCTCGCCGGCCTGTTGCGTCAGGCGATCACCGTTCGGTCTTCGATGTCCGCTTTACCCCCGAAAGCGGACATTCTCAGAGGCGGCTCAGATGTCCGCTTAGTGCCAAAAGCGGACATTGACCGATCGCGCCGTGGCCACGAAAGGAGCGCTTCAAGGAACGGTTTGC
>CAXMPN010000309.1:338-645 GCA_964195195.1 Pontiella sp. | reverse complement strand
AGCTGTCGGAACAAAAACGGTGAGATACGGATCGCCTTCATCTTCCATGATGAAACCAAGCACTGCGGTTCCGGGCGCGGAAAGAGTGATCAGGGCTGGCTGGTAGGACATCTTGTTTCCAGCCATGCCGCGCAGCAGGTTTGCAATGATCTCGTAGCCGGGAATGACGTCGCTCATTCGCGACTCGACCTTTTCGAAGGACAACGCGCCAATCTGTGTGTTGACGAGGGCTCCCAAAAAATAACAGAGGCCGATCAGGGCGAAGAGCGTGATCGCAAGCAACAGCACGATGTCGAGATATGGGTTT
>CAXMPN010000309.1:0-328 GCA_964195195.1 Pontiella sp. | reverse complement strand
CTTGTTTTGATAGGGTGCACGACGCTGTCACAGGGCCGCGCAGACAGCCTTCTTCTGGGTGTAGAGATCAAGGGCGTCATGTCCCATCTCACGTCCCCAGCCGGACTGCTTGTAGCCGCCAAAGGGCAACGCCGCATCGAAGATGTTATAGCAGTTGATCCAGACTGTACCCGCCTTGAGCTTCGCTGCCAGCGAATGGGCCTTGCCGATATCCCTGGTCCAGACGCCGGCTGCCAAGCCGTAGATGGTATCATTGGCAGCCCTGACCAGATCATCATCTAGCTCCTTAAATGGAATGGCCGCGACCACAGGGCCGAAGATCTCTTCC
>CAXMPN010000308.1:0-940 GCA_964195195.1 Pontiella sp. | reverse complement strand
CCGCACATATCTTCACCCAGATCGCGCACGGAAACGCCGCTCTCCAGATGGTCTTTGAACCAGCGCATATGCCAGGCGCGCAGATAGTAAGACCCCATGATCCACCAGATGCCATCGCCCCAGTTGAAGATCGTAAGATCGCCCTTCAGCCGTCCGTTTTCAGCCAGCATTGGTGCAAGCCGCGCACGCCCCGGACCGGGCAGTTTCGACGCCATCATCCGGTCAAGCCAGCTTTCAGCGTTTGGCCCGGTGACCTCGTAGCGGCTGAACCCGGTGATATCGACCATGCCGACATTTTCGCGGGCGTTTTTGCATTCGTCCGCCACGATATCATGCGCGTTCGATCGCTTAAGCGTCAGGTTTTCGACGAAGTCCTTCGACGGCGCGAAGTAAAGCGGCGTCTCCAAATCCCAGCTATTGCCCCAGCGGCAGCCATCGGCTGTCATCGCGTCGTGCGCGGGCGCCATCTTCAGCGGGCGGCCTGCGGGCAATTGTTCGTTCGGATAGGACATCACGAAACGGCGGGAATAGAACTGGCCGGTGGTTTCGCGGATATACTGCTTATTCTCAGCAAATTTTCCATAGCGCGCGATGTCCATCGGCCAGGCATCGGCCTCGGGTTCGCCTTCGATCATCCATTCGGCCAGCGTTTTGCCGACGCCGCCACCCTGAAGGAAACCTGCCATCACGGCGCAGGCGCACCAATAGCCGCGCTTGCCGGGGACCGGACCCACCAGCGGATTGCCATCGGGGCTGAATGTGAAGGCGCCGTTGACCCAGGTTTTGACGCCGACTTCTTGCAGCGCCGGGTAACGCTCAAACCCCATGATCAACTCGTTTTCGATCCGGTCGGTCTGTTCCTGAAATAGCTCCATCCCATAGTCCCACGGCGCGCCGTCCATCGCCCAATGTTCATGGTCCATCTCGTAAATACCCAGAA
>CAXMPN010000307.1:0-947 GCA_964195195.1 Pontiella sp. | reverse complement strand
GCCCTTCGGTTTGCCGGTGGATCCTGAGGTATAGAGAATAAACAGTGGATCTTCGGCGTCCATCTCTTCGGGTGGGCAATCCGCCGAGGCTTGTTGCATCGCCTCGTGGTACCAGACATCGCGCTGCGCATCGAACGGCACATCGCCACCGGTGCGGCGTACCACCACGGTAGTGTGTACATTCGGGCACTGTTCCAAGGCTTTGTCGACGTTCGCCTTCAGCGGCACGTTCTTGGCGCCGCGCGGGCCCTCGTCGGCGGTAATCACGACCTGACAGTCGGAATCCAGGATTCGGTCCTTTAGCGCTTCGGGAGAAAACCCGCCGAACACAACGGAGTGTACCGCTCCGATTCGGGTGCAGGCCAGCATCGCGACGGCCGCCTCGGGAATCATCGGCATGTAAATCGACACGCGGTCGCCTTTCGCTACGCCCCGTGATTTCAGCACATTGGCGAACTTGCAGACGTCTTCATACAGCTCGCGGTAGGTGATTTTCTTATCGGTGTTGGGGTTATCGCCTTCCCAAACTATGGCAACCTGATCCGCCCGATTGTCGAGATGCCGATCCACACAGTTATAGCAAACGTTGAGCTTGGCGCCGTCGAACCAGCGGATATCGGCTTTATGGAAGTCGCACTCCATAACTCGGTCCCACGGTTTCGACCACGTCACGAACTCTTTGGCTTGCTCGGCCCAAAAGCCTTCCGGGTCGTCGATCGACCGCTGGTACATCTCGCGGTATTGGGCGTCGTTCAGATGGGCGCGCCGGGCCGTATCAGCTGGAACGGGGTAGATTTTGTCGTCCGACATGTGCTCTTTCCTCCGAGGGTGTCAAATGCCCCTGTTTGATCGGGGTTTCGTGGAATTAACGTGGCTTCTGGCTATTTTATCCGAACCCGCTGCGCTTGTGGGGACTGTGATCGCAAAGCGGGCCGATGCCCCGGCGC
>CAXMPN010000306.1:0-959 GCA_964195195.1 Pontiella sp. | reverse complement strand
AATTGCCGCAGGACGAAATCGTCTCGACGGTTCTCTTCGGCAAAAAGCAGGGCCAGTTGAGCGCTCTGGAAGCCGCTCAGCTCGCCATCGCGGTGGCCGAGCTGGCCGGTGCGGGCGGCACGGGCAGCATATTGGATTCGGCGCGCAAACTAATCGGCGTGGACGTGCTGCGAATCACGGGCGGGGACGACTCCGAATCGGGCGGACCGAGCGTCGAGGCCGGCACGTACGCGGCCGAGGGTGTCTACCTCGGGGTCAAGCAGGGCGTTACGGACGAGCCCGGAGCGGTTGCCATCGAGATCGAGGTGACGCCCAACATCTCGGTGGAGAGCGAAGTCGGCATCACCGGAGAAAGCGACATCGGTGTCAAGTGCAAGTGGGATTACTGAGCCCGCCACCAGGGTGGCAATGTAACTGTTCTGCGGCCCTGACGGTAGGTCGCCCTCCCAGTGGCCAGGCACGGCGCGATCCTCGACCGATGCCGGCCGCTCGCGGATCGAGACGATGTCCTTGATCTGCCCGCGTCAATCGGCGCGCGGCCCGTCGACCCCGTCTCGGCCAGGCGGGCGCCTAGCATCCTCGGCCGGGGCGGAGGCCGCACCGAAAGCGGGGGAGACTTGCTATGACATCCGAATTTGCGGCAGACTCTCGACACCAATGTTATTTTCCATTCGACTGGCCCCAATCTGGCGGGGCTTTTCTTTTTGTAGACTGCTGAAAAAGTCCTGAAAAAACCGCAACTAGACAAAAACTGTCATTAAGTGCTAAAAAAAGACCTCAACGAGTATAAAACGAGCGCAGGGAGACATCCAATGGCGAGGCGATTACTCGGCCTAGACCGTGTTTTCGGGGTGATCGTATTGGGTTGGGGTCGGTATGTTGGTACTGAGCGCATTTGCCTATTACCTGACGGTCTAGACGATTGCCTCTAGCACGGCCGGTTGGAGCAAATACTTTTA
>CAXMPN010000305.1:724-966 GCA_964195195.1 Pontiella sp. | reverse complement strand
CGGCTCAAGTCCGTGGCCGCCGTGATCTAGCACTTATCCATGAGGGCAGCAGCGTCTGACGCAAGCCGAAATGTCCGCTTTGGGTCAAAAGCGGACATTTGAGAGGGTGCTAGAGATGTCCGCTTTACCCCCGAAAGCGGACATTCTCAGAGGCGGCGTTTATGTCCGCTAAGTGCCATAAGCGGACATTGACCGATTGAGCCGCCACCGCGAAATCCAGGTGCTTCAATGCGGACCTGCGC
>CAXMPN010000305.1:0-636 GCA_964195195.1 Pontiella sp. | reverse complement strand
GTCAATGAGCACGGGCGTCCCTTTCATACTCAATCAATCAAGCGAATGATTGAAGGCCCAAGCCTGCAATCGTCACAGCTGGTCCTGGTACGTTATTGGCCGCATGGGAGGGGTGACCGGGGGTCTAAATCTGACCCCCACCCCCCTTTTTGGTATTGGGTTCCCATACCAGCTACCGTTTAAAGGCGCAAAAACTCTACCAAAGCGAGTTAAAAATCTTCGCGGCTCCAACTTTTGTGGTTTTGCATTTTGCCGCAAAGTCATTCCATGCTTGAAAATCTTTCCAGGAGGCTTCGGACAGATCGAAGTGATTAACAACGCCCGCATCGGTCTCATAGACTTCCGTCAACACGAAGATGACATTTCCAGTGGGCTTAGAATCTAGAACAAACGGGTCCGAAAGCTCCGGCGTCTTGGATACGTCGTAGCTCAAAAGCGCCTTTGGTCCCTCGCGGGGGTGAGTGGCCTGCAAAAAAGCTATGTGGCTCTTCCAAATCCGGTCTCCCTCCGTTTCCAGATCTCCAGGGCAGGTGAAAGTGACTAGGAACCGGACTTTCCCCATTGGGTTTCCGGTCCCAGCTGATACCGTCGTGGACAGAATGCCCACAACAGCGGCGGCGAACATGCACAGTCCAA
>CAXMPN010000304.1:0-970 GCA_964195195.1 Pontiella sp. | reverse complement strand
AGCGCTCATTGAATAACCCTCAGAATTTAACTGCCGGTACGGGCCGGATTGTCATCAGACACTGTCCCTCCGTTTCCGGTGTATAGATGCCGGGCTGGCTTCGACCCTGTCTTGTCTATTCTGCGGCTACCGCTGGGGCCTTGTATTCCTGCATCGGATCGCTCGGAAGGCGGTTCATCCACTTGCCCCACTCATCGTAATAGTGACGCAAACCTACCTCGTCGTGGATAAAATTATCTTCATGGCGTCCGTGAAGAATGCGGCGCGGCTCGGTGCCGGTTCGCATGGTGGCGCCCTGCCCTGTAACGCCGATCAGATCTTCATGCAGATTGCGGCCAAACGGCCCCCAGATCGAGTTGTGATGGTCGATCCTGGTCTGACGATCCTTAGCAGTGTCGGATTTCACACCCAGGCCTCGGAATTCAATCATCACCTTATTCGGTCCGAGCGGCGTCATGATATCGCACCGGAGCGCCGACCCGCGAAGGTTGAAATTCATCCCCGGGAACAGATCGATCATGAACCACTGGTTTGGCGGGAATTTCGGGAATGAGAGTTCTTCGCGCGATTCGACCCCTTCATACTCGTCATAGTTCACCTCGAAGGAGGTCACGTTCACATGCCCGTGCTCGAAGCCGATATTCTTGCGCGCGAAGTACTCGTCGTTAAAACCCGTAACACGATTATGGTAGTGCATGAAGTCGTGGTAAAATTCACTGTTGGTGTCGTGCCAGAGCTTGAAGTTCGTGTTGATAATCGCCTTGTGATAGTGGAAAACCTCAAGCGGCTCGGCATCGATCGACTCGCGAATGCACTCAAATGCTTTGCCCGCCCATTCCTCCAGCGAACTTTCCGGCTTGTCGTTCAGGCACACCCACACGAAACCGCCCATGGCAACTTCGCAACGAAGCCGTCTCAAACCTGTATCCTCCTTGCATAAACGGTCCTGATAGCCTTCCTTCTCGCGGGA
>CAXMPN010000303.1:0-982 GCA_964195195.1 Pontiella sp. | reverse complement strand
GCTTCTGGCTATAAGCAGACATGCGGAGAGGTGAGCCATTACGTCCGCTTTACCCCCGAAAGCGGACATTCGGATCGCGAAATCCCGACAGTGCCCTTTGGATGTCTGCTTTGCCCCCTAAAGCGGACATAAATCGCTATGTCGCGGGATGTCCGTTTTTGACCCCAAGCAGACATGGGGGGCGACGTGACCGAAGGGCCGATCCGGGTCATCGTTCGTGCTAGGATCGTGAACCACAGGGCGGTCGGCCATGAGACCGCCCGCCCTCATCCACGCCAAACCGACATATTTCACAGGGAGGAAAGCCATGCCCACCTATATCAGCCTGATGAATTACACCGACCAGGGTTTGCGCAACGTCAAGAAGTCACCCGGCCGAGTGGACGCGGCCCGCAAGGCGGCTGAGGAACTCGGTGGGAAGATGGGCGATCTCTACCTGACGATGGGCGCCTACGACCTCGTCGCCATATCCGAGTTTCCGGACGACGCGACGGCGGCCACCTTTGTCCTCAGGCTCGGAGCGCTTGGCAACGTGCGCACCACCACCGTCAAGGCGTTCCCCGAGAATGCGTACCGCAAGATCGTCGAAGCGGTCTGAGGGCTGGGCCATTTCGTAGCAAGTTGCTACCAATTTCGGCAATTGGGATGAGCCATCTGGGGAATTCCGGCTTAAACCTCTACCCTCTCCGCGGACATCAAGGAATGCCCGAGACCTTAGGTCGAACCCATTCCATTCACGTTCAGAGGAGTATGACATGGCAACGAACATCAAACGAAAGACCGTGATCGTGACCGGCGGCGCGACGGGGCTCGGCTATGCCGTCGCCGAGCAGTTCCTGGAACAGGGCGACACGGTGGTGCTCAACGGTCGCACGGAGTCCAAGCTCCAACGTGCGGCACAGCAACTCGGCCAATCCGATCGCGTCGCCATCGTGGCCGGAGATATCACAGAGCCGCAAACGGCGGACAAGATCGTTACGGA
>CAXMPN010000302.1:398-1005 GCA_964195195.1 Pontiella sp. | reverse complement strand
GCAATCTGGCTCAACTTTGGCATAAAGGACGACTACCAGGGAAAGTGCATGCTGAGATTCGATGACACCAATCCGGTAAAGGAAGACGCTGAATTTGTCGCCGCCATCGAAGAGGACGTTCGCTGGCTGGGGTATCAGTGGTCGGGAATTGCCCACGCCTCGGACTATTTCGACGATTTCCATCGCTATGCTGTTGAGCTGACTGAAAAAGGTCTGGCCTACGTCGACAGCCAGTCTGCCGAGCAGATACGCCAGCACCGCGGAACCCTGTCACAGCCCGGCGAAAACAGCCCTTATCGCGAACGAAGCGTTGACGAGAACCTGGACCTGTTTGCGCGAATGAAAGCCGGAGAATTCAGCGATGGCGAACATGTACTGCGGGCAAAAATTGATATGTCTTCGCCGAATATTAACCTGCGAGACCCCGTCCTTTATCGGATCCGTCATCATACCCACCAGCGCACTGGTGACACCTGGTGCATCTACCCGATGTACGACTTCGCCCATGGCCAGGGCGACGCCATAGAAGGGGTGACCCATTCACTGTGCACCCTGGAGTTCGAAGATCACAGGGCACTGTATGAGTGGTTTATTGAGAATATTTCAG
>CAXMPN010000302.1:0-368 GCA_964195195.1 Pontiella sp. | reverse complement strand
TTTCCCGGTTAAACCTGGATTTCACGGTGATGAGCAAACGCATGCTGACCCAGCTCGTGGAACAGGGCCATGTGAACGGATGGGACGACCCGAGAATGCCTACCCTTTCCGGGCTGCGACGCCGTGGCTACACCGCCGCCTCTATCCGTAATTTCATCGGCTCAGTGGGCATCACAAAGAAAGCCAACATCATTGAACTGGTAGCCCTGGAGAACTGCATTCGCGAAAATCTCGATCCCGTGGCACCAAGGGCAATGGCGGTACTAAGGCCTCTCAAGGTGATAATTGAAAACTATCCTGAAGGTGAGACCGAAGAACTGGAAGTGCCGAATCACCCGGCTAACCCGGATATGGGAACCCGTCACATT
>CAXMPN010000301.1:649-1011 GCA_964195195.1 Pontiella sp. | reverse complement strand
ACAATTAGTAGCGTTATCACGTTTTCGTGAGATGATCGCGCAAAGCGAGTAGCGGCGCGCTCATAGACCGTGATTTTCGTGAGATCGGGGGAGCACCTGGCAGACTCGCATCCAACTTCCGGTTGGACGAGGAAGGCCAGACCGTGAGGCCGATTCCCTCCGCCGAACCCCCACTCACGATGCGCTTGGGGGCCGATGCGCTTGGGGATGGTAGAGCGGGCGGATCAGCCAGTGTTTGGCCGGACGGTTCAGATGCGTGAGCGAGGAATAGAGCAGTGGATCGGCGATCTCGTAGTATTCGGGTTTGCCGCCGCTCAGCACCGCCACCACGTCGCCGGCGGCGCAAGAGCGCCAGAACGCAG
>CAXMPN010000301.1:0-565 GCA_964195195.1 Pontiella sp. | reverse complement strand
TGTCACTCCAACAAAAGGAAAGGGCCAGAATCGCTGGCCCAAAATACTCGTAAGTTATTGGAAAAATTGGGGTGGCTGACCGGGATTGAACCGGCGACCTCCTGGACCACAACCAGGCGCTCTAACCAACTGAGCTACAGCCACCATCGAGAATTCGCGGCGCCGGCGCCGCGACGAAGCGGTTCGACCCCGCTCCGGGCCCCGTTAAATCACTCGCGCCAAAGCGCGTCAAGCACGCCCCGCGCGGCTTGCCGCTAGGGTCTCCCGCAGCGTAAGATTCGGCCGGGGAGATATTAAGGATCATTGGTATAACATGTTGAAGCTTGCCGCGGCCATGGGCCGCCTTGGCACCGAAAGTGCCTTCGAAGTCCTGGCCCGCGCGAAGGCCTTGGAAGCCCAGGGCCGCTCGATCATCAATCTCGGTATTGGTCAGCCGGATTTTCCGACCCCGGAGCATATCGTCGAGGCCGCCATCAAGGCACTGAAGGACGGCCACCACGGCTACACACCGGCCAACGGCATCCCGGAGCTGCGCCAAGCAGTCGCCGCCGACATCGACCGGCGC
>CAXMPN010000300.1:0-1014 GCA_964195195.1 Pontiella sp. | reverse complement strand
CCTATGAACAGCTCGGCTACCAAGCCGAAAGTGGACCGTGGCGCAATTTCTACCTTTCAGGGGCGAAAGAACTTCGTCACGGCGTGAATGCCGTCGCCACTCCTGATACATCCTCTCCTGATATCGTGCAGAACCTGGGGCTTGAGACCTACCTCGACTATCTCGGCGTGCGGCTCAATCACCCGGAGGCTGCAGGAAGGGTGATAACACTCAACTTCGAAATGCCGGACCGAGATCAATCGTTCGTAGTCTACATTGAGAACGGCGTTATGAACTACACGCTCGATAAGCAAGAGAGCGCGGCCGACGCGAGTATCAGACTCGACAGAAGCACGCTTGACCGGATCAATCTCGGGCAGATCAATATCGAGCAGGCTGTCGAAAGTGGTGAAGGAGACATCGCCGCTTCGCGCAATCTCAAAAACATCCGTTCGTCCGCTGATGTCCGCTTTGGGTCATTAGCGGTCGTTCAGACCAATACTAGCCTAATGTCCGCTTTCGGGGGTAAAGCGGACATCTACGAATGATCTTTTAGTATCTCGGCACATAGTGAAACGCACGCATCACAGACATACACGGTTGGCCCAGCGATCAACTGATCGACTTCATCCTGTGACCGGCCGCAAAACGAGCATTTCGCCGGCTTCGTTGTCTTGTTCGCTTTCAGTCGACCTTCTTCGTGTATGACCGCGCTCGATAGTCAGTTTACTGAGCTTCCAAATCACGCGTCTGAGCAGGGCTATTTCATCCCTCGCCAACGCAGCATCTGAGTCGTCAACCACTGTCCGTCCTTTCCTGCGAGTCGTCTTTAGATCCAAACACAAGGTTAACGAGACGGTCAGCGCTCCCATAGTGCTCTTTCGGCAGCATATGCGAGTAGACATTCAACGTGACTGTCGGCGACGAATGACCGAGCAACCGCGATACCCTGACAATATCTTCGCCATTTGCGATTAGCAGCGAAGCAAATGTGTGACGCAAATCGTGAAACCGGATTTTTCGAAGTCCGGCTCG
>CAXMPN010000299.1:722-1045 GCA_964195195.1 Pontiella sp. | reverse complement strand
ATGCAGGAGAAAACAACGGAACATTACGGTGAGACAAAACTCATCAGAAATCACGACCACGACTTGATACACGAGCTTAGCAAACGGTTAGATGGTGTTTGGCGTTATGATCAGCACATAGCGAATGCCGAGGATGCCCCTCACGTCAAAGCATTCTGGACTGAGCTTAAACAGCAAGAGATCAAGAATGTTGAGCGATTGAAGGAGTTGATTCGGGAGCATGTGCGCAAGGACTGCTTTTAGGCTGGGTAAACTCTGAACAACTGAACTGGCCCCGTCTTGACCAGACACCCGGCGTGAGCAGGAGGGCTTGGGTATAGACC
>CAXMPN010000299.1:344-599 GCA_964195195.1 Pontiella sp. | reverse complement strand
AAGGTCATCACCGGGACCGAGCAGGCGTCATCCGTCACACGCCGTGCGTGCCGAGACGGATGCCTAAACTGTTTGACCTGTCAAACCGCTCGCTAGCACGTCGCTAATCAATCCGATGTCCGCTTTACCCCCGAAAGCGGACATTCTCTGGAGTGCACCCCTACGAGTGGACAGCTGGTGTATTGCTTATTGGCGAGTACCACCGCCCCGCCGCTTCTCGGCATGGGTTTTGCGCCCTTCGCACTTTCCCGTCTC
>CAXMPN010000299.1:0-278 GCA_964195195.1 Pontiella sp. | reverse complement strand
TAGCCGAAGATGGCGGATCTGAGCGATGAACACATCGTGGTGGGGAGGCGCCCATGGGCCCCGTCGTGATCCTCTTATTCGGCATTATCGCCTACCTGATCGCAATGGCGAGCGTCGCTTATGCGATTGGTTTCGTCGCCAACTACTGGGTGCCGAAGTCCATCGACAGTGGATCGGTGGGACCTTTAGGTGAGGCGCTGGTCGTCAACGTCCTGCTTCTTGGCCTCTTTGCTGTTCAACACAGCGGCATGGCACGCCGGGGCTTCAAGAAGGCGTGG
>CAXMPN010000298.1:708-1065 GCA_964195195.1 Pontiella sp. | reverse complement strand
CAGAATGTGCACGCAAGGCGATCTGTCCCATATGCGAGACATCGAACAGACCGACGGCCGCGCGCGTGTGCAGATGTTCCTTTAGGACACCTGGCAGAAAGTGGAGCGGCATCTCGTAGCCGGCGAAAGGAACCATCCGCGCGCCGAGACCCTCATGCAGGCCATGGAGTGGCGTTCGCTTGAGTGGCTCCGAATTAGTGAGGGCGTCACCGCTCATAGGCAGGCTCCTTGGCTTCTCAGTGCGCCCGGCGGGCGAATTAGGCGGCTTGGCAAGCTGCCGCTTCTCATTAAAGCGTTGCTCACTGACAAGTGTCGCAGCAATTGCTTTGGTGGTCACCGTCCGGCGCCGATTCGTTT
>CAXMPN010000298.1:0-698 GCA_964195195.1 Pontiella sp. | reverse complement strand
TAACTTGGATCAACAGGTCCGGGTTGAACGTCAGCTCGGCAGTGGTCTCGGCACCATCGCCAGCTCATGGGCTCGACCGGGCACTTCCAGGATATGATGGCCGCCTCTTTCCAAAATGTCCGCTTTCGGGGGTAAAGCGGACATCCCTGATATGCGTCCCCAGCGACGTCCGGCCTTCTCTAGCCGGTCCTCTTTGCTTACGGGTCCACCCTCGTTGAACTAGGGACAGCCGCGCTATCAATCGCTCTCGATGATCGAGCAGATCGCTTCCAAGCGCGGCTTGCGCGCTGGACTGTTGGTGAGCGCACGAAGCTGACGCCGCAGCGCTGTGAGCTGCGCAATTCGTTGCTCGATGCCCGCAAGGTTGCGCTCGATCATCTTCGTCACACGCGCGCAGGGTTCGGTGCCTGTTCGGCTCACCGACAGGATTTCGCGTACCTCCTCAAGTGAAAAGCCGAGAGCTTTGGCGCGGCCGATGAAGCTCAAAACCTTGACGGCGTCTCGGTCGAAAGTCCGATAGCCGTTTGCAAGCCGCTCCGAGGCGACCAGGCCCTGCCGCTCGTAGAAGCGCACTGCCGAGGGACGTATGCCGACGCGCCTGGCAATCACGCCAACCGTTAGTCTGGTACCCATCATACCCCTTGACCTTAAACCTAGGTTCAACCTGTAGGATAGCGCTGAGACGACGCAACGGCAAC
>CAXMPN010000297.1:648-1094 GCA_964195195.1 Pontiella sp. | reverse complement strand
ATCGCTGGTCCCAGCACAAAAAGCTCGCATTCAAGACGCTCGGCCCCCACGCGTGGTGCGTGGTGGCAACCGATTGGCCCGTCTCGGTCGTGACCTACAACGCGGCGGGCGGAGTGGACCGCCGCTTTGGTCACAACCGCGGTTGCTGGCCCATACGCCTAGCGGCCTCGCGCGCATGGGAGGACACTGTCACCAACACCTACAACAAGAACCCGTTCGTGCGCACCGGCGTGCAGATCCGCGTGTGGACCAAGAGCGAGGCGCACGTCAAACGCTTGATGCTGCCCGTCTCCGACTTGCTGGGTGCGATGGCCGAGGAGGCGCTGGGGAGCGATCTCATCAACGGCTTCGTCGACGTCGGCCCAGATCTGCAAATGGAGCTGCTGGAACTGGAGATCCACGACGTCGCCAGGCGGGCAAAAATCGCGGGGTGGGGTGACGGGGGC
>CAXMPN010000297.1:341-607 GCA_964195195.1 Pontiella sp. | reverse complement strand
ACGCAGCGGAAAATACGGCGCGCGGCTATGACGAGGGCCTCGCGGCGATCCGCTTGGAGGGCATCGCGGCGGGGCCTTATTGAGAGAGTTGCATCCGAGCGCGACGTGCGTGGGGATGTCCGCTTTACCCCCGAAAGCGGACATTCTCAGAGGCGGCTTAGATGTCCGCTAAGTGCTAAAAGCGGACATCACATCGCGTGCATCTCAGCGGTCGCGCGATTGTGAGCAGCGGCGTTCCATATCGCAGTTGTGCTCGGCCGCGAACT
>CAXMPN010000297.1:0-325 GCA_964195195.1 Pontiella sp. | reverse complement strand
GCGTCATGATGGGCGGCAGCGCGGCACTGCTTATGCTCCGGATCATAAAGATTTTGGCGGGACTCTTTAACGCTAGCGCTGGTCGAACTAAGGACGAGTCAACTCAAATTACCTCATCAGCGCTCACGACCTTGCGATACAAATGCCAAGTCGAATGGCCAAGAACGGGCAAAACGACGGCCAGGCCAAGGAAAAACGGCAAGGTGCCGACTGCAAGAGCCGCTGCAACAAAAAGACCCCACAGCGCCATCGTCATCGGGCTCGCGAGCACGCCTCGCACTGACGTCCGAACCGCCGTTGCGGCGCGCACGTTCCGGTCAACCAG
>CAXMPN010000296.1:690-1106 GCA_964195195.1 Pontiella sp. | reverse complement strand
CGCGGCGCGGTATCTTCCAGCTTTGCGCCTGATAGCTGAAGTTGGCGTAGTACCGTCGGACCTCGATGGGAGGGCGACCGACGGGGCGCTTGAGCAAGCAGCCGATGCTCTCTTGCAGCACTTTGTTGGCGGGCAATCGGATGGCGTACTTGTAGCCTTCGGCCTCCAGAAACTCGTAGACCTCGGGGTTCGCAAAGGCGGCATCGGCGCGGAAGTAGCGGCGAAGATCGCGATCCCGATAACGCGCAACAACCGGCTCCAGCGTGAGTCGCCAGCCGTCGGCACTATGGACGTTGCCCGGACGAAGCGCGCACCGTTCCAGATCACCAAACTGATTGAACACGAATAGCGGATGATAGCAGGTACAGGCGAAGTGCCCGTTATAGGCGGTGCCTGCCTGATCGCCGTAGGTTGGG
>CAXMPN010000296.1:0-680 GCA_964195195.1 Pontiella sp. | reverse complement strand
CATGTCCAGCATCACCGCCTTCACCGGGCGGCGGCTATGCACGGTGTCGATCCAGCGTCCCGGCAGGTCAGCTAGCGCCACCAGGTTCTCGGCCCGAGTCAGCACCTCTGTCTCGAAGCGCCCCATCTGGCTGGTGGATGCGGCCTGCTTCGCTACGGCGCGACCGCCGACAATCCAACGCATTGCCGGATCACGTCCGAGCCGGTCGGCATCGTTCACGTCCTCGTATCCGGCAAGGCGACCGAACACGGATTGCCGTAGCATCCCGATCAGAACATGCCGACCGTTCTTGCCTGCCCGCGTGTCGGCCAGGTGCTGACCCGCGATTACCATCAGGCCGAGGACGTCATCGAGTTCGCGATAGGCGAGCAATCCGGCGTCGGAGGTGATCCTGGAACCGTGGAACTCGAGCTTCAGTCGGCGGTCGAAATTAAGCCGGGGGGCGTTGGATTCCGATTCACCCGTTGGATGCGCCATGATTGCCCTCGATCCAATGATATAAGCTGCTGAATCTTATATCTGAATCGGTATGAGAGCTGCGCAACTCAGTGCTTCATCTGGGAAATGCGGGCTTAGACCTCAGGTGCCTGTGGTTACTGGATGCCCGCTTTCGCGGGCATGACACGGTCAGGCCGGTTGTGACCTCAACGTCGGCCCTTCTTGGGCGAGGCGTGGCGCGG
>CAXMPN010000295.1:0-1112 GCA_964195195.1 Pontiella sp. | reverse complement strand
GGACGGTTGGATCATACGCCGGTGACCTTCAAGGACGATCGCCATCTGCTCCGGATTATCGACAAGATTGTCGCCGCGGTCGGGCGCCGGGTCGATGAATCCTCACCCATGGTGGACGCCCGCTTGGCTGACGGTTCCCGCGTCAACGCGATTGTTCCGCCATTGGCCGTGGATGGGCCGTTGCTCTCAATTCGTAAGTTTGCCAGGACACCTATTAACATGGACAAACTGGTGGAGTTCGGCTCCTTGCCCCCGGCCTCCGCCCAATATCGAAGGCAAAGGTGAGATCACTCAGAGGGATCTGGTCAAAAATGCTCTGCGTATGCGCCCGGACCGGATTATCGTCGGCGAGGTTCGCGGCGGCGAGGCTTTCGACATGCTGCAGGCCATGAACACCGGCCACGAAGGCTCGATGACCACGATTCACGCCAATGCCAGTCGCGACGCCTTGACCCGGCTCGAGCAGATGATCGGCATGTCCGGCTTCGATCTGCCGACTCGCTCCATGCGCGGCCAGATCGCCTCGGCGCTTCACGTCGTGATCCAGATCGAGCGCATGAGTGACGGCAAACGCCGGCTCATCAGTCTCGACGAGATTACCGGCATGGAGGGCGAGGTCGTCACCATGCACCAGATATTTAAATTCAATCGCCGGTCCACGGATCCGGACGGCACCATTCATGGCGAATTTGTCGCGACCGGCATCCGGCCGCAATTCATGAACGAGTTCGAAACCCGGGGCATCGAGATCTCGCCGGATCTGTTCGAGCCCAACCGCTCGATGGAGTAGGCGCAGCCATGGCATTCGATACCATTTATCTGATCTACGGGGCCATATTCCTGGCGGCCCTGCTCCTCGTGGAGGGGCTGTATTTCCTCATGACGGATACCCGGGGCGGGCGTGATTCCGTCAACCGCCGGATGCAGATGCTCGATTCCGGCGCGACTACGCGTGAGGTTTTCGAAACTCTCCGCCGCGATCCGCGCGACGCGGTCTCATTCCTCGGTCCGTTATCCAGTTGGGGCGCCGATCTCGACCATCTGATCCAGCAGACCGGGATTACCCTGTCGATCCAACGCCTGGTGCTCATGATGGTGGCGCTGACGATCGG
>CAXMPN010000294.1:806-1139 GCA_964195195.1 Pontiella sp. | reverse complement strand
CAACCCCTACTTCATGAAGATTGCGAACACTGTTGGCATCGCAAAAATGGTCGACACCTATAGCATGTTAGGTCTTGGCCAACCGACTGGCATCCGGCTCCCTCGCGAGTCCGCTGGCATTCTCCCCGGCAGTATCGATTGGCAACGTCGCTACCGAAATAAAGTCATGACCCCCGCTCTCACCGGCATGTTAGCCATCGGCCAGGGTGACTCCGAAGCCACTCCCCTACAAATGGCCGCCCTCATCAGTGCTGTCGCCAATGGTGGCCTGCTCTATCAGCCGCGCATCGTGCGAAAAGTCAGCCACGATGACCTCGGAATCCAAATTTCTGA
>CAXMPN010000294.1:0-646 GCA_964195195.1 Pontiella sp. | reverse complement strand
CCCGATGGCATCATCATCGGAGCAAAAACGGGCACAGCACAAACCACCGACCTCGGCATCAAGACGCACGTCGCCTGGACCGTAGCCTTCGCCCCATTCGACAACCCACGCTACGTGGTCGTTGCCGCCGTCAAACGTGGTGGCAGCGGCGGTAAAGTAGCAGGTCCGCTTGTCAAAATCATCCTCACTGGCCTCTTCGCCCAAGAAGAAGGCCACAAGCTTCCACTTAAAAAGCAACTGCCATACATCGGCAACACCGACCTCATTTCCGAAATTTCACTCCCTGACGACAACCCACTCGCCGCAGCCTTCTTGGCCGATGGCGAGACGGGCGAAGAGGCCTCAGCCATCGTCGTCATTCACCCTGAACCAGAAGAACCAGAAGACCTACCACTACCCACTATCCGCGCAGAAATCGACCCCCGTGGGTCAGTCATTCCGCGCGCTATTCCCATTCCCGAATAAAATACCAATTTTGGGCTATCATCGGCCCCTAACAATCAATAGAAACTAAGCATTGCAACTTCCCAACACACCCCAATAACCATTTCCAACAAACCAATTTAACCAATTTAACTAATTTATTATGATCAAAAAAATCAAACAGGCACTCGGCTTAGCTGACCCGAACCCACGTGAGGGAGTC
>CAXMPN010000293.1:0-1146 GCA_964195195.1 Pontiella sp. | reverse complement strand
GGAGAAGCCCTTGGCTTTAAGAAGAAGAATGGCTTGAGATTCCGTCATCCACGTCCACCCTGGATGGCGATGGGGATTCCGAGAGAGGACTCGCTCCTGCGGCGTAAGCAGGTCTTCGTCCTGCTGGAAAACTGGTGTTTCTGCGGAGGAATCTCCGGCCTGTACGGCTCCAAGACCCGCCATAGCCCAGACGCCAGTGAGTGCCGTCGCGACAAAGATTTTCTTCGCCAAGTTCATGATAATGCTCCTTTTATCACTTGTTTGATCGCGTGTTACCAAGGGAACAATAAGGTTAAGGCGCCATGCGGGCTGTTCCGTAGGGAACACCCCGTCCCGACATTGCCCGCATTCACACGCAGTACGTGAGCACCGGCGCGGGCGTTATGGGGTCGTAGCTAGCGGCAAAGGGGATGTGAGAAAGATGCGAGGCCGTGCATTGACGCGATCAACGTCACGGCGGGCTGGACGGTCAATGTCCGCTTTTGGCACTTAGCGGACATTGACGCCGCCTCTCAAAATGTCCGCTTTCGGGGGTAAAGCGGACATCGCTGGCGCACGCTCAAATGTCTGCTTCTGACCCAAAGCGGACATTCAGTGCTCTAGGCCCGACCATCTCAACGAGTGCGACGGAGCAAAACGCTAAAGAGACAGATCGCCGACGCGAAATCCCCATTCCGGGTCACAGGAATTGGTATTGGGCTCGGGGCCGAGCGTTGAGGTGCGCTTCAAGCGCACGACATAATCGCTTGAGCGCTGGCGCTGAGTTTGATCTTCTGAGAGCTTAAGTCTTAGTGATTGTTCACGCCGGAGACTTAAGCATTTCGCGGACGCGGCGGCATGGGAGGCACGTATGGGAAAAGCGTGGAGAAAACTGAAGAAGACAGAGCAGCTGGAGTGGCTGAGAACAGAATTGCTAAAGACGCAGGGTGCCTTGAACCAACTGGCCCTCACACATGAGCACGCGAGCCAATTGATCGGCACTCTTCGCGCGGACGTCGATGAGCTGAAGAAGCAAGTGGCGGACCTAGCGCAGAATGCAAATAACGCTGCGCCTTTACCGGTTGCTGCCCGATCAGGCTAAATCTTCGCGAACTGTCCTACACGGGTGCACGTGTAACGTCGCACCGTCCAGCCTGGATGCTGTTC
>CAXMPN010000292.1:0-1170 GCA_964195195.1 Pontiella sp. | reverse complement strand
CGAGGCCATCGATCTCTCTGAAGAATTCATATGGATTGATGACTCACCACTCAGTTCAGAAATTGAGATTCTCGATCAGCATGGAAAGCTAAACGCATGGTGTGAAGTCAATACGTACAAATACCCGGATGACTTGTTAATCTGCTTAGATTATTTAAGGGGACTTGCAACGTGATTCCCTGCAAGCCGGAGGCCTGCCTGCCCCATCAGTAATCATTCATCAACAATGAACTTCACATGCTCCGCATGGCCTCTAGTAAAAAATACTAAAAACCCATGGAAAGCCTTTTCTTGGGGTTGTTCTTGCTGAAAGGCAGCCGCGGGTTGCCTCCCTACATGAGAGGTATTGCGGTTAGCACCATATCGTCGCCATTGGCGTGGCAGTTGACACAACCCATAACGCCGTTGCCCGCTGCCACGACTTTTGTCGGGTCGGTGGGGCTGGTTATTTCATACCAAAACCAACCTTTTCCTGCGTCCGTCTGATCCTGGGTTTTCACAGCCACGGCCCATCCTGCAAGCTCTTGGTTTTCGGAGAACATTTCTTTAACCAGCGCCGAGCCGGCTGGATGCGTCTTGTTCCCCGCCTTCATCGACTCCGCAATTCGGTCGTTCATAAAAACGCGTACCGGCAGGTCGATTCGGGTGTGCGGACCTTCGGAAGGATGAGCCTTCGACTCCTGTGCTGCAAAGGCTTTGTACGTTCCGGATTGCAGGTACTGGAGCAACTGGCTCAAATCCACGGGCACTTCACTATCCACGCTTGAAGGGGTAGGGGCGGTGGCTTTCCATCGGTCGTCCGCTTTGCTTTGCGGCATACCCGTCGAGGTATCTTTTTTGACGGCAGTTCCCCGCTCGGCGGCTGCTTCCGGTTCGCCCGAACCATAGCCCTTGGCGGCGCGTAGCACCGGATAATATTGCGTGAACACAAAGTCGTCTTTGGCCGACTGGTCATGGCATTGGTTGCAGCTGGCCGTCTCGAAAGGTTTCACCGCATCCTTAAGCGGGGAGCCTTCCGGGTTGGTGAAACTGAAATAGGCCCAGTTTCCCGGCTCGTTGGGAAAGCGCGTCGAATCCTTGATGGTGGCCTCCAGCCCAGTGAATTCCCCCATGAAATAGCCGTTTCCGCTCACGGCTGCTTTCGAGCCTACACTCACCAGCTCTTTCACT
>CAXMPN010000291.1:0-1244 GCA_964195195.1 Pontiella sp. | reverse complement strand
CGCGCAACAAGGCCCGGGGCATGATGAAGGCGCTCGCGCTGGCCAAGCACTACCACGCCGCCCGCACTTCAGACTAAGCCTCTCGCAAAGGCGCAAAGACGCAAAGATATGAGTGAAAACGATATAGCTCAGATTGTTATTGATGCAGCGTTCCATATTCATAAGGAAACCGGACCGGGATTACTGGAAAGTGTCTATGAAATAATTCTGGCGGATGAGTTGGAACGAAGAGGTTTATCTGTTGAGCGGCAGGTTTCTGTTCCAGTCATGTATAAAGGCCGGATTTTAGATGAGGGATTTCGAGCCGATTTAATCATTAATGAAAAGGTTATCGTTGAACTTAAATCAGTCGAGCGGGTAAAGGATGTTCACAAGAAGCAGTTGCTGACTTATTTGAAGCTTTCGGAAAAGAAACTTGGTTTACTGATTAACTTTGGTGAATCCCTGATAAAACATGGGATTTCACGGGTCGTAAATGGCCTTTAACTTGGCGTCTTTGCGCCTTTGCGAGAGAAAAAATGATCCTTGTGATTGATAACTACGACTCGTTTACTTTCAACCTCGTGCAGTATCTGGGCGAGCTGGGCGCGGAAATGCGCGTGTACAGAAACGACAAGATTACCGTGGAGGAAGCGGTGGCGCTCAACCCGGAGAAGGTACTGGTCAGTCCCGGACCCTGTACACCCAACGAAGCCGGCATATCGTGCGATATCGTTCGTGAGTTCGGCCCGCGTCTGCCTGTGTTCGGTGTCTGCCTTGGCCATCAGGCGATCGGCGATGTCTATGGCGGTAACGTGGTCCGCGCCGACCGCCTGATGCACGGAAAAACCTCACCGATGATCCATGAGGGCAAAAGCGTTTTCAAAGGGCTGCCCAGTCCATTCGACGCCACCCGTTACCACTCATTGATCATTGAGCGTGACTCTATTCCGGAATGTCTCGAAATCACGGCATGGACCGCAGAGGGTGAAATCATGGGTGTCCAGCATAAGGAACATCCGGTGCACGGCGTACAGTTTCATCCGGAATCTATCCTGACGGTAGAAGGCAAGTTGCTGCTGCAGAATTTTTTGGATTTGTGAGTGAAGCATGACGATTGCCACTGCACTTCGTTCCGTTGCTGTCGCAGGCTCCAGCCTCGCTTCGCGTGAACCGTGATTTTCTTTGATATAATCAAGTGCACGGCGAAAAAATTTCACGCCTAACGCCTAACGCCTAACGCCTAACGCCTAACGCCCTAATTC
>CAXMPN010000290.1:0-1276 GCA_964195195.1 Pontiella sp. | reverse complement strand
CATGGGAATGAGCCTGCCCTACAGCTCCACCATGTCCAACGAGGATAAAGAAAAAGAATTGAGCACCCAGCAGAGCAGCAAGGCATTGTTTACAATGTTAAAAGAAAACATCCTGCCGTCGGACATCATCACGCGCAAATCGCTGGAGAACGCCATCGCCGTGGTTATGGCGGTAGGCGGATCGACCAATGCCGTTCTGCATCTGCTCGCCATCGCGCATAGCATCGGTGTTGAATTGACCATCGACGATTTCGAGACGATCCGTAAAAAGGTGCCGCACTTCTGCGACCTGAAACCCTCCGGCAAATACGTAACCATCGATTTGCATCAGGCGGGCGGTATTCCGCAAGTCATGAAGATGTTGTTGAAAGCAGGAATCCTGCACGGCGATTGCATCACGGCAACCGGAAAAACCGTCGCGGAGAACTTGAAAGATATTCCCGATGCACCGGCGGCTACACAGGATGTCATTCTGCCGCTCAGCACACCAAAGTCGAAGGAAGGCCATTTGGTTATCCTCAAGGGCAACCTGTCGCCAGAGGGATGCGTCGCCAAAATTTCCGGCATCAAGACGCACCGCATCGAAGGCCCCGCGCAGATTTTCAACTCGGAAGAAGAATGCCTGGACGCGATCATCGGTGACAAGATCAAGGCGGGCGATGTCGTCGTCATACGTTACGAAGGCCCGAAAGGCGGACCCGGCATGCGCGAGATGCTGGCCCCGACCTCGGCCATCGTCGGCAAGGGACTGGGAGAAACCGTTGGACTGTTGACCGACGGTCGCTTTTCCGGCGGGTCCTATGGACTGGTGGTCGAGCATGTCGCGCCCGAAGCTCAAGTCGGCGGCGTCATTGGTCTGGTGCAGGAAGGCGACACCATCACCATCGACATCGACAAGAACCTGATCCAGCTCAACGTCAGCGACGCGGAACTGGCAAAACGTAAAAAACAATGGCAGGCACCGGCGATCAAATACAAGACCGGAGCGTTGGCGAAATATGCCAAGCTGGTTTCCACGGCGTCCCGTGGGGCGGTAACCGATTAATCGAACAGCACACACTTCACACCCATGATGAGTATTGACACGCAGTTGCCCGAAACCTTATTCGCCGGCCCACGCAACATCAACCTGTTCTACCTTCACGAACTGTTCGGTCAGACTGCGCAGATGGTGCGGGACCGATTACAGGAAGAAACGGGAATCGACATCCCCATCACCGCCGGTATGTGGGGCGGAACTTACCTGGTGGCGGATGACATCGGCGTCTCCAAGACC
>CAXMPN010000289.1:403-1425 GCA_964195195.1 Pontiella sp. | reverse complement strand
CTCCTGAGGCAAGCGCTTCCGCACTGCCCCCCAGGACCCGCAACGGTCGTGTCAGCGAAAGCGAGAAATAGTAGGCGCAATAGATGGTCAGGGCGAGCACCATGGAGGCAATCAGCACCAGGTAGTCGATCAGGTCGTCGGAGGCGGCGAACGCCTCGGCCTTGTCGATCTCGCTCATGATCGCCCAGCGAACGTCGCGCAGGTTGAGTAGGCGGTACGACGATAGGACCGATACCCCCCGGTAGTCAGGAAATATCAAGGTGTCCGTATTCCCGGAGAGCGCCGCCCGGGTTCCCAGGGTCTCGACCCTTTGCAGTCCGATGGAAGAGTTGAAGGCTTCGATCCGGCGGACCGTTTCCTCCGGCAGGCCGATGGAGCGGATCATGGAAATGTAGTTTTCCCGATCCTCGATCAGAAAGCGCGACTGGTTGCGCATCAGGAAATCGCCGCCCACGATGTAGGTCTCTCCACTTTCGCCCAGCCCCACGTCCCGCCATGCCTGATGGCTGGTCATGATGTTGTTGATGCGCTCGATAGGCATCTGGAACACCAGCACGCCGATCTTCTCGCCGCCGTCGAAAATGGGGGAGGCGATAAACGACGCCGGAGCGTTGTAAGACGGGTAGTAGGGCTCGAAATCCACCAACCTGACGAACTCTCCTTCTTGGGCGTTCCGAGCTGCCAGGAAGGTCCTCGCGAAGTTGGTATCCTTGTAGGGGCCGCTTAAGAGGGAGGTGGCGAAATCTACCTCCTTGAAGACCGAATAGACGATATCTCCCTTATCGGAATCGACCAGGAAGATATCGTAGTAACCGAATTTCTCGAGGAAGCTCCGGATGATCGGGTGGTAAATCCGGTGGGCGGCGTCATAGGCGCTACCGTCGCCGCCATCGTCCAGCTTGTGTTTCTGCCCGGTTGGATTGGGGTTCTCGGCGATATAGTGTTCCTGAAGGTGACGGGCCCGGGCCGATCTGGGGATGAAGTCCTCGGACCGCAGGCCTTCCAATTCATCGATGGTGTTT
>CAXMPN010000289.1:0-393 GCA_964195195.1 Pontiella sp. | reverse complement strand
GCGCAATAAACTCGTCGCGGTAATAGGCTATGAGCCCGGGATCGGCCGGATTGGTGGCGCCGTGATCCTCCAGGGCGGCAAATGCCCTTTTGAAGTCCCGCATGGCCTCGATGACGGTTCGACTCTCGGAGAAGGTTTCCACCTGGCCGGCGATGGTCTCGAAGTAATCCTCGATCTGCTGGGCCTTCATCTCGCGGACCGCAGTCAGCTTGTTGAAGGATTCGACTCGGAGCGTCTCGGTAGCGGCCCGATAGTCCAGATATCCGAACAAACCGACGCTGGAGGCGGCAACCAGGACCAGCATGATCATGATTTTGGCGCTTATATTCAGATTGGCAAAGGTGACGCTGAGCCAGAAACGCCTGGCGCGGGTCGATTTTTCGATGTCCAATT
>CAXMPN010000288.1:0-1493 GCA_964195195.1 Pontiella sp. | reverse complement strand
ACAGGGCGGTTGCTTTACGGTGTCGCCATGGCGGGACGTTGCTGTATCGTGACGACGGAGCGGCAGATGCACAGACAAAAGATTGCCGGAGAGCGTTGGGGACCTGTTCATATGAAGCTTCTGGCCTAGAAATCCAGGATCGCGGGCGCATGGATAAATTCGAGGGGAATTTCAGGTAGCTGAGCATTTGTGATGTCTCGGCGATCAGGCAGAACGTTCTCGCATTCACGGCAGCGGACTGGGAGGCTGAAAGTTGGCGCCAGGAGAAATTCGAGGCGCACCGCGACACGCAAACCATTGAGCTGGTGTATACCAAGGATTTCCGTTACGAACCCCCCGCGAAGCGGGACAAATACGCCGAGCTAAACTGCGACGAACTCTTGGCGCCCATGGTCGAGGCGATCTCGGGTTACTATACCGGCGACGGCTACATCGCTCGGGCCTTGTTCGTTCGCCTCAAAGCCCGTGGCGCCATCCCCATCCACGTCGATGCGGGATACCCGCTCATGAACGCGCGCCGTATCCACACGGCCATCACGTCCAACGATCAGGTCGTATTCACGGTCGGCGGAGAACCGCGTGTCATGAAGGAAGGAGAGTTGTGGGAAATCAATAATGCGCGCCCGCACCACGTGGTGAACCAGGGGGATCAAAGCCGCGTGCACCTCATCATCGACTGGGTTCCGACCTGAATCCCGCAAAGCCCCTGAACAACCGAACGGCGATACCGCAAGCGTCTCGCCCGATGGGCAGGTCATTCCTGGAACGCATCTTCTTCGACGCCCATCTTTGTTGGCACGAGGGTTGAATCAGGCGGGTCCAATAGGCTAAGCAAGCCGTTGCACCGCGGCTCGGGCGCGTTGTTGGATTAGAAGGAATCCATGTCGCATGGGTGCGATCATCTGGCTGGCATCCTATCCGAAATCCGGGAACACCTGGATGCGGGTGTTTCTTCACAACCTGCTCATCAACCCGGCGGAGCCAGTTAGCATCAACTCCGCCACACGGTTTTGCGTCGGGGAGTCCGCCGCCATTCACTTCAACCAGTTCGATCCCCGCCCCCTTAGCCAACTGACGGACCAAGAGATCGCGCAGTTACGACCCAAAGTGCAAGAGCACTTGACCCGGTACTTTCCGGATTCAGTGTTCGTCAAGACCCACAACTATCTGGCCGAACACGAAGGCTTTCCCCTCATTTCGCTGCAATACACGGCTGGCGCCATCTACATGATCCGGAATCCCCTCGATGTGGCGATCTCCTTTGCAGGCCACTATGGGCTCGAAATCGAAGAGGCCATCGAGCAGATGGGCCACGCCGGCATTGGCACTCCGACCACGGATAGGAACGCACAACAGGTCTACGGCACCTGGTCGCTGAACGTGCAAAGCTGGACGCAGCATAGCCTTCCGGCGCTGCACGTGGTGCGTTATGAAGACATGGCGCACCGGTCGTTGAAGACGTTCGCAGGCGTGGCCAAGTTTCTCGGACTGAA
>CAXMPN010000287.1:0-1614 GCA_964195195.1 Pontiella sp. | reverse complement strand
GATATCAATAAAACAATCAAACAGGCAACGGGCATCGCCTTTGAGGAATTTCAGAACTTCCGGCACTTGTTCGCGCACCACGTCCAGCGTCAATTCGCCACGGGTCACGTTCCAGCCGGTTACGGCCGTATCGCCGAACGCTTCGGCCAGATAGTCACCGAGATCTGTTAAAGCCGCATCCATCTTGTCCCCGCCCGGTCGATCTCTTGTCCCGGCCTTAACGCTCGATAGTTCCCGTTCTGCGAATTTTCTTTTGCAGAAGCAGAATTCCATATAGCAGCGCTTCTGCTGTCGGCGGGCATCCCGGCACATAGACATCAACCGGAATTATGCGGTCGCAGCCCCGCACCACTGAATAGGAATAGTGATAATAGCCCCCGCCATTGGCGCAACTGCCCATGGAAATCACATAGCGGGGCTCCGGCATCTGGTCATAAACCTTGCGAATGGCCGGCGCCATTTTATTTGTGAGAGTGCCTGCAACAATAATCACGTCTGATTGGCGCGGACTGGCGCGCGGAGCAAAGCCAAAACGCTCTACATCGTAGCGCGGCATCGACGCCTGCATCATTTCGATTGCGCAGCACGCCAAGCCAAATGTCATCCACATAAGGGAACCTGTGCGCGCCCAGTTGATGATCTCGTCCGTCGAAGTGACGATAAAGCCCTTGTCGGCCAGCTCGTTGGAAATTTCCGAAAAATACGGTGAAAATTCCGCGGAGGTTTCGGGCAGTGCGGCGCCCTCTCGGCGATGATCGAAATTCGGTGAAGGGATTAATCCCATTCGAGTGCCCCCTTTCGCCATTCATAGATGAAGCCGATGGTGAGAATACCGAGAAAAATCATGACGGCCCAGAAACCGAGCGCACCGACCTCCTTGAAAACCACGGCCCACGGGAAAAGGAAGGCGACTTCCAGGTCGAAGATGATGAACAGCAATGCGACAAGGTAAAAACGCACATCGAACTTCATACGGGCATCGTCGAAGGCCTTGAAGCCGCATTCATAGGCGGAGACTTTTTCAGGGTCCGGATTGGAAACTGCAACGATGAAAGGGGCCACCAGCAGGGCGCCGCCAATGACCAGCGCAACGCCGATAAAGATGACGACTGGTAAATAGTCCAACAGCAGTTCGTTCATGCCTTCACCGCCTCACCTGCCCCGGCTTATTTTCATCACTGAATTCCGCGATGGAATAAGCCAGTATTCCGCTATTGTATGGGTGTCACCGTCACCTCTGCTGCGGTGTCCTCACACTCAGATCCGATTTGCTCGTTTATACTGCAATGGAAAGTGCGCCCGCATCAATAAGAGGATTGGATAGAAATGCCTTCGCGGACGCTTTAGCGCACCCCAAATGGCAAGGCAAGAGCGAAGCCGGGGAAGCGCTATCGCCTCGCAAGACTCTGTCATTATGTACTGCTCGTCAGTGATAAGTGGCGGGAGTGACGGGGCTCGAACCCGCGGCCTCTGGCGTGACAGCCTGCACCCACCTGAAAGGCCGACCACAAGATAACTAAGCTGGACCAACTCATTCCGTGGCTTTACGCTCAATCCTCAGCGAAACGGGCCATGCACAACCACCCAAGGTCGGGGTGCCGGACGGTCATAATT
>CAXMPN010000286.1:0-1616 GCA_964195195.1 Pontiella sp. | reverse complement strand
TCCCTTGCTCAAATCCAAGGACCCCCGTGCCCGCCTCGCCGGAATCACCTGCATCACCGGCATGGTCAAAGGCAAGGCCTTGCCAGAGGACCAGCTTACCGATGAGATGTTTAAGCTCGTCGGCGGTGTGATTGATGACAAAGACGAATCCTGGTGGGTCGCCATGGGAGCATGCAAGGCCATGGGTCGCGCTCGGCCTGAGCTAATAACGCCACATGTCACACGCCTGTTGTCTTGGCTGGACCACGACGACTGGTGGCTGCGCGCTGCTGCCATGCACGCGCTCACCCCAGTTGCTGCCGATAAGAAACTCTACAAACAAATCCTCCCCAAAATTGGCAAGCTCATTCAAAGCACTCAACGACTTGGCGACCTTCAGCCACTCGCTGGGATTGTCAGCACGCTGCAGACCGCCGACCCGGAGGTGAGGAAGTTCGCGATGGCGACACTCGGCGAATCCTACGTCAATTTCCCCACCGAGCTCACCGAGCCGGGCGGACAGGAGCTGACGAAAAACATCGAGCTCATGCTGGGGGCGATCGCTAAGGACATGGTCACCGTGCCAGGCGGCTTTGATGAGGTCTATCGCATTGCCAAAAAACGTGACCCCAAGATTGCTCTGCCGCACCAGGCCCTATTCATGGCCAGCGACGGCTCACAGTTTGGACCTAAACTAAAAAAGGCTTTTGTGCCTATCATCAAAAACGAACTCATTCCCCAATACATTAAGAAAAACCGGAAGGCTCTCGATAAAGAGCTGACCACCCGCCAGCCGGGACGCGCGATCGATGGGCTGGTCGATCTCTACAAAAAATCCGGCAATCACGACTACGATTGGGGCCTCTACGGGCCAGCTCGTGACAAAATCACCTGGCAGTACCACAGCTTTGACCCACCCGAGAAAAAACTTTGGGAAGGCAATCATCGCTTCCGCGAGGTGACCCTGCCCGCCGGTGCCGAGAACTGGTTCACAGCGGAATTCAATCCGAAAGCTGCAGGCTGGAAAACCGGCCACGCTCCCTTCGCCAACAACGACGGCAAAGCCACCCCCACTGGTAGCTGCGTGGGAGACCACCATTTTTGCGGTTGCGGCAATCCAGCCAACACCCTCTGGGAAAAGGAGACCCTGCTGATGCGTGCCAAGCTCAAACTGCCGCCACTGAAGGACGGCTATGCCTACCGATTGTTGGCCGGCGGTCGCTCGCACTACAACGCGGGTGGCGGAACCGACGTCTGGCTCGACGGTGAGTATGTGAAGCCTGCCAGAAAGGGGGCTACCATCACCGCTGGCAGCGGGCGTAACTCCGGCAAACCATGGGGTGTCACGATAGCCGACGATAGCCGCAAGCATTTTGAGGACGGCAATGTCCTTCTTGCCTGCAACGGCTTCCTACGCTGGGGACATCGGTCCAGTAAGATCAAATGCTACAAGACCTTCTGGTTCGAGCAGATGAAATTGCCAGAATTGCCAACGGCTGCCGAGCCGAAGGAGTAAGAAATTAATTACCCACTTATATGAAAAAAAGCATCCTATCCCGTGTCGTGCCCGCCGTTGCTCTCATTGCGGCCTGCACCGCACTGACCACCACCGCCGCAGAGAAAATCAAAAAGGAAAA
>CAXMPN010000285.1:0-1681 GCA_964195195.1 Pontiella sp. | reverse complement strand
CCCGCCCATCACTTCGCGTCGGTCATGAAGGAGATGCAGTCGTTTCTTGTCCTGCGGCCATAGCCCCCGGATCTTTCGGTCCGCCGCTTTGGCTCATGTAGAAGCGGGTGGTCGGGTAGGCCAGATCAATATCTTCTTCCTTGTAAAACGCGTCGAGGATATCCTCCCACATCTTCTGTTCCGTGACACGGCGCTGGCGCGGGTCGACGAGATAGCGGATCGTCAGCATGATGCCACTGTCCTTGACGGCAGTATAAACGGTCGGCGTAAGCTTTCCGGCCACGATCAAGTATTTCCGGGCGGCGTTACGAATCTGGGCCTGGGCCCCCTGCGAGAGAAAATCCGCATTTTCGCGTCCGATTCCGAGCAACAGCTCCTTCGCTTTTTTCCAGTTACTTTCGAAGGTGACCATGACCGGAATTTCATTCCAGATATATTCAAAGCCGATGTGGTAATTCGAGAGAGGCAACCGCAGCACCATACTGTTGGGCACATGGATGATCCGGCCCGTGCTCTGGTCTGCATCGACCCAGTTGCCGACTTCGACGATGCTGAACTGGAACAGACGGATATCGATGACATCCCCCTTAAACGTATCGAGCTGGATGCGATCGCCCACCCGGAAGGGTTTGCGCGCCTCGATGAAAAAGAAGCCGGCCATATTCGCGATCGTATCGTGCATGGCAACGGCCAGACCCGCACTGGCCAAACCAAGAAATGTGCTCAAGGAAGCGATGCCCTTAAACCAGATTGAGCCGATCACTATCACTACGATAAACGTGTAGACATAGGTAACCGTGCGGCGGATGTGGTAGAGTTTCTTGTCATCTTCAATCTTTCGACAAACGATCTTCGTAGTGACGACCTTCAGCAAGAATAAAACCAATAGCGCGGTCAGCGTGGAGACCATTTTCAGTGTCAAGGCCGGTGAAATATTCAGTATTTCGGCGATATTAGCGATCATACAACCTCTCCAGCAGCGTCCATTTTCAGGGGATAACCAATACTCCGAACTCTCCCGGATGTAAAGCGGATCAGCTCAACCAATGGGTTGCAATGCCGACCCAAATGAAGCAATGTCCGCGCCTGAAATAAGGAAAGGCCCCATGATTTCTAGACGTTTTTCAGCCGCCGCGGGAACCTACGACCGCCATGCGCGCACCCAGTTGGCACTGGCACAGTCGGTCATCTCCATGCTGCCGGAAATGTATCCTGAACAGATCCTCGAACTGGGAGCCGGCACCGGCCAGTTGACCCGCCTGCTCACGGATCGCTTCCCCGATGTCTTGATCGATGCGGTCGATCTGGCGGAAAAAATGGTAACGCACAGCCAGGTCAAATTCCGCTGTTTCCCGCAGATCAACTGGGTGGTCGGCGATGCGCAAACCTGGCGCACTGAAGAGCCCTATCCGCTGATCATTTCCAGTGCCGCACTGCATTGGGTGACTGACTTGAAGGCCACCTGCGAGAACGTTTATCAGAACCTCGAGCCCGGCGGTTTCTTTGCTTTGGGCATGATGCTGAAGGGCACGCTCAAGGAACTGCATGAACTCCGGAATGAAATCAATCCGGAAAAAACCCCGCTCATCACGTTGCCGACCTATGAGGAAACCAAGGCCTGCCTGCAGACCGCAGGCTTTACGCTTGAGCGCCGAAAGCATAGCGAAGAGGAAATTATCTA
>CAXMPN010000284.1:0-1697 GCA_964195195.1 Pontiella sp. | reverse complement strand
CGCGGACAAGATCCGCGAGAAGATCCGTGTCGGCCACATCCGACAGGTGGCGACGATTGTCGAGCGACTGAAAGCCATCCCCGAGAGTGCTGGCAACATGTTCGACAACACGATGATCATGTACTTTCCGGAGAACGGAGAAACCCACCATGGCATTGGCTTGGAGTCCCCTTTCCTGATCATGGCTGGCAATAACTGCAATCTGGATATGGCAGGCCGTTATATCCGCCTACCGGTCCTCGGCACCGAAGGTCACAAGACCCTTGGTAACTTTTACACCACACTGCTCAACGCCCACGGAAACCCGATGGAGCACTACGGCGACCTCGACCTAGAAATGGCACGTAAAAAGCTCGACCAGATGGGGTCGATTAAGCAGTTCATGACTTAATTTCGGTTAAACCCGATTACACCACACAACAAAATTTCTAGCCACTGATTACTCAGATTTAACAGATTCTTCAATAGGTCATTTCTGGTATGGGTCGGCGTGTGTGGAGCTCTATTTTTAGCGAGTAAGGGCTTTTGATGACTGACGCGATAAGGAGCTGTGACGGCAGTTTCTAACCGCCTAGTCCGCATTTGATATTCTTTGGCTTGGTGGTTGGAAACCACCGCCACGAAAAATGGATACCAGCTCAGTCAAAGGCCGTATGGCTGGGCTATTCGTGCTGTACAGCTCCTTCGGAGGCGTGGCGCCCTCTCTCGCACATCTCCCTTTCCCTGGCCGTTATATCCTTATTTTGACGCCAATACCTCAGTGGAATTATTTTTTCCGACCCTTAGCTAGTTTGCTTGCCAGGCGCTGGACGTATTTTCCGGCCTTCTTACTTTTCATAGTTGCTTTGATCCAGCTGTCCGGGATTTCACCCAGTGCGTTGATTTGGGTGATGGCATTGATGGTGTTGAGCTGGGCATATTCGTTGTTGTTTTTGCGATTGAGCTCAGCCATGAGGGCGCTGGTGGCTTGTTCTTTTTGGCCTAGGGTGAAAAGATATTGCGCGGCGGTGACTCGGATGGCCGACTGGGTGTCTGTGAGGAGCCGGGTCATATCGGGTTGGGCGTGGTTAGCGGATTTCCCGAGGATGAGGATGCCTTGTGCTGCCCAATAGCGGGTGACCGGATCTTTGCTGTCGAGTGTCTTGATCAGGAGTGGCAGGTTTTTGGCGTTGCGGTCCGAGGCGGTGAATGCGAGGTCGGCCAGGCTGGGGAGCTTTGCGGAGCGTGTGTTCCAATAGCTAGAGATCGGTTGGCTGTGGGCAAGTTCGGCAAACATGGGTTCGGGAATGAGACCAGTGTCTTTTACCTCGATCATTTTTTTCTTTAGGCGTGCCCGCATGTTGGTGAGGCGTTTAACGTGGGTGGTGTCGGTCGCGAGGTTATTGACCTCCCAGGGGTCGGATTGCAGATCGAAAAGTTCCTCGATGGGTTGATTGCCCAGCCATATGTCTTTATGCCGTCCCTTCAGTTTGCCCTCTTTCCAGGCTTGTTGCCAGGCGCGCCATCCGGCTTGACTGAATTGATAGTAGCTGTAGGGAGCCGCTGATAGATGCGGGGTGAACCTGCGGATGTATTTCCAGCGACCATCGGTCAGACCTCGGCGCATACCGTAGATTTCATCGAATCGATCGGCGAAGAGGAAAACCATGTCGTCCTTGGCTGGCTCAACCCGATGGGTACCGAGAAATGCCCTGCCT
>CAXMPN010000283.1:0-1733 GCA_964195195.1 Pontiella sp. | reverse complement strand
GAGGACTGCCGATGCACGCCTCATGGCCACGGAAGGCGGCCGGGAAATGGTCGAAGGTTACCAGGCTGGCGGCGAAGAGGCCTGGTTGTTGGTGGTTAGCATGATGAAAGATTTCGATATCGGCGTTCCCCGGCTCGATGACCCGGAACTGAGTCGGAGCGTTTGGGAGAAAGTGGTCGATATCGCCTCTGAATATAATGAGCCCGGGAAGTTTACTGCATTCAACGGCTACGAATGGACATCGGCTCCGACCGGGAACAACTTGCACCGAGTTGTGATCTTTCGCGATGGCCCAGAGCGCGTGAAGCAGATCGTGCCTTTCTCGGCATTTGACAGCGACGAGCCTGAACTACTTTGGGACTTCCTGGCCAACTATGAGGAGCGGACCGGCGGACGGGTTCTAGCCATTCCTCACAACCCGAATATCAGTAACGGTGTAATGTTCGCTGAAACCATGAGTAATGGAAAACCGATCACGCGGGAATATGCAGAGATGCGTGCGCTTTGGGAACCCTTGATGGAAATCACCCAAGCGAAGGGCGATAGCGAGGCCCATCCCTTTTTGTCTACCGAAGACGAGTTTGCCGACTTCGAGACATGGGACTTCGGAAACGCCGGATCGCCAAGCGTTCCGAAAGAGGACGATATGCTGCAGTATGAGTATGCTCGCTCGCATTGAAATGGGGTCTGAAACATAAGCAAAAACTGGAGGTCAATCCGTTCAAATTTGGCCTGGTTGGTGGCACCGATACCCATGTCAGCTTGTCTACTACCCGGGAGGAAAACTATTTCGGAAAACTGCCGGCCCTGCTGCCAGGGCCGGAGCGCACGAAAGAAGCAATGGTGATGAAAGCAGACGGAACCCCTGCGGTTGTTTCCTGGCAAACGAGTGCAGCCGGACTTACCGCTGTTTGGGCACGAGAAAATACTCGTGAGTCACTTTTTAATGCCATGGCCCGAAAGGAAGTCTACGCCACAACTGGAACACGAATCACGGTGCGCGTCTTCGCCGGCTGGGATTTTCAACCGGAGGAAGTTCAGCGTCCCGATTTTGCCGAACAAGGATACTCTCGTGGTGTGCCGATGGGAGGCGACCTCCGGGATGCGCCTGCGGGTGGCGGTGTACCTTCCTTCATGGTTCGGGCCGTGCGCGATCCCGATGGGGCCAATCTTGACCGCATCCAGGTCATCAAGGGTTGGGTCGATTCGAAGGGCGACATGCAGGAACGCATTTACGACATTGCCGTGTCCGACGAGCGGGAGATTGGTATAGATGGACGGAGCAAGGAAGAGGTCGGGAATACTGTCGATATCAAAACCGCGACGTACACCAACTCGATAGGTGATGCGATGTTCATGACCCACTGGCAGGACCCGGATTTCGATCCGAATGTGGACGCTTTCTACTACGTCCGCGTCATAGAGATTCCAACCCCCCGATGGACCGCCTATGATGCAGCACGTTTTGGAATCGAAATGCCGGATGAAATTCTGATGACCATCCAGGATCGTGCCTACACCTCGCCAATCTGGTACATACCGTAAGTTGTTACAACTTGATCTTGTGCCGGTTTTTTATTGTTTGATGACTGTCCGCTACCTGCCAGCTGTGTCCAGTATCACAGAGATCAGGACGGAATAACTATAATGGGCAACAAGCAGCCGTATGAGATAGTAGCCGTGGACATAACTGGATAGGCCGTTTATTCTGTTCAGACTCGATCCACTATAAA
>CAXMPN010000282.1:0-1744 GCA_964195195.1 Pontiella sp. | reverse complement strand
GGGGCGCAGACCCAGAGATCGCTGCAGAACTTCCGAATCGGTACCGACCGCATGCCGCTGCCGGTCGTCCGGGCGTTCGGCATCGTCAAGAAGGCCGCGGCCATCGTCAACGGCGAGTTCGGGATGCTCGACGGCAAGTTTATCAACGCCATCACCCGCGCCGCCGACGAGGTCATCGACGGCCGCCTCGCCGACCACTTCCCGCTCGTGGTATGGCAGACCGGGTCGGGAACGCAGACCAACATGAACGCCAACGAGGTCATCGCCAACCGTGCGATCGAGCTCCTCGGCGGCGAGCTCGGCTCGAAGTCGCCGATCCATCCCAACGACCACGTCAACATGCAGCAATCGTCGAACGACTGCTTTCCGACCGCTATGCACATCGCCGCGGCCGAGGATATTCACCACCGCCTGATCCCCGGACTCGAACATCTGCGTGGAGCAATCTCCACCAAAGCCGAGGCGTTCTCCGACATCATCAAAATCGGCCGCACCCACCTCCAGGACGCGACGCCGCTGACGCTGGGGCAGGAGTTTTCGGGTTACGCCAAGCAGGTGGAAAACGGCATCGCACGCGTCACGGGCGCATTGCCGCGCCTGTACCAGCTCGCCCAGGGCGGTACGGCGGTGGGGACCGGCCTCAATAGCCGGGCGGGCTTCGCCGAGCGTTTCGCCGAGGAGGTAGCCAAGATCACCGGCCTTCCTTTCGTCACTGCCGAGAACAAGTTCGAGGCGCTGGCGGCGCACGACGCGCTGGTCGAGATGTCGGGTGCGTTGAACGTTATCGCCGCGTCGCTGATGAAGATCGCCAACGATATCCGGCTGCTCGGCTCGGGTCCGCGCTGCGGCTTCGGTGAGCTGCGCCTGCCCGAGAACGAGCCCGGCTCGTCGATCATGCCCGGAAAGGTCAACCCGACCCAGTGTGAGGCGCTGACCATGGTCTGCGCGCAAGCGATGGGCAACAACGTCGCCGTCACCGTCGCCGGGTCGATGGGTCATTTCGAGCTCAACGTCTTCAAGCCGGTGATCATCTACAACCTGCTACACTCGACCCGGCTCATCGGCGACGCCTGCATCAGTTTCACCGACAACTGCGTCGTCGGCATCGAGCCCAATGCCGAGCGCATCGCCCAGCTGCGCGACGACTCGCTCATGCTGGTCACCGCCCTCAACCCGCACATCGGCTACGATAATGCAGCTAAGGTGGCGAAGAAGGCATTTACCGAAGGCACCACCCTAAAGGAGGCGGCGTTGGCGCTGGGGTTGCTGACGGAAGAACAGTTCGACGCCTGGGTGCGGCCCGAGAATATGGTCGGGCCCAAGCCTTGATCTCGGCCCCGTGCCGCATTGCATTGCGCAAGCGCTCGGTGGTGATCGCCGGACACAAGACGAGCATCTCTCTCGAAGGAGTGTTCAGGGATCGCGCCCATTGACAGGAGTGGGAGCTGGTCGTAACTCAGTGGCAGGACGAAGCGTATGGAGATGCGGACATGACCGAAGGTGCTCTCGCTCAGAAAAAATGCACGCCCTGCCGTGGCGGGGTGGCGCCTCTGAATCCTGATGAGGTGCAATCGTCACTGCCGCAAGTGACAGGCTGGAACCCGGCGGACGGCGACACAAAGATCGCGGGCGAATTCAGATTCAAGAATTTTCGCCAGACCCTGGACTTTGTGACCGCCGTCGGCGAGCTCGCCGAGTCCGAGTTTCACCACCCGGTGTCGATCAGCTTCGGCTGGGGCTTCTG
>CAXMPN010000281.1:0-1797 GCA_964195195.1 Pontiella sp. | reverse complement strand
ACGGGAATGTTGAAGGCCTGCAAGAGGTTGCGGATGTGGGGGACGGCGGTACGGATACCTTCGGGCGTTTCGTCGCGCGTGGCCTTGTATTCGGGATATTCCACATGGCGGAAGGTGGGGCCGTGGGTGTCGAAGGCGACCGCGATATGGGTCGGCTCGTAGGTGTGCATGATGTCGAGCAGGGTGTTGATGAACCCGTACACGGCCGAAACGTTTTCCCCCTTGGAGTTGATGCGCGGATTGCGGATAAAGCCGAAATAGGCGCGATAGACGATCGCCATGCCGTCGATCAGGAATAGTTTCTTGGTCATGTGTTTCCCTTTGTGCTGCGTATTTCGTTCAGCCGGTCAAATGCGAGAAAGAATGCTACATGGTTGGCTTTCTCTTGTCTGGAAAATCCTTTATAAAAAGAGGGTTTGGTAAAAGGAGCGCCTTCCCGTGAAAATAATACTCGTGGTTGTAATGATGCTGGCCGGAACCCTGTTTGCGGTCGAAAAAGCGCCGAAAGGGAAGTATGCCATTATCCTGCAGGCCGGTGCGGAGACCAATGAAGGCAAGGCCCGCGCGGTCCATGCCTTGCTCTATGCGTCCGACCTCGCGGAGCAGGACTATGACGTGGTTCTGATCTTCGAGGGCGCCGGTGCCTTCTGGGCCAATGAGCTGGAAAAGCCGGAAAACCCCTTCCACCAGCACTACCTCCGCATCAAGCAGCTGGGTGTTGTGGAGGAGATCTGCGACTACTGCGCCGATGCCCACGACGTAAAGAAGGATAGCACCAAGGAGCAGGAACGGTTGCTGGTGGGTGACTACAAGGGGCATCCCAGTATCTCAAAGTGGGTGAATGACGGATATCGGATCATCGTGCTTTAAAGGGGCGTTTCGGGCTCCTTTTTTGCTATTTCGACTTTGCTTATCGTCGGGTCATTGGGTAGATTCCCCCTTCATTTTTTGGCTATAACAGCGTATTGGCCCAATTTCACGTAACGGAGATATTTAATGAGAAAAAAAATTATTGCGGGTAACTGGAAGATGAACAAGACCGTCGCGGAAGCGATTGAGCTGGCCAATGCCATCAAGCTCGACCTCGCGGATTGCAATGCGGTCGACGTGGTGCTCTGCCCGCCGTTCACCGCCATCAAGTCGGTCAGCGATGTGGTTTCCGAAACCATGGTCAACGTGGGTTCTCAGAACATGTCTTCCGAGGAAAACGGTGCCTACACCGGCGAAATTTCGCATTCCATGCTCAAGGAACTGTTTGTGCGCTACGTGATCCTCGGTCACAGCGAACGCCGCGAGTACTACAAGGAAAACGATGTATGGATTAACCAGAAGGTCCAAAAGGCGCTTGAGAAGAATCTGCGCCCAATCCTTTGCGTGGGTGAAAAGCTCGAAGACCGCGAAGCGGGTAATACCGAGAAGGTGGTGGAGGTTCAGGTTCGCGCAGGGCTTAAGGAGGTTCCTGCTTCCGCCTACACCGAGCTTGTAATTGCCTATGAACCGGTATGGGCCATCGGAACCGGAAAGGTTGCGACCTCCGAACAGGCGCAGGAAGTCCATGCATTCATCCGCGGAATCGTAAAGGATATGG
Organism: Pontiella sp.; assembly: GCA_964195195.1. Classification (GTDB taxonomy): domain Bacteria; phylum Verrucomicrobiota; class Kiritimatiellia; order Kiritimatiellales; family Pontiellaceae; genus Pontiella. The sequence goes on along the minus strand of CAXMPN010000281.1, from coordinate 209 downwards.
TCGGTGCGGAAGCAGCCGAAGCCGTGCGCATTCAGTATGGCGGAAGTATGAAGCCGGACAATGCAACGGAGCTGCTGGCGCAGCCCGATATCGATGGCGGGTTGATCGGCGGGGCGGCACTGGATGCCGTCTCTTTCGCGGCCATCGTCAAGGCGGCAATTTAATCTAAGGAAGAGGTCGTATTATGGTTTTTATGAAGGCTCTGTTTA
>CAXMPN010000280.1:0-1828 GCA_964195195.1 Pontiella sp. | reverse complement strand
CCTGCGACCTTTTTATCGGCCAACTTCCGTTTGGCGATGATGCCGGTCAGGGCGTCCTTCGATTTGCTGAGTTGGTTGTCGGCATCCCGGATTTCCTGGTCCAGGATCCGCAAGGCTTGATGATCGGCAATCGCCTCGCCTGCTTCGCTTACGCCACCACGGACAGCTGTCGCGACCCTTGCCCAAATACTCATGTGTCTTACCTCCTTAGTTCAGATACGAATGTCGGGTCCTGCAGAACGTGCACTCAGGCGACATCCTTCAAGTCCGACTGATAGGCCGCGGCGGCCTGCATGGCATTGTCTGCCAGCGTCTCGATCTCGAATATGATCGACTCCAAGATTGAGCCCGCGCTCAGCGAGCCGAACAATTCGTAATATTCTCTGCCGTCCGGCCCCGCTCGAATACCAAATGTCGAGAGGGGAAGGAGCTTATGGGTCTTCAAAATCAAGTTATTGAAGGCCGCGGGGTCATTGACCTCATCGACCGGCCACAGCAGCGTCTCGACGAGGATCTGGCTGCCGCTCACGCTCATCAAGAGCGGCAAGTCGCCGAACTCCGTCATTGTGATGAGTATCCCCGGGTCGGTTCCTTCGACCAATTCCACGTTGAAAGCGCCCTCGCCCGCGGGTTCGGATTGCTCGAGCGCCTGATAGAGTGTTTCGGTGGTCCAGTTTCCGTTTTCGTTCATTTTATGCTCCGTTACAATTTGCGGAATGCTTGGTATAACGCCGGCCCTTAACGCTGTTTCGCAATCCTTCAGGATGTTCGTATAGTCCGGCGGTATCCATATTTCTCGCTTTACATAGCCTTTTTCGCGCAATCGCGCACGGTATCTGGCCTGATAGTAAGATGACTTCCTTGACACCGTAAAATAACCTATTCCTAACTTTACATGTAACATATTACATGTATAATAAATTGCAAGGCCTAATTCACGGTAAGGCGAAGATTAAATGTTCGTTTTAACCGCTTGGGGTTGCACCAGCAGGCTGGCAATTTGCCATTTGAGAACAACTTGCGCGTGGTTAGGGTTGCGAACGGATAACGGGCATGTACCTAGTATTGTCGCGAGTTATGCAGCGCCTCTATGCCCGGGTTTCCGGTCTAACGTGGGATATCGTTCTGCTCATGACGGTATTTCATTTTGCGGTTTCCTGGGGGCTGCTCGCCCTTATTGGCGTCGAGAAAATCGCGAGCGGCGAGATATTCTGGTACTTCTATGCCACCACGGCGACGACCGTTGGTTACGGCGATTACTCGCCGGTCACCGTGGCTGGGCGAGCGATCACCATCGCGTGGATCATGCCCGGCGGCATCGCCCTTTTTACGACAATAATTGCCAAGGTCGTGCAAAATGTTGCTGACAAATGGAGGAAAAGATTGCGTGGATTAGCGAACTACGAAAATTTGACCGACCATATCGTCATTCTGGGCTGGCATGGCTCCCGCACGCAGCGGATGGTGGATCATATTCGCGGCGGACAAGGAGAACATGAACGCGACATCGTCCTGTGCTCCGCCCAAGACATTGAAAATCCGATGCCCGATCAAGTCCGATTCGTTCGCGGCACCGCCTTGAACACGCCGGATCTTCTGCATCGCGCCGCGGTAGCGAACGCAAAATTTATCATCGCGCTGGGCCACAGCGATAACGAAACCTTGGCAGCGGCCTTGGGCGCGGCGGCGGTAAACGGCGACGTGCACATTGTTGCCTATTTTGATCAGCAGAGTTTCGCGGACCTTCTCAAGGCCCATTGCCCCCGCGCGGAATGCAATGTCTCGCTCTCGATCGAGTTGATGGTGCGCTCGGCGCAGGACCCGGGAT
>CAXMPN010000279.1:0-1840 GCA_964195195.1 Pontiella sp. | reverse complement strand
GTTATTGTTTTTCTTTCTTGTTCAAGCGGATCAGCAGGCCCACCAGACAGCCCAGTGCTCCGCCGAATGCACCCGGGACTAAATCCGCCATATCGCAACTGCGCCCAAATTCCCGGGGCAGCACACCCTGCAATATTTCAAACAGCACCGCCAATAGAATGACTATGCCAAACGAAGACGCAACTGCAACCCGTAGTTTCCTATACCAGAACATGTGCATACTCAACACAGCCATCATGGCCATTAGTACAGCATGCACCATAGGGTTTAAAACGGACTTGATCTCTTCATAATGAGGGTTGATCCAACCCCCCAGCGCCCCCCATTCCCGCGGTGCAGGCATCAGCATCGCCGCCAAGGCCAACAGAAGCCAAGCCACGGCAAGCAGAACAAGCTTTCGGGAGGTGTACACCATGTTATGCTACCGGCCGCCGCGCAATAAACTGAGACACTTTCCTGAGGTTTTTCCATGCCAAGGTATTCATCCCCCCTATGCCATTCCGTTGGATGACCCGCCAATCCTCCTTCGATTTTCGGACGATATGCCCGAAACTGCGGTTGCTGATCCCTCCGACTCGCATCTTGACCAGCACCATGCGCAGATAGGTGGGCTCACCCTGACAACGTGAGAGAATGCGCATCATAAAGTCGTAGTCGGCCGCGCAACGGAACGACGTATCGAAGTATTCGCCGTTGTCCAAAACCGCCTGCCCGTAGATCTCGCGCTTGAGATAAAAGGTTGGGTGCGGCGGCATCCAACCCCACTTGATATTCCGCTGATGGTAAATTCCACTCTTCCAGTGTCGGATGACTGCAAACTTGCCGGCGCCGCTGGGCTTCACATATTGCAAGTCGCCATAAACCGCCTGTGCACCGGAGTTCCTGAACGCACAGGAAATGCGCGTCAGAACCGTGGATCCAGCCAGAATATCGTCGGCATGCAAAAAGCCGACTACATCGCCCGAGGCCATTCGCACGCCCTTGTTGAGTGCGTCGTAGATGCCCTCGTCCTTTTCCGATAAAAGCCGATCGGGCTGGAACTCCGAATCCTTGATCACCTGTAGCGTGTGATCGGTCGAGCATCCATCCACAACAATCCATTCGATCTTTTCGCGCGGATAGTCTTGCTCGGCAATCGACCGTATGGTGTCGCCAATGGTTGCTGCTGAATTATAGGTGGCTGTGATGACGGAAAACTTCATTGTATTATGTTGTTCTTCACTAGGTTTGCCAACACGAGAAACAATGTCCGATCCACAGACTGAAAGGGAGGCTAAAACGGATTTTTTATCGCACTGAAAAACGGCCTATATCATACTGTTATCGGTATTCTACGAACCACTCAACAAATCGTTGCAGGCCCACTTGTAAGCGGGTGGCCGGTCGGTAACCGAGTTTGGACTTGGCCTTTTCGATATCTGCGTAAGTAACGGGCACATCGCCGGGCTGCATAGGGAGCATTTCCATCTGCGGTTCAATACCGAGAGCCTCACCCAGATACTTGATCATATCCATGAGCCGTTCCGGCTGGTTGTTTCCCAGATTGATTATCTCGTATTGATCTAACCCGTCGGCAAACAACGCTGCTGTTACACCCTGAACGATGTCATCGATATAAGTAAAGTCGCGTTTCATGTCGCCGTGGTTGAACACCTTGATCGGCTTGCCCTTGAGCATGGCATCCGTGAAGAGCCAATAGGCCATGTCCGGACGGCCCCATGGACCATAGACTGTAAAGAAACGAAGCCCGATGGACTGGAAGCCGTACAGATGCGTATAGGCATGGGCCATCAGTTCATTCGCCTTCTTTGTAGCAGCATAGAGGCTGACCGGATAATCG
>CAXMPN010000278.1:0-1895 GCA_964195195.1 Pontiella sp. | reverse complement strand
CTTGCAGGAAAGTCAGGTAAGAATCGTTTATCCAAATATTGGTGGCGCATTCACCGGACGGGGCCGTGCCAAACCGCATCATCTGATCGCTGCCGTTCTTTCACGGAAAGCGGGTAAGCCGGTCAAGATTAAAGCCACGGCTGATGAGGAATTTATTGTGTTTCGGGGGTCCGGCGATACTTTCTACAAGTTTCGTACCGGCGTCATGAAAGACGGCACCATAAAGGCATTGGAGGTGGATGCAACCTTTGATTGTGGTGCGTACTCCGAGTTTGCATTGATTCTCTGGTTACCGGCGCCCTATATAAATTGGCTTTATCGGATAGACGCAGCGCGGTACAGGGGTCGTTTCATTTTCACAAATACGGTTCCCAAGGGCTCGCACCACGGCGGCATTTTTGGCCGGATGAGTGCCGGCTGGATGCAACATCTGAATAGAGTTGCTGAAACCCTGGGGATGGATCCGGTGGATTTCCATTTGAAAAATGCGGTGGAGCAGGGCCATGTGGCGATGGAGGGCAGCGAGTTCGCAAGCTGTGGTTTGAAAGAGTGCATCGAAAAAGCCACGGAACGATCCGGTTGGAAGGAAAAATACGGGAAGCTGCCGAAATACCATGGCATCGGTATGGGGATTGGCGCGCAGGCCTCTGGTTCCAAAGGCACTGATAACGATACCTCGGCCGCAATGGTCAAGATTGCAGATGACGGAATCGTGACCTTATTTACCGGCATACCGGATATGGGACAGGGTTCGCACACCGTTATGGGCATGATCTGCGCGGAAGTGCTTGGAACGGTTCCGGAGGATATTCGCATCGTGCAGGGGGATTCCGATATCGTGCCATTTGACTGGGGCGCTTTTTCCCAGCGTGGCACATTTATGACGGGTAATGCTGTGAAAGCCGCCGCAGAGGACGCGCGACAGCAACTCGCTGAGATTGCGGCGCGGGAAATGAACGCTAAAGTCGAAGATATCGTGTTTCACGGTGGTCTTGTAACGGCGAGAAACACGCCGGACGAGAGCATGACATTCAAGGACGTTGTCTATAAGACGCTGCACAGTGAGGAAGGTCGTTTTGTGATGGGGCGCGGCTTTTACAATTCGCCGAAAGCATTTGGCGCGATGGCCTTTTCATTCGGCTGTCAGGTCGCAGAGGTGGAGATAGATCCAAAAACCGGCACGGTAAAACTATTGAAAGTAACCGCTGCTCATGACATCGGACGGGCAATCAATCCGCTGGCAGTCGAAGGCCAGCTGGACGGCCAGGTATTTTCGGGTATGGGACAGGTTTTATATGAGGAGTGCCGAATCGAGGATGGTCTGATTCTGAATCCATCGCGCCTGGAATACAAACTCCCGCGAACCTATGAACTTCCGGAGGTGGACTATATTTTGGTTGAGACGATCGATCCCTACGGTCCATTTGGCGCAAAGGAAGTGGGCGAGGGTCCGATTGTCGTCAGCATGTCGGCGATTGCATCGGCAGTCGCCAATGCTGTCGGTGCGCTGGTGCCGGAGATTCCCATGACACCTTGGAAAGTTTTGCGCATGCTGCGAGCTAAGGAAAAAGGTGCCGACCAGTTTGATAAGAGCTGGCTTGAGCCAATCGAAAAAATTTCATGATGCCGGCGCATTTTGTCTATCTGCGCGTAATAATCTAGCTCCTTGCAAATGAAAGTCCCAGTGCGTATTGCAGCTTCCTGGGGACTCGGAACATTTGCGACGACTACCGAATAACGGGTATTCGCCGTGAAGGTGTTTTATCGGCGGCGTTTATTTTTGTAGAAAAGACTTCGCTGGCTCTGGGCCCGCTGGTGATTGGCGCGTTGTTGTCCGGCATGGGCTTTAACAATGATCTCGACCCGCTCGAAGATCAGACGCCTTCAGCCGTTCG
>CAXMPN010000277.1:0-1898 GCA_964195195.1 Pontiella sp. | reverse complement strand
AGCTGGAAACGGCCATCATGAAAAAAACCCGGCAACTCAAAAAGGAACTCCGAACCGATCCGGACAACCTGGAGAAGCAGGTGGAACTGGCCACCCTCTACGTCGACGGCGGCCACTACGAAGAGGCCATCAAAATGTTGCGGGAAGTGATTAGCAAAGACCTCAAGAATCCCCGGGCCTACAAAGTCCTGGGCACCGCTTACGCGCTCAGCAACCATGAAGATGAAGCCATGCGGGAACTCAACCGCGCCACGGAGCTGGACCCCGACGATGTGGAAACCCACTTCAATCTCGGCGGGGTGTACATGTTGCAGGACTCGTTTGGTCTCGCCCAAATGGAGTTCCAAAAAGTGGTCGATCTGGATCCAACGGATACCACCGCCTACGCCAATCTGGCGGCCGCGTATTCCATGCAGAAAAGCCATCTGGAAGAAATCCGGACGTTGAGAAAAGTGCTGATGTTCGATCCGGAAAACAAGGAGCTACGCTCCTCACTCAGCAACGCCTATTTCCATTTGGGCGAATTCGACGAATCGCTCACCAGCGCCCTGTGCGTCATCGAACTGGATGAACTGGACCCGCAGGCCTACTGCAATCTGGGCAGTGTCTATGCCGCCCAGAACATGTTGGAAGAAGCCATCCAGGCGTTCAAGAAGGCCATCGATATCGATCCGGAATACTCGCTTCCCCACACTAATCTGGGAAGTTTGTACGGAACTGCCGGGCGGGTCGAAGCCGCCATCAAGGAATTCAAAAAGGCCACCAGCCTCAACCCGGGCGACGCCCCCGCCTGGCTGAATCTGTACCATGCCTACAAAGAAATCGGACGGCAGGAGGATGCCACCAAAGCCCATCAGAAATACGAGATGCTGACTAAGGGAGGCGCGCCTTCCGGCGGCAAGGCCGATGTTTCCGGCATCCCCGGCGGCGTGTCCACCACCGGCGATACAGCGGGTGCGTAAGTCCTCCTGCGGGAGTGATTGACTCCAACCATGGCCCGCCCGGAATCACAACTTCTGCCTCTCGGTGATTTCAAACCCTCGAATGAGTGGCAGACGCACGTCAATGCCATTTTCTATGGGATCAAGGGTCCCGCAATCTACCATCACTTTCAAACGTATGTCAGCCGCGATTACCGCCTCGCCCATGCCCTGGCGGATGCGTTCCTGCATGATATTAAGAAACGCGGGCTAGCCGAGGATCCGATCCATGTTCAGGAGTGGGGCGTCGGTAACGGCAACTTGGCGGCACGTTTTCTGTCGCGCCTGAAATCCGCCGATACCGATCAGACGGTCTACCCGCGCATCCACTACACGTTGTGTGACTACTCCGAGGAAATTTTAAATGGTGTGCGCGCCAACCCGAATCTGCAGGAACATGAAGGCCGTTATTTTCTGAAGCCGATGAACGCCGAAACGCATGACGATTTCGAACCGCATTCGGTGCATAAAATCATCTCCAACGAAATCTGGGACGATCTGGCTACCTCCGTATTGCTCAAAAACGACGGCATGCTGTACGAGGAATACCTGCAACCGCTTTTGCCGCGCAATATCCCGAACGTTCCCCCGTTCGTCGAACAGTTCACCGCAAAGAATCTGGACGCGCTGAAAAACCATCCGCCGTTTCTGGAACAAATCGTGTGGGAGCGCAGTTTCCAGCGCACGGACATTACGGACTGGCCGTATGGCGAAGTGATCCTGAAACACCTGAACCGGCTGGCGGACGAAATTCCCTTTCCTATTAATACCGGAGCGTTTCAAACCCTCGAGCGTGCGAAACGCATACTTGCCGAAAATAATCTGGGGTACACCTCATTCGATTACGGCATGCTGTCGGATCACGAGCTGAACTTGCGGGGTCGTCCTTATTACAAACTGTACGGCGGACAGTACACC
>CAXMPN010000276.1:0-1903 GCA_964195195.1 Pontiella sp. | reverse complement strand
CAATATGCTTTGCACGCATCCCAGCCTTTTCCGGTTTCGCACGCTTCAAAAAAACGCTTCGCCGGATCGAGAATAATGCTCATGAATGACACTCCTTTTGATTGACAATTCAAACGTCCGCTTTGGGTCGTTTCCGGGCTAACGATCAGCGCGATCGAACGTCCGCTTTTCCATACCAACTATTATGACTCGTCGTCTGTCCGCAATCGGAGGGATCCACAATATTTTTAAGAATCCAAACCTATCAAATATTGACATTAGCGGCAAGCTGAAATAGAGTTGCGGCATTCAAAAAGGGCCCTCCCGCTCATCCTGTCATCGGAAGGTCCCGCGAAGGTTATCCAGGAGAAATGTGATGGTCCCGCGGCTCACCAAAATCATGGCCACCCTTGGACCCGCCACCGGGCGGCACGCCACCATCCGTCAACTGGTCGCCGCCGGCGTCAACCTGTTCCGCTTGAACCTGTCGCATGGAAGCCACGAGGAGGCCGGCCGCTGGATTCACTGGATTCGTGAAGTGGAACGGGAGCAGGACATCTTTGTGGGGATCCTGCTGGATCTGCAGGGTCCCAAAATCCGCGTCGGGAAGTTCGAGCAGGGCTCCATCCATCTGCGCACGGGGCAACGGGTGGTGTTCACCACCGCCCAGGTGACCGGGAATGCCCGCCTGGTGCCGGTTCAATATTCCAAGTTCCACAAGGAAGTCTCGGTCGGGGATCATGTCTATCTGGATGACGGCAACCTGTGGGTCCAAGTCCAGAAGATCGAGGGGCGGCAGGTGGAGGTGAAGGTCAAGGTGGGCGGGAATCTGTCGGACCATAAAGGGATCAATTTGCCGGATGCAGCCATTTCCGCCGGCCCGATGACCGCCAAGGACAAGGACGACCTGGTGTTCGGCCTTAACCAAGGGGTGGATTTTGTGGCGTTGTCCTTTGTCAAATCGGCGAAGGATATCGTCCAGCTCCGCCAGCGCATTCGCAAACTGGGAGGCCGGGCGGAGATCATCGCCAAAATCGAGCGCAAGCAGGCGGTGGAGGCCATTGCGGAAATTGTGGGCGCCGCCGATGGGGTGATGGTAGCGCGCGGCGATCTGGGAATCGAAATTCCACTGGCGGAAGTGCCGGTAGTGCAGATTCAAATTCTCCGGGAATGCGCTCTGCAATTCAAGCCGGTCATCGTTGCCACCCAGATGCTGGAATCGATGGTTCACAACAACCGCCCCACGCGGGCAGAGGTTTCGGATATTTCCCAGGCCGTGCGGTCTGGCGCCGATGCCGTCATGCTGTCGGCGGAAACGGCGGTGGGCCAGCATCCGAAAGAGGCGGTGAAGGTGATGGTGGACACTGCCCTGAAAACTGAAACGCATCAACGGCAGACCCAGCGGATTCTGCCCTGGAGCTGGTATTTCGACCGCAACCCGCCGGTCGGGTTGGGCATCACCTATGCCGCCAACCGCTTGGTGGAACTGCTCAACGCGCAGGCCCTGGTGGTGTTCACCGAAACGGGAGCAACCGCCCGGCATGTGGCCGGCCCGCGTCCCACAGCGCCTCTGTTCGTGTTTACCAGGGAAAGGGAACGGGCTCGCAAGCTCACCCTGTTGCGCGGCACGGTGCCCTTTCTCATACCGGCCCGGGACGTAATCGGAAAGGATTTAACCCATCTGTTTCGAATGTTGAAACACAAGCGCCTGGTCAAAAAAAAGGACCGGGTGGTGATCACCGCCGGCATTCTGGCCGGCAAAGCCGGCGGCACCAACATTATCCGGGTGGAGGAGGTGCCGTGACGTCTTGCGCTTAACGGCAAAGTCCTACACAATCATTAACTATCAGCCTACGCCGGGGGCCTTCAATCGAGGGCCTCTGGTTTTTTTTGACCGTTAGGGTGTTGCAAGTTTAGAACAGCA
>CAXMPN010000275.1:0-1943 GCA_964195195.1 Pontiella sp. | reverse complement strand
GACGATGTCCAGCAGGCTCATGGAATGGGCAAGCATGACCACGCCGATAACCGAAAACCCCATCGGAATCTCGTAGCTGATCATCTGAGCGCAGGTCCGCAGGCTGCCGAGAACCGCGTACTTGCTGTTGGATGCCCAGCCGGCGAGGATCACCCCAAAGGTTCCGATCCCCAGCACGGCAAGGATATAAAGCAGTCCCACGTTCATGTCGGAAAGATAGAGGGTGATCTCGACGCCGAAGAGCGTGACGCGGTCGCCGAACGGAATCGCTACAAAAACCGCGAACGGCGGGACTAGGGCGATGATCGGCGCCAGCGTGAAGAGAAAGCGGTCGGCCTCTGCCGGGATGTGATCCTCCTTGGTTAACAGCTTGATCCCGTCGGCCACCGGCTGCAACAATCCGTGCCAGCCCACCCGCATGGGCCCCAGCCTTTGCTGAATGTGGCCCGCGATTTTGCGCTCAAGCCAGGTAAGGGGGATCGGCAGGGCAAAAAGGATCGCGATGACCACGATCATCTTGCCCAGAATCAGAACGGCGACGAGGAAGTCGTCCATGACGGTTGCCGCTCCTTGCCAGGACCGGAAACAAGGCCACCACGGTGCGCCTGCGCTCAGAGAGGCCCGAGGGCAGGTTCTCCGAGGACCAAGTCTTACTTAGGGAAGTGTACGTTGTTAGAAGAGATGGGACAACCGAGCAATGATTCAAAGTCGATCACACGTAAACCCATAAATATTCTGTGTATTTATCGAACATAAAATCACAGTTTTTATATGGTTATGCTGCAACTGATCTTACCACGTGCGTGCAATCTCATTTCGGTCATGTTATATAAAAATCGTTCGGCTTGGTAACACGCCAAAAACCGGGCGGCCGGCCGAAGGATGGTCGGTCTTCCATCTGATGAGTAACAGGACGCGTTTCTTCCGAATGGGGGAGAGGGGCGATGACCTGCGGACCAGTTCGGGAAGCGATAGGGGTGAACCAAGACAAACCATCCCTAGGCGCAGCGGTCGACGACCTGCTGATGTCGGGTTTTGACAGATCCGAAATCAGTGTTCTGGTCGGGCGCGAGTTTGGCGCCGCATCCGACCACGCGGCGGTGTGGGCATACGAACTCGAGGCGCCGTCAACAGCATATATCGGAAATAACGCGCGGACCCGAGCGAAGGTTGCCATTGTGGCGGGCCTCGGCCACTTGGGCGCGATGGGGGCCGTTTGGCCAACTGACGGGCCGTCAGAGCGGAGTAATTGAGGGGGAGCGCCTCATGCTCGTGACGCAAATTTTCAGGCAAAAGAAAGCCCACCGGATCGTTACCATCGGTCCGGAGACGACCGTCGCGGAAGCCGCAAATATCCTGAAGGAAGAGCACATCGGCGCTCTCATGGTCACGGGGGACGATGGCGCGCTGGCCGGTATCATTTCCGAACGCGATATCGTCCGGGCCATCCCGGAGTATGGCGGAGAATTATTCGACTTGGCCGTCGGTCGTCTAATGACCCGCCCCGTGGTGACCTGCAGCCCCAAGGGCCTCGTGCACCAAATCATGAAGACAATGACCGCCAATCACTTTCGTCACATGCCGGTGCTCGAGGACGGCAAACTGATCGGCATGATCAGCATCGGCGACGTGGTCAAGAGCCGGGTGGACGAGCTGGAAGACGAAGAGGCTCATATGCGCAATTTCATCGCCGGCGTAGAGTGAGTCTCGTCCTGCCGGGCCAATTGACCTGGCTTTGCCCGAGGCTGTGGAGGACTGGTCCCTGATCACTCTGCGCACCAAGCTAACCAAGATCGGCGCGAAGGTCGTGCGACATCGCCGCTACATCACATTCCAGCTCGCCGAAGTCGCTGTTCCGAGAGCCTTGTTCGCTGAGATCCTGCACCACAGCCGACCGGGAAATCTCAGGTCTAGTACGTTAGTCAGATTTGGTTGGACAGCAG
>CAXMPN010000274.1:0-1989 GCA_964195195.1 Pontiella sp. | reverse complement strand
ATTGCCGAACTCTTGAAACCGCACGGCTATGTTACCGCCCAGTTCGGCAAGAACCATCTGGGCGACAGGGACGATATGCTGCCTACCAACCATGGATTCGATGAGTTTTTCGGTAGCCTCTACCACCTGAACGCCGAGGAGGAACCGGAGAACGAGGACTATCCCAAGGATCCGGAGTTCAAAAAGAAATACGGACCGCGTGGCGTCCTCAAGTCATATGCCGATGGCAGACTTGAAGATACCGGCCCGTTAACGCGCAAACGCATGGAAACCGTCGATGAGGAAACTCTCGCCGGTGCGCTTGATTTCATGGGACGTGCGGTGGCCCAGAAAAAACCCTTCTTCGTTTGGTGGAATGCCACTCGAATGCACATTTTTACGCGTCTGAAGTCCGAATCTAAGGGCGTTACCGGTCTCGGCGTATATCCCGATGGAATGGTCGAGCATGATAGCCATGTCGGCCAGCTTCTTGACAAAGTCGACGAACTGGGGATTGCGGACAAAACCGTCGTTATGTACTCGACCGACAATGGCGCGGAAGTCTTTTCCTGGCCTGACGGCGGAACAACGCCGTTCAGGGGCGAAAAGAACGAGAATTGGGAAGGTGGTTACCGGGTGCCGATGGTCGTGAGGTGGCCGGGCGTCACCGAGCCCGGCTCGATTTCCAATGACACGATTTCGCACCTCGATTGGTTGCCAACCATCATGGCCGCCGTTGGGGAACCCGATATCAAGACAAAACTGAAAGAGGGCTACAAGGTAGGCGAAAAGACCTTCAAGGTCCATCTCGACGGCTACAACTTCCTGCCGTACTTCAAGGGCGAGGTGGACGAGGGACCGCGCCGGGAAATCTTCTACTTCTCGGACACGGGCGATCTGTTGAACCTGCGCTATAACAATTGGAAGGTGGTGTTCGCCGAGCAGCGTGCGGAGGGTTGCGACGTCTGGCAAGAGCCCTTCACATTCTTGCGATTGCCCAAGCTATTCAATTTGCGTTCCGACCCGTTCGAACTGGCGGATCATATCTCCATAAACTATGGCCGTTGGCGCATCGACCGGGTTTTTGCACTTGTTCCAGCCCAAGGCTTCGTTGCGAGGTTCCTGTCGACATTTCGGGAGTTTCCGCCGCGACAGAGGCCGGCAAGTTTTACCATCGATCAGGTTATGGAAAGCATGAAAGCCGGAGCCGGTAGCGGGCGTCAATAATATGGACCTTTGGTTTAGCCCGCTCGGCGCAGTTCAGCCCCTCTCCGGTTCTCTCCGGAGAGGGGCAAGCGTGATCATACGTATCTGATATGGATTCGGAATCAGTGGCCGGTTCTCCAAATACTCACCGTCGAAGCACGGCCGCACGGTGCTGCAATGGCATCACCAAGTCTCAGTCACGATCTTGACAATCCTAAGCGTGTAGAAATTTCACAATCGCGTGGGTTACCGCATAGTCGTGCAGCGAAGCGCTCGATTTTGCCATTTCCCCAGGGCCCGCATTCCACCTTGCCTTTTTCGCGTTGAATAGGAATCATCAAAAAAATGACGCACTGATTGAAAGGATACCAAGCTAATGGGTTGCTTCCGATCATTGGTCGACCACTCGGTTTCGGCCTTCTCCGTCCCCTCAGCGATGGCTGGACATTCCTCGCCCAAGGCCCGCCGATTCTTGATCGCCCTCGCCGGCCTGTTGATTGTTTTGCTTGCCACGCCTCTCTCTGCGTTGGCTCAGTATCCGGTCCCCGCTTCTGAACCGGCACCGCAGGTCGACATCTCCCAGCTCACGGCCGCGGAGCGTGCAGACCTCCTTTCGCGGCTTTCCGACGAGCAGGTGCGCGCGCTGATGCACGCCTACTTGGGCGAACAGGCAGGGCGGGAGAGCCAACAGACACCGGTCATCGATGAAATTCATCAAGAGATCTCGCTGTTTCGGGAACGATTCGGCGCGCGGCTCTCGCATATCGGTGAACTCCTCCTGGTGCCCGGGTTCGTCTACGCCAA
>CAXMPN010000273.1:0-1996 GCA_964195195.1 Pontiella sp. | reverse complement strand
TCGGCCCGCGCAACGATTTCTCCCCCAATGGCGGCCTGCACCGCAATGGAAAACATTTGCCGCGGAATGAGCTGTTTCAGTTTGTCCACTAATTCTCTGCCGCGACGGCGTGCTGATTCACGATGAACAATCAGCGATAGTGCGTCAACTCGTTCCTTATTGATCAATATGTCCAGCTTAACCATATCTCCCACGACGAATTCAGAAACCTCGTAATCAAAAGATGCGCGCCCACGGCTGACCGACTTTAACCGGTCGAAGAAATCAAGTACCACTTCTGCCATCGGGAGCTCATATTCAAGAGCGACCTGAGTTCCCAGATATTCCAGTTTTTTTTGTACGCCTCTTTTGCTCACACAAAGCTGGATTACTGCGCCAAGGTAATCCGGGGGCAGCAATAGGCTTGCTCGAATATAGGGCTCGCGAATCTCATCAATCTCACTGGCAGGAGGAAGATGAGAGGGATTATCGATGTGTACGGTGGCGCCCTTATGGGTCAATATTTCAAAGGCGACTGTCGGTGCCGTCGTAATAATATTCAAGCCGTACTCGCGCTCGAGACGTTCCTGAACGATCTCCATGTGTAGCATGCCCAAAAATCCACATCGAAACCCATGTCCCAATGCAACCGACGACTCGGGCTCGAAATTCAGCGCTGCATCATTTAAACGTAACTTTTGCAGCGCGTCGCGGAATAACTCGAACTGATCCGACTGAACCGGAAAGAGTCCCGCGAAAACCCGCGGCATCACCGGGCGGAAACCGGGTAATGGCCCGTCAGCGGAGTTCGTCTCCAAAGTCACTGTGTCGCCAACCGGGGCGCCATCGATTTCCTTTATTCCGGCAACAAGATAACCAACTTCACCGGCCCCGAGGCTCCCGCGACTTTCCATCTTCGGCGTAAAGACACCGACGTCATTCGCCAGGTAAATATGCTCAGTCGACATGATTCGCACCTTGCTTCCGGCCGTCAACTCACCATTGACCACTCGTACCAGCGACACGACACCCACGTAGTTGTCGAACCAGGAATCTATGATCAAGGCCTGGAGCGGAGCCGCCGGGTCCCCCGCCGGCGCCGGAATCTTCCTGATCAGCAATTCCAGCAAATCATCAATGCCGGCCCCCGTCTTGGCGCTGACCAACGCCACATCCTGCACGTCCAGCCCAATAATATCCTCAATATCATGAATCGCACCCGCGGGATCGGCGGAAGGCAGGTCGATCTTATTAATCACCGGAAGAATATCAAGCCCCTGATCGACGGCCTTATAACAATTTGCGATGGTCTGCGCTTCGACACCTTGAGCGGCGTCTACGACTAACAATGCCCCTTCACAAGCCGCGAGTGACCTCGACACTTCATAGGAGAAATCCACATGCCCGGGCGTGTCGATAAAATTCAGGTGGTAATTCTGTCCGTCCCGCGCCGTGTATTTCAATGAAACACTTTGCGCCTTGATCGTGATCCCTCGCTCACGCTCAAGATCCATCGAATCCAGAACCTGAGCTGCCATCTCACGTTTCTCGAGCCCCCCGCACAGCTCAATAAAACGGTCGGAAAGCGTCGACTTTCCGTGATCAATATGGGCAATGATCGAAAAATTGCGGATGTTGCGCATGCAGGGCAGTCCATGGCCTCAAAAGGTGGGGATTATAGCCGATATCAGCTCGTATCTGGCGCTATTATCGACCAGAGAGCATCACGATCCAGCTGATATTGGCAAATTTCCTGGCCGTCTACGCAAACGACCGGGACTCGCTCACCATAAGTCGAGCGCCACTCAGGGTCATGGTCAACATCTCGAACGCTGATTTGAGCCCTGCCACGAACCATCGGTTCGAGTTCTGCCAACAACACTTCGCACAAATGACAACCACGCCGGCTATAAACAATAATTTCGGCTTCGCTGTTCAAGCGATCAGCATCACCGGGGCGCGATTCCTGATTGCCGCGAGGCTGCCCCATCCTGCACCGAGTCCGAACCCTGCCCCG
>CAXMPN010000272.1:0-2009 GCA_964195195.1 Pontiella sp. | reverse complement strand
TCGACAGCAGCGCGTGCTTGGCGGGGATAAGTTGACCATAGTCGACGCGGTCCGGGTTTAAGCATGTCAGTTGGCTAGTCTCATGCCTGTTCAGAACACCGCCGCGAATCAGGGGCTCAATTCCAATCAGCATTTCATTACCGGCAAAGGCTGATAAAGGCTGATATGGGGAATCACCATAGGCCGTTGGCCCGGTGGGCAGAACCTGCCAGGTTCTGATGCGCATGCTTGTCAGTTCAGACAGGAATTCTTTCGACGCATCGCCAATGTCACCGATGCCATAAGGACCCGGCAACGATGAAAAGTGCATCAGGGTGCCCCCGCACCGCTGTGCTGGCCAAGCCCTTAAGTCATTAGAATCTGATTCTTTCATGTCATCCCGATTGTGGCGAACAGCGGGTGTCAGGGCAACAGCCGGGTCAGATTATCTGAATATACAGGACGCCCACCACTTGCTTGTCACTTGACTGAAACCACTATTGCGACAATGAACCGGCCGCTTTCTGGTAGTCGAATCGCTGAACGTCTTCATTGCCGCCGCTCATGGAACGGCCGGATGCGAGCTTTTCCAGCGACGCCGGGTCGTGCTTCAGGAACGCGTCGAAGAAGAGCAGCAACCATTTGTTTCGATCTACCCAGGATTTTCCTTCGAAGACGTGCGGCTGATCAACCAGCTCCACGACGTAGGTCGGACCAGCCAGTTTTCTGGTCGCCGGCAGTATGAAAGATGCCAATGAAGCCTCGTCTTTGGTGCCAAAGAAACACATCACTGGAATGTCGACGCGATCCAGGCCTTCATTGTCCACACCAAACGCAAAGACATCGTTACCATCGTAGATACCGCCGACCCACGGTGCGGCGACCGCGGCAGCCTTGATGCGCTCGTCGGCGACTGAAACCGTATTTCCGTGCACAGTTCCACCCGCTACAGCGAGTGCAGTGAAGCCGCCGAAACTATGGCCGGCTATGCCGATATTTTCGGTATCAATGTGGGGGCCGAACGTCTCGCTTACGAGGATCGAATCGAGTACGGCCTTCGTCAACAATGGCCTCAGAAACATCGCGTGCCAATTCCCGGGATCCAGGTCGGTGGCGCGCTCATCACCATAGGTGATGACTGCCACGATGTACCCATTGCTGGCAAGATCCTGCGCATGCCGCACATCGTACAGGCCGTGGGAGAAAGCTCCATGCGCAAGAATAATCAGCGGATAACGTTCGTCTGGGTCCGCGAAGCGCGGCACCTCTCCCGGCGCAAGCATGTCCTCGAATGAACCGTAGATTCCATCGAAATAGGGGAATGTATAAGGGTTCTTCTCTTGCGCTGCTGCGGAGGGGTACGTCAGGTAGGTCAGTACAGGCAAGCTTGATCCGCTCGCGGGACCATAAAGCTCGGGTTCGTCCGGAACCGATGCGTCGGTGATCCACGCCGACTCGGGATGCTGCAACATCTCGATGACAAAACGCCGTTGCTCTGGATGCCCCAGTCGCCCCAGCAGCGCGTCGTGCATCACATCGTCACCGACATCTGTGTGCTCCGGCGCAATCGCGATGTTCGTAGAGCCCACCGGGTACGGGCCTCGCTCCTTGCCGTCCAACTCCTCCGGGACAGCCCTTTCATCGCTATGGCCAGAAATCACCCAGCACAGAGCGACCACAGGCCAAAAGTGGCAGTGCCTCATAATTCCCTCGCAATGACCGCATTGGCCTCAATCGAATTAATGGGGTCAGGGTAAAGGAACAGAGCAAAAAGTGCACATGGCCCGGCCGCAATGTGACTTTTTCGCCATCGGCTCCTCCATCTTCGCATCCAAAATCGGTTCGGAACACGTGGTCGGACTGGCCGGTATAAAGCTGGTCGGGAGTCCCGGGATCGACTCCCGCCCGCTGACGCATTCATGCTAAAATTTCCTACGATCCGCTAAATAGCCGACGCTAAATAGCCGACGCTAAATAGCCGACGCTAAATAGCCGACGACATCGCGGCACCCATGCCGTCCCAAATACCA
>CAXMPN010000271.1:0-2010 GCA_964195195.1 Pontiella sp. | reverse complement strand
TACTGCACCTTGTGTGGCGCTGTCATATTGTATAAAACGAATCATGAAGGAGTACGCCACCGGCTTGGGACCAGCGGCTTTTTGTATCGTTCTAACAAAGTTATGTACGATCAGGACACTCAATCTTTATGGAACACGACCTGGGGTGAACCTGTCATCGGACCGCTGGTCGGAAAAAACATCCGCCTCGAGCGCAGTTATCTGGTCACCACGACCTGGGGCGAATGGAAACGCCGCCATCCACAAACTACCGTACTGTCGATAGAAACCGGATATCGAAGGGACTATGGTGAAGGCATTGCCTACAATTCTTACTTTGCCACCGACGATCTTATGTTCAGCATTTCAACGTCGGACTCTCGTCTTAAAAACAAAGATGAAGTTCTGGCTTTGACTTTCCCCGATCACAGTAAGAAATCGATGGCAATCGCGGCGGATTATCTCGTAAGAACACCGGTCTATAGCAATGCCCTCGATGATTTGAATTTTGTGGTGTTAACCGACGAAAGTGGTGCCAATCGGGTATTTGAGGCCGGTGATAATCGTTTCGTCGAATACGATCAGGATATCAGTGTCATCGATGACAAAGGTCAGACCTGGACCTTATCTGAGGACGGTTTGCGTCGGGACGATATAAAGCTAGGAAGACTGGCCGCGCACCGTGCCTTCTGGTTTGGCTGGCACGCAGCATTTCCGGATACTGTTCTGATTCAATAGTCGGCCCGAGATACTCCTGCGGAATTGCATCGGCCTTAAGCCGAATACGTGGGTTTCCAATCCTCACCCCAAATTTCCTGCCACAAGAAGGGCCTCGTTGAATTGCCCTTCACGGTCCCTCCTTCCCACAGATTCCATTTCGGGTTTGAGTGTGTTTCAAAAAAATCATCCAGCCGAGCGATGAGGGATTCCAGTTCATCCTTATGCTCAGCCCTGCCTATGACGTTGTGCCTTTCACCGGGATCGTCGTGAAGATCGTATAGTTCATCTGTGAAATCGTAGGAAGTGGGGCTAAAGCGGCGCATCAGCAACCACTTTTCGGTGCGAATTGCGCGTGTTTCTTCCTGTTCCATGTAAACAGCATCGCCCCATTGAAATTGCTCAGATTCAACAAGCGGTCGCATGCTTCGACTATGCATCGGTTCGAACGAGGGTAACGGCAGGTCGGCGTAGTCCAGGATTGTCGCAAAAATGTCCGTCGTCCCAACCAGTGATTGTCGGACCTTTCCGGGGTGTCGTTTGCCGGGCGGACGGATGATCAACGGTATGTTGTTGGCTTCTCTGTGCATGTTGGAGGGCCATGTGTCTTCGCCATGCCCCCAGAAGCCATGCTGACCTAATGACATTCCGTGATCCGAGGTATAAATCACCAGGGTATTGTCCGCTATTTTCCGTTCATCCAGCGCGGCCAGCACCCTGCCAACACCGTCATCGACAACACTCATTTGAGAGTAGTAATTACGCAAAGTCGGAAGATCATTGGGAAGTTGCGCAAGACAATTAAGTTCACCCGGATCTGGATAGTCCGGCATTTTCTTCTGCCGGACCAGCAACCAGTCGATTAATTCCTTGCTGATTCCCTCCCTGGGCACGGACTGAAAGGCTGTTTCGTTATAGAAACTGGCAAATTCATTTGTTGGCTCTCCCTTGACCGACGGCCAGTGACCATAAGGGGCGGGATAGGTCAGGAACATAAAGAAGGGATTTTCTGAATTCCCGGCTCGCCGGCCAATGTATTCTACGGCTTGATCGGAAAAAAATTCAACGGAATGCCCTGGGTGCGATGCTCGCTTGTCATTGATGATCATCTGGGTGTCGTAAAATGACTGAACATGCCCGACTTGTAGTGTTACCCAGTCTTTAAAACCATTTTGCGGTCTATCCGCTATACCAAGATGATACTTCCCCACTAAAGCCGTGTCATAGCCAGCATCGGCCAGAAGTTCTGCTAAGGTGGGGAGTTCATCCAGGGTGTTCCAGTCCTTTGGCCACGCTGCCATCATATTGTCATTG
>CAXMPN010000270.1:0-2019 GCA_964195195.1 Pontiella sp. | reverse complement strand
ATCATCATGTTGTAACAAGCCATCACGACGCCCTTGCCTTTTACCTGGTACGACTTGTTGTCATTAATGTAGTTGACGAAGACTTCGTCCGAGCTATTGGGATCGCCGCCGTGCTCAACATTCACCACTGTGCTGTTCAATCGAACCCGAACGTTGTTCTTCGGCTTGTCTAGCTCGGCATAATCGAATTTGGATAGTACAATTTCTTCGGCGGTCTCTCCTGGTCCGACATCAGGAACCATCTTCTTCACTAACGAACGTGCAATGGTGGAATTTCCATCGGGAAAGTGATGAATGAAGGGGTTTTCTGAAGCATAAGTACCGCCATCCTTGTTTACGTAATTTATATAGTCCCCTTCCTCCATTGCATCTTTCCATACTTCGTATGGATCCGAACCCATTGACCCACTTGCCAGGGCTTCACTTATGCTCATCACGTCTGTTTTGGTTCCTGCATAATCGATGGCGGTATTCCTGGCCATTTGCAGTACCGTGGGATCATTAACGCCCAGGGTATTTTGCAGATAATCGAAGTAGGAATGCGTACGAACGTACTCTGGCAATTCCTCTTTGGGTAGCTTCAGAACGTGCTGACCGCCATTTAAGATCCGCAGCAATTGTTCTTTACCTTCCCCACTCAACGGCGTTTGCCGTACCGCCTCTTCATACGACAGCGTTGGACGCAAAAGCCCTTCCACAAAGCCCGGATAGTCACAAAATGGGTGCTTCACCACTTTGTCTTGACCAAATGTTTTCTTATTGAAATACGTAACGGCGCCTAAGTTATGCCTTTTATAGAAGTCAATGTCATACGTCGTTTTGAATCGATCCATGTCAACGCCTAGATCTTTCATAAGATTGCGTACGGTTTCTCCAAATTCATGTGGCCCTTCAAGGGACTCTGAACCGCCTTCGCCCAGTAGTGTGTGACCGCCAACCGTATGTTCATTGCGCTTGGCATGGCCGCCGAAATCGTCATGGTTGTCCAGTATGAGCACCTTCTTGTCTCTTCCGTGCTCTTGCTGATAGAAATAGCCGGCCGCCAGTCCGCTAAGCCCGCCACCAACAACAACGAGGTCGTAGGTCTCAGACAGTTTGGTGGTTGGCCCCCAATCCGATCGCCCGGTCCATGCGCGGGCATGTGCGGCATCGTTCGATCCCGGGTGACTGCCCCTGAGTCCGGTGCGCGCCGGCGGATAATACGATGGGTCCAGGGCTGCCATGACGGCCTGGCCGCTTGCTTCAAGCGGCAGCATGGAGCTCCCCGCAGCCATCAGCGTGCCATTGATAAAGTCTCGCCTTGTAATCTCACTCATCAGCTCTTTCCCTTCAGGGTCTTCAAAATGGCACAAATTAGCGGGTATTTCCTTACCGCAAGGATCCCGTCAGTCGACGACAAAGGACGTGTATTCTTCAATCGCTTTGCGTTTGATGTCAGGAATCATCGCGTCATCGGCAGGATAACCAATTACGAGTAGCAGAAACGGACGTTCGGCTACCGGCCTGCCCAGTATTTCATTCAGGAACTTCATCGGACTTGGCGTGTGCGTCAGGCACACAAGTCCGGCCATATGCAAGGCAGTGATCAATATGCCGGTGGCTAAGCCGGTCGATTCGACCGGGTAGTAATGTTTGACCTTGCTGCCGTCCGGCAGCTTGCCGAACTTTTGCAGGAAAACTGCGATCAGGTAGGGGGCCGTCTCCAGGAACGGCTTGTCCGAATCAGTACCAAGCGGCGCCAAGGCCTTTAACCATTCGGCCGACGCACGGTGCTCGTAGAACTCCCGCTCCTCGATTTCGGCCGCCTCACGAATTCGTTTCTTTGTTTTTGCTCCACTGACAATGCTGAAATGCCATGGCTGCAGATTTGCTCCGCTCGGCGCGGTACTTGCCGCACGCAAAGCAGTCTCGATAATATCGACAGGAACCAGCCTGCCCGAAAACTCGCGAACGGTTCGCCTGCGGTTTACGGTTTCATAGAAGCTGGCAAGTCGTTGCCGCATCTGCTCAACCGGATAT
>CAXMPN010000269.1:0-2029 GCA_964195195.1 Pontiella sp. | reverse complement strand
TGTCGCCAAATCGTGCGTAATGAACAGATACGTGATGTTGAGGTCATCTTGTAGACGCTGCAGCAGTTTCAAGATTTCCTCAGCCACAAGCTGGTCAAGGGCCGAAGTTACCTCATCGCAAATGATCAGTTCCGGCTCTGCCGCAAGCGCTCTTGCGATGCAGATACGCTGCTTTTGACCGCCTGAAAGCTCGCTTGGAACACGTTCCGCAAAATCGGCCGGCAATTCGATCATATCGAGCAGCTCTTTGACCCGCTTTTCACGCTCCGACCCATAAATGCCGAGGTAGAAGCCCAAAGGCCGTCCAATGATATCGCGAATGCGCTGACGCGGATTGATGGCCGTGTCCGGCATTTGATAAATCATCTGCATGCGCCTGAGTTGGTCTTTCGAACGCTTACGGTAGTTGCCGGGCCATTCTTCACCGTCATAGAAGATCTTGCCTTGCCGCGAGGGCAAAAGGCCGGTGAGGACACGGGCCATAGTGCTTTTCCCGCTTCCCGATTCCCCCACCACAGCCACCGTACGCTTGCGATGAATATCGAGATTGATGTCCTTCAAGATCAAAGGGCCATTCCCGTATCCGGCCGAAGAATTTTCCAGCCGGAGCAGAGGACGAGAGGCATCCTCCGGCGGTGATTCTTCCTTACGGAAGCTGCGGACCGCGAGAAGCTGTTTTGTGTACTCCTCCTGCGGGCTTTCGACAATTTGGCGGACGTCGCCCACCTCGATCGTGTTACCGTAGCGTAGCACCATGATCCGGTCGCTCACCTGCGACACGACAGCAAGGTCATGGGTGATGTAGATCGCAGCCGTATTGAACTGATGTACGATATCCTTAACCGCAGCCAAAACTTCGATCTGGGTCGTCACATCAAGTGCCGTCGTCGGCTCGTCGAAAACGATCAGATCAGGCTTACAGGCCATTGCCATGGCAATCATGGCACGCTGCAATTGGCCACCGGAAACCTGGTGTGGATAGCGATATCCAATATTTTCCGGATCGGGCAACTGCAGGCGTCCGTAAAGCTCCTTGGCTTCCGCTTCTGCCTGAGTTTTACCGAGCACGCTATGTTGAATAGGCGTCTCGGAATACTGATCGATTAGCTTATGGGCCGGATTGAAAGAGGCTGCCGCCGATTGCGCAACGTATGAAATCCGAACCCCACGCAGGGCCTTCTTCTCGTTCTCAGAAGCCTTGGCGAGATCTTGGCCGTCAAATATGATCTCACCACCGGAGATTCGGCAGCCTGGCTTAGCATAACCCATGGCGGCAATGCCGATGGTTGATTTGCCGGCCCCTGATTCTCCGATCAACCCCATGACCTGGCCACGTCTGAGATCGAAACTCACGCCATTGACGATTCCATGCCATTTCTCATCCGCCTGACCTTCGATGCGCAAGTCGCGCATCTCCAGTAGGACCTCGCCCTTGGTCCGGGCGCCATTCTCATCAATGCTCATCACGAAGTCCACTTGTCTTGAAAAGGAACCAGTCAACCACGAAGTTCACGCCGATCGTCAAAACCGCGATGGCGGCCGCCGGCAGCAACGGCGTGATATCGCCGTAGGTGATCAACGTTGCATTATCGCGCACCATGGAGCCCCAGTCCGCCGTTGGCGGCTGAATGCCCAACCCCAGGAACGACAGGGCCGATAGGACAAGGAACACGAAACAGAATCGAAGGCCAAACTCGGCCACAAGAGGCGGCAACGAATTTGGGAGAACCTCCCTGATGACGATCCACCAAATTCCCTCACCGCGCAGTTTTGCCGCTTCAACAAAATCCAGAACCACGACGTTCATGGCGACCGCCCGCGCCAATCTGAAAACCGGCGCCGAATAGAGAACCGCGATAACCCCGATAACGTTCGGTATCGCCGTTCCCAAAATTGTCAGGGCCATGAGACCGAATATCAGCGTTGGAATCGACATGATGACATCAACAATTCGGCTTAGAAGCTGATCGACCCAGCCCCCAATCGATGCCGCCATCAGCCCTAAAACGGATCCGAGCAAGAAGGCTAG
>CAXMPN010000268.1:0-2031 GCA_964195195.1 Pontiella sp. | reverse complement strand
AATTTCCAGGCTGCCCCCAGCATCTTGTTCAGCGTCTGCATCCACCAGCACACGAGCTCATCGGGCCCCAGCGCACCCATCTGAAAATTCTTTCCGGCATGCACCAGTTCGCCATAGTCCTGCGGGGGCGTAAGTACCCTCAGGGCAACGCGCTCGTTCTGGAAATACAGGGTGACATCAGGCCGGGGATGTATCTGTGCCCGGGAACGGATGCGGCCGTCGACGATTTCAATGTAGCGGCCCCTGGAATCATCCTTCAGCTTGATCTGGGCAACCAGGTTTCTTTCCTTGAGTCGGGCCCGGAAAGAGGAATAGCGCCACGCCGTGAGGCGCAGAGCCAGAGCAATTGCGTAAAGGAGAATCGAGAACCGCACTGCAGGGCGCCTGTGCTAATTACCGCTACCGGAGTCGTCTTTTTTGCGACCCCGAAAATATCCGACCATGGCGATAATTCCGAAAACGGCCATTGCCGCCACAACGCCCGCCATCCAAAGTCGTGTTACGAAGATGTCTTCCATCAATCCTCCGAATCCAATGAATTCCGGTCGCTTCCGGCTTTCTCCCGGCGACGAATAAGCAACGCAACAAACCAACCCGCGGCGAGAACACCGAAGATAAGCGCCAGACTATCAAAAAAAATGTTCCAGAACATAGGCGTAACTTCCTATCCCGCCCGGGACAGCCGGGTCAGGTATTCCGCTGACCTGAAGTACCCCCCCTTGGTAGAGGAAGACAGCAGGTTTCCGACAACACCCACCATGAGTGTAACGGTAAGTGTTACATAAGCGTTTGGAACTTCGGGCATGTTCAAAATCCCGGGCAAGCCACTGAAAGACCAGGCTGAATTCGCGACCCAGGCGGCGAGGAGCGTTATTACGGCCACGGTGCTGTCACGTTTCCAGAAGAGTCCGAAAATAACCACCCAAAATATCGGCACCAGCCAGGAAAACAACCAGTTCATCGCGGCCAGAATCGGTGGCAAAAAAGCCGCCACGCTCATTGCGATGACGGCCAGCACCACGATCGTGATTCGTATCACTTTGGCAATCTCCTGTTCGCTTGCCTGGGGCCGATAGAGGTTTTTGTAGATATCGATGCTGAATATCGTGGCCGGTGCAAGGCTGGTCATTGCGAATGTTGACAGAATGGCTGCCAGGAATGAGGCCAGTAGCAACGCAGCCAGCCACGGCGGCAGATAATTTACAAGCATTGTCGTTGCGGCTACCTTCGGACCGAGTGCTGCAAACTCCGGTATGGTTTTCGCGGTCAGTCCGATGACAACCGCGAATACACCAAACATTCCGTTAAGAGGCGCCGCGATCCACAGGCTTTTTCGAATGGTCTTCTCGCTGTCAGCCGACATACACGGTTGCATCAGCATTTGGTTAATTCCCTGGCTGAACACAACTGCTATGACGGTGCCCAGTGCGAAAGTGAAGAAAATTTCAGGGGTTCCGTAGATGCTCAACATGGACTCATTGCCACTGGAGATATAGTACTGTGCAACGCTGTCGTAGTTTCCACCGGGCAATCTGAAGGCGAGAAAGATGGTTGCCATGATTAATCCCAGGTACATGACGATGGCGTTGACCAGGTTCAGCCAACCTATTTCTTTCATTCCTGCAAGAACCACATAGAAAATTCCCAGGATGCCTCCAACGACGGCGCCGTTTCGAATGCTCCAGCCGGTCATGGAGGCAATGACAATTCCGATACCCTGAGTTTCAATGGTAAGGATGCCAAAGATCACGCCCGCCATGGTGCAAGAGACAAGCAGTCGCGTGCCCCGACCGTAGAGGAGATCGAGAATCTCCGGAACGGTGGTCAGGCCCAGTCGTCGCACCCATAAGCCGGTTGACAGACACACCAGGACCAACAGGACGACATGTGCGAGACTGAACCACACGGCCGCAGCGCCCAGATACCACGAGAGCTCAAAAATCCCCAGTATATGGGCAGTGCCCAGCACGGTGAGTGCCAGCGTAATTGCAATGACGGGCAAGGGGAGATTACGACCTGCGAGCGCAAAAT
>CAXMPN010000267.1:0-2059 GCA_964195195.1 Pontiella sp. | reverse complement strand
GCAAAAGATGGCTGCCGAGATGGCCGGCAGCTATCAAACCCGCCGATTGGTCCGTTCTCTGGGCGACAAGCACTTGATCATTGGTGTAGACCGATTGGATTATTCCAAAGGGCTGGATAATCGGTTTGGCGCTTATGAAACGCTACTGAGCCACTATCCGGAAAACCGTGGTCGGGTCTGCTACATGCAGATCGCGCCGCCTTCGCGTACCGAGTTGCCACACTATCGGGAAATCCGCAGCAAACTGGAAGGTATGGCCGGGCATATCAACGGGAAGTTCGCAGAGTTTGATTGGGTGCCAATTCGCTATCTCAACAAAAGTTTCGAGCGCGATCTGCTCATGGGTTTTTTCCGGTCGGCACGAGTCGGACTGGTTACGCCGCTTCGCGACGGGATGAATCTGGTGGCGAAGGAATATGTCGCTGCCCAGGATCCTGAGGATCCCGGCATCCTCATTTTGTCGAAGTTTGCCGGTGCGGCTCAAGAATTGAAATCGAGCATCATCGTGAATCCCTATGATATCGATGCCATGGCAGAGGCGATGCAACGCGCATTAACAATGAAACGCGAAGAACGGAAGGAACGCTGGCAGGCGATGATGAAAGTTCTTCAGCGAAACAACCTGGGGCTCTGGCGCAAGAACTTCCTGTCGGACCTCGGGAATCATCAGGAACGGTGACCACCATCCTCAAGAAACCCGCGCCTGGTTTCCGACGTTGGGGAAACGAGGACTCGTTACGCGCTCGCGAACACTGAGGGCCATCTTCACAATTTGAGAGAGTTCAAGACCGGCGAGTTCTCGGGCTTCATGGATGCCGCGGAGACCTACCTTGTCTACTCTAAACGCGAAGTGGATTTGCCCATTTCCGTTAGGTTCACGGTGATTGTTCAATGGCCGCTAATTGGATCAACTCCGGAAGTCTAGCAGAAGTCACGCAAACGTCTGCCGCTGGAGGAGGACCGGAAGTCAAATCTTTTGCGAAACATCCACTGATGGGCTCTTCGTCGGCGGTGGCGGCCTTTTTCGCATTTAGTTTACTTTTCTTTACATCGCGGCCCAAAGGGGGTGGGGGAGTGCTCCCATGAGCCCAATGAGGTATGACTTGATGTCCTGTTTGCGTCCCAACTTGGGGGGCAAATTGTTTCCGTGGATTGTTGACAACTCGCGGCGCCGCGCGCGGCAAGGGTTCGAAATCCCATTGAAATGCATCACTGGCAAGCAATTTCTTAACGTTTGTCGGGCGTGTTCGACTTAAGTACTCCCTCCAGAACTCATGGCGGTCATCATGTTGCGTCGGCTCGCCACCCATGTCGTAGGCCAATCTGATATCCAGCGCTACGTACCACTCGGCTAAGCCGAAAGAGGATACGCACGCGTAATCTTCAAGCTGGAACCAGTCTGTTACTGATGGCGCCGAGTTCATGTTACTGCGTGTCGCCTCTGGCGATTAAGGGGACCACGTTCTCGGGCAGCGGTTCCGTTATTTCCCTTAGCCGGTTCGCCCATCGCTCCAAGGCGTCCCGCTTCTCGGTCGCGTATTCATGGCGATTATAAATCTTCGTCAAGGTGCCCCGTGGGGCGTGGTTCAGTATCATTTCGGCGATGATCTCGGGGACGCCAAGCTCGGCGAGGCCGGTACGTGCAGAGCGACGAAGATCATGCAAACGCCAGCCGCTCACGCCGGAAAGTTTGTCCGAGCGAATTTTCATTCGGTTGAATCCGCTCACCGGTTGGCGCCCACCGGTCGTTGTGAACACGTAATCGCCATCGGTAAAGCGGGGCAGGTCGTCGAGAATTTTAAGCGCCAGGGATAACAGCGGCACCTCCGTCTCGCGCCCGCTCTTGGTTCGATATGCCGCTATGACCCACACGGCGTTGTCGCGATCGATCTCAGACCACCGCATTTGTGCAACTTCGTTCAACCGCTGCGCCGGTCAGCAGAAGTAGTTTGCCGAGCGGCCCGAATGCGTAGCCCATCGCATCCCAAGCTTCCCAGACAAGCTTGATTTCGTCCGGCTTTAATACACGATCCCGCAATATCTTCGGGGCGGGTGGTTT
>CAXMPN010000266.1:0-2064 GCA_964195195.1 Pontiella sp. | reverse complement strand
TACGCAGTTCGAAGCGCGAGAGGTTGATCGTTTCCACGTCGGCCTCAATGAGTGCGAAGTCCGGGTTAACGGTGAGATCAACGCCGAGCTGACTTGATGGCCGCCAACGAACGTCGCCCCCGGCTTTGATTTCAGCGCCTTCTCCCTCTTCGATCGAGCCGAGCACATACGGAATAAACTGCCATGGATCCTCCTGCTTCTGTACCGTGAGGCCGCGAAGTTCACCGAAGCTCGAGACCCTGTAAATGGCCTCAGAGGGACCCGCCCAAAGCGATGTTTCGAGCCGGCGCGGCGTGGTCCGCACAAAGTTCACGCCCCAGCTGCGATCGGCATCCGCCGGAAACTTGAGAATCGAAAACGGAATTTCGAATTCGACCGTCCAGCGATCTGCATGGCGTGTCGCAGCGGAGCGCCATGCCGCGTCCCAACGCAGGTCCACCGTCCGGCCATTGTCAGCAACCCGGCCATCTTGCTGCGTCGCCAGTGCGTTAGTGCGAAACAGGTAGGCCGTACGAAGGTCTGTAAAAGTATCAAAAAGCACGGCCACCGAGTCATCGCGGTCCAGATCACCGTCGCGCTGAGTCGATGCGGCGGCGAGGCGCGACGACTCCGGATCAAAAGCCTCGAAAGCCACATACAGCGCCGTTTCAGTCTGGCCGATGCGCACAACAGTCCGGAAGGATGACGGTACTCCAAACTCCGGTTCGAATTGCACGAATGGCTGCTCGATGCGTGCGGCATCAGCCCACTCAGACGCATCGATAGTGCCGTCAATTGTCGGCGCGACTTCCAAAATTTTGATCTGGATCTCAGTGTTAGGATTCGATTCCGTGGCGTCCTGCGCAAGTGCAGGTTGCAGTACACCACTGCCTACAAGGAGAATTATTGAAATACCGATCCTGATATTTTTTGATGACAATCTTATTTCAACGGCGAAGGCAGGTTGTCAGCACAGTCGGCAATGTCCCGCCAGGGTTTGTAATCGCGATCAGTGTTTGTGTGGGATTACTGATGCGTCGCAGAGGTCCCTTCAGAGACTAGCAAATCCGGATGTTGTTGAGGAACCGCAACCCGAAACCAGATAAAAGGAAACAGCGGATTCGGGAGCCAGTATTTCCAACCAAGGTTTTTATACATTTCGCCGTCTCTATCGTAAAAGTCCAACCAAACGTAGAGGAATTTGTAAATGCAAAGGCCTGGTACGTAATTGGCCTTGAAACCGTCCGTTTTGAGAGCCTTACCTGAGATGTAGTAGTTGCCTTCGAACGGGGTTATCGCCCAACCGCGTTTGCCTTGTGCAATTACTTCGTCGGTTTTTCGGTGAATGATCTTCACTTCCTTGCATCCTTCGCTATCCGATTGGAATCGCATCTTCTTTCCAACCGGCAGATCATGGCTAAGAAACTAGGTGGGCCCAGGGAATGAAAACACGTCGTGCAGTCTTCCCGATCATTTCAGATATCGCGCAAGCCACGCGTGTACTTCTTCCCAGTAGTGCCTGGCCTCCGGCCCTTTCATGATCCAGTGGTCGGCATCGTGAAACACCAGCAACCGTCCCGGGACCTCATTTCGTTGCAGATAGCTCCACGCGGCGATGGTCTGGTTCACCGGCACTCTGTAGTCCTTCTCACCTATGGTCAGCATCATCGGCGTGGAAAAATTGCCGCCAAAGGTTGATGGACTCTGCTCTGTCCAGACCGGGCTGTTATTCCAGGGCGGACCACCGGCGGTAATCTCACGATGATAAATCTGATCGCTGGACGACCATTGCCCCTCCAGGTCCATCAGGCCGGCATGGCCAACCAGCGTCTTGAATCTCGTGCTTGTTCCTTGCAGCCAGTTGATGAGATGCCCGCCATAGCTTGCTCCGGCCGCGGCTTGCCGATTTGCATCGATGAACGGGTACAGCTTGATCGCCTCATCCAACGCTTCAAGCAGTTCATCCCCCGGTGTTTTGAGTGGGTCACCTTGTATTGCCTGCGAGAAATCAACGCCATAACCAACCGAGCCGGTGTAGTCGGTCATCACAACCACATAGCCTGCCGATGCAATGATGTGGGGACT
>CAXMPN010000265.1:1814-2116 GCA_964195195.1 Pontiella sp. | reverse complement strand
GAGGCCCAAGCCGTGAGGGGCGGGCATCGCCAAACCGTACCCGCCCGCGAGCTTGTGGTTGGAGATCTGGTGCTATTGGAGGCCGGCAACTACGTCCCGGCCGATATGCGGCTTGTAAAGTCCGCAAACCTGAGAATCGAAGAAGCTGCGCTAACCGGAGAATCGGTCTCTGTGGACAAGGACGCCGCTTTAGTGCTCGGGCCCGATACACATTTGGGCGAACAGCAAAACATGGCCTACAGCGGAACGCTGGTTTCCTATGGACGAGGCCGCGGTTTGATCGTGGCGACCGGGATGGACAC
>CAXMPN010000265.1:0-1738 GCA_964195195.1 Pontiella sp. | reverse complement strand
GGAATTGAACCGCTGGAAATCTTCCTGGTGGCAGTGAGTCTGGCAGTTGCTGCGGTCCCCGAAGGTTTGCCGGCGGTGGTGACCGTAACACTGGCGCTCGGGATGCGTGAGATGATTCAGCGCAATGCGTTGGTGCGGCGACTGTCCTCGGTAGAAACCCTGGGGTCCACGACGGTAATCTGCTCCGACAAGACCGGAACGCTCACACAGAACATGATGACCGCCACCCGCCTTTGGGTCGACGGGACGATATTTGAGATCCAGGCCGGAACGGAAGCATCGGGAAATGGTGAAGATCCTATCAACGGACATTTCCAAGTTGATGGATCGCAAGTCGATTTATCCGAATATCCCGCCTCTACCACAGCGTTATGGGTGGCCGTTCTGGACAACGACGCAGAATTTGAGACCAGTGAGGATGGCTCCTATAAAGTGGTGGGAGATCCAACCGAGGTAGCCCTTATTGTGGCGGCCAATCGAGCTGGGGCTCGTCGGAAAGAATTGGAGCAAGCCTATCCCCGCATCGACGAGATTCCATTCGATTCTAGTCGGAAGCGTATGACGACCGTACACAAGGTGCTAAGACCGAAACCTGAGGACGCCAGCCCCTTCTATGACGGCAGCCTACTCGAGTGGGAAGTGGCGGCCACTAAGGGCGCGCCGGACGTGGTGCTGGATTTATGCACTCATTATCAAACGATTGCGGACAAGAAGGAAACGTTGAGCGAGGCCACGCGCCAGCGGATCCTGGATGCTAATGAGGCCATGGCGCGCGATGCATTGCGTGTGATTGCACTCGCGTATCGAGTGGAGAAAGATGTTCCCGACAATGCAACTCCCGAAACTGTTGAGCATGATCTGATCTTTGTTGGGCTGATCGGCATGATCGACCCCTCTCGCCCGGAAGTTCCTCCGGCGTTGGAGCTGGCACGCACGGCGGGCGTGCGCACGGTAATGATTACCGGCGACTATCCCGATACGGCGCGGGCCATCGCCGAAGACATTGGCTTGATGCAAGAGGGACATCAGGTTCTAACGGGTCGCGCATTGGATGACATGGACGCCGAGCAATTGGCACAAGAAGCCGAGCGAACGGACGTCTTCGCGCGAGTTACGCCCGAGCACAAAGTACGGATCGTCGCGGCGCTGAAAGATGCCGGTCAGGTTGTGGCAATGACCGGTGACGGAGTCAACGATGCGCCCGCCCTCAAGCGGGCCGACATCGGAATCGCCATGGGAATCACTGGCACGGATGTGGCAAAAGAAACCGCCGACATGGTGCTTACCGACGATAACTACGCAAGTATCGTGGCCGCAATCGATCAGGGCCGAGTGATCTACTCTAATATCCGCAAATTTGTCTTCTACTTGCTTTCCTGCAACGGGGCTGAAATTCTTACAATTTTGACCGCCATTATGCTCGGGCTACCATCTCCCCTGACTGCCATTCAATTGCTTTGGCTCAACCTGGTAACCGATGGAGCACCCGCGCTTGCATTAGGTCTGGAAAAGGGGGATCCGGATATTATGGACAACCCGCCGCGCCCTGTGAGCGAAGCCATCATCAATCGTGAGATGTGGTTTCGGATTGGTATTCAGACCGTTGCCATCGCGGCCGTAACCCTGACTGCGTACTTCATCGGCCTGGAGTTTTTCCCAGAAGCGGCCACAACCATGTCATTCGCTACCATCTCCTTCTCCGAACTGTTGCGAGCGTTTACCTCACGGTCCGACCGCT
>CAXMPN010000264.1:0-2151 GCA_964195195.1 Pontiella sp. | reverse complement strand
CCTTCGTCCGTCGAACCCTTGCGCCCCTTCATGTCACCGTTCCAGCGGAACCCGTTGGGACCGTTGTCGCTGAAGTAGACGACAATCGTGTCGTCGCGCAATCCGAGCTCGTCGAGTTTGCCGAGCAGACGACCGACGTTCCAATCGATGTTCTCACACATGGCCAGCGCCGCGCGGGTGTGGACTGGTTTTTCTTTTTGAGGATCCCGGTGGCGCATTTTTAAATCCTTATCCTTGAACTTGTTCCACCACCGGTCCGGCACCTGCATCGGGGAATGTGGCGTATTTAAGGGAAGATAGACGAAGAACGGTTGGTCTTTGTGTTGCTCGATAAACTGCATTGCCTTGTTGGTGAAGTCATCGGTAACAAAGCCATCGCCCTGCACGAGCTTTCCGTTGTGCTCCAGTGATGGGCTAAAGTAGTTGCCCCAGTGGCCGGAACAAAACCCGTAATATTCATCAAACCCCCGTCCGTTAGGATGGTAGGGGTACTGCATCCCGTTGTGCCATTTTCCAAACGCGGCGGTGGCATAGCCGGCGGCCTTAAATGTGTCGGCTATGGTCACCTCCTCCAAGTCCATTCTTTCGCCCCCAGCCGAGGTGGAGTAGACGTGGCTGCGGACATGGTATCGACCGGTGAGGAATTCAGCGCGGGTGGGCGAGCAGACGGGACAGACGTAGAACCGGTCAAAGCGGGCACCTTCCGCCGCCAGTTTGTCGATGTTAGGCGTGCTCAGGTTGGTATTTCCATTTAGGCTGAGGTCGCCCCACCCTTGGTCGTCTGAAAGAATCACCACCACATTAGGACGTGTGGTCGCCAGTAGCGGCTGGGAAAAAATCATGACTGATACGCTGGCGGTCAAGTAAAGACGTATCCGTTGGATGTTCTTTATGAGCATATAGATGGTTTAGGCGCATCCGTAGTTGAAATCAAGTGGTATGTGAAATCGAAAATGACGGGCCACACATGTTCGAAGGCTTCTGTGGGAGAGAGTTGCAAGGATTATCACTGGAGCCTTTTTTGCGAAGGCTTCTGTGGATTAGAGTTGCAAGAATTATCACCTGACCCCTTTTTTTTGTGAGCCCTTTTTTCCTGGTGTTTGAACGAGACGGATAGCCTGAGTGCCGTTATCCAATTCGCGGTAACAGAGACGGAGGGGAGGGGGCTTCGCGGCTGGAAGCCTCAGCCACGAACGAACAACTAGTCCAAGAATTCTAGCCTAGAAATTGCTTGATTGGGCCGGACTGGTCGAGTCCAAATTTGTTGAGTCCGGCATCGAACGCGCCGTAATGCTCGATCGGGTTACCGTAGGCGTTGAGGATGCTGGTGTACCAGTTCCCCAGGGTTTTGTGCCCTTTGTCTCCGTATTTGGGAAGGCGGATGTACTTGCCGGCGATATCCATTTTGACGTTACCGCCGGACATGACGATGAACGGCCACTCGGTTCCGTGACTGTGGTGGGTTTCCCCATTATCCGGGAAGTAGCAGACTACGGTGTTATCAAACATCGTGCCATTTCCTTCGGGAACAGATTTGAGTCTCTTGACGATGGTATCCACCAGGGTCATGTGGTGATGGCGCAGCTTCTCGCGCACTTCTTCGGCCTTGAGCTTGCCGACAGGTTTGCCGTGGCCGACGTCGTGCAGGTTGACCTTTTCCTTTTCGATGGTTGGGATTCCGGTGTAGGGCGTGCCGAGCTCGTCCACGGTGAAGGTTACGACGTTGGTAATACCGGAGATGAGTGAAGACAGTAGGACCTCGGTATGGCCGATTTGACGGTCGATGGTTGAGATGTCGTCGGCCAAGTATTTTGCGTCCAGTATGGGCACGTGTTGGCGGATGACATCACCCATAGCGTCGAGTTTCCGATTTTGTTTACGGATGGATTCAAAGGAATTGGCGTAGCCCTGGATTTTGGCCTGTTCGATGCCGGCGAGTTCTTTGCTGAGGTTCGACTGGTTGTTGGCTAGGAAAGCCAGCACTTTGCGGTCGAGTTCGCATTTGATTTGATCGCTTTTAGAGGAAGAAACTGACTTGAAGAGCTCCTGGATTGCAATTTTAGGCGAGCCAAAGGCGTAGTTCGGTTGTTGCGCGCCGCGGGCGGAAAAGCCACGTTCGATGCCGTTGATATTGCCGCGGGCATTGCCGCC
>CAXMPN010000263.1:0-2157 GCA_964195195.1 Pontiella sp. | reverse complement strand
AGAAGGCAGGCATGAGATCACGCACCGCGTCACGGCTTGGCGGCACGTGCCGGGACTTTCGAATAAAGACCGGACCACCTCGGTAGCCAGCGAGATCAATGGCGTTGACAACACCAGCAACCGCGCTGGGCGCGAACATCTCGCGATACCAGTCCCCATGGTCTTCATCGGTGACTGTTCCGGAGTTCTCGCCGCCCAAGACGCGCTCGACACTGGCCTTAACCGTCTGAAAAGCCTGATAGTAACCTCGGGCAGCAAGCGCATCGTGATGCGCCTTGTCCGCTTCGTTGTTATCGGGATTCCACTCGCCGCTGCGCACTTGCTCTATCAATTCGGGGCTGACGCGATAGCCTTCAATCGAAAGGGAATGGTAGGCATCGGTGACAAAGACTTCATCGACGCGTGCCATGTATGTCTCGATATTGTTTGGCAGTCCCGGCGATTCTGGAAATCGTCCAATCACAGTTTCGCGCATGTCCGCCCACATCAGGCGGATGCGATTGACGTAGGGTGAAGTTTCACGAGAGGCAAAGAGGGCGGGCGGTTTGACCTCGAAAGGATCAAGTTCGCGTACGTCGTAACCTGCCGCTTGCATCGTCTTCACAGTTTCATCGGCGATCCGGTCACGGCCAATATTGCGGAATGCGCCAGCAAGGCGTCCGGCAATCGTGGTATGCCCGCCTTCCAGCAGTTGGGCCAGAACATCGGATGAGTCACGCACCATGGATAAAACGGCGCGAACGTCTATCGGGTTCTGAGTGAAGTATCCCGGTGGACAACCGACCAGCGCCGAGGTCGGAGAATACAGGCGCAGCCCATCCTTTTCTTCGATATTTTTTGCTTCGGGCATGGCGTAACGGACATCCAGCAACGACGTATTATGAGGCAAACCCGTTACCTTGTTCCCGCCCTTCGGTGTCCGCACAAGGAGCTGGCCTGGCACGGTCCAGTTTCCGGCATGGAGGGACAGTGATTGCTCGGGCGAGAGGCACCAGCCCTTGCCGAAGCGTTCATTTAGATATGCGGCACAGAAACCCCAGTAGGACGCATACCAAGCGGTGCTATCCCCGGCGATTTCATCCGGTCGGGACGGGATGTACCAACCTTTCATGACTTCGTGCAGGTAGCCATTTGCAAGCAGGCGTTCTCGATGAACGCGCGGCAGGTCCCCTGAACGGATGGCGATCACGTTCCGGTTCTGAAGCCCTTGAAGGACTTCCAGAGATTGGGCCAGTTTCTCGGCTGGGGTCGCCATATTTTTCGTGCTTCCTGTAGGTTATTGCGCCGTGTAAATCATCGGTTATTATGTTGTATCATATATAGGTTATTGTGTCGAGCGATTTATAGGTTATTCTGCTGACATATTTGGCATATTGGTTAATAGCTCTGCGCACCTGTCCGTAGACAGCTCTGCCGTTGTGGCTGCGGAACAGCCCGGCCAAGGGGGATTTGTGGTTAATTTCCTCCGCCTCCTTCTCGGTTTTCCTCAACATTTACGCTTCTTCTAGCCGGACGCGCCGTCCGGTCAATGCCCGCCCGCACCACCTCATTGCATGAGCCGTGTTGGGCATGGACCGTCCGTCTATCCCGTCCGTCTTCCGTTTCCGCGTGTTGAGAAAAACCAACGGATAAGGAGACGGAACATGACACGCAAAGACAAACCCCGGCAGGACATTTACAGGTGATTTCGGGCCATGGGTAAGTGTTTGCCTGGTTGATCGACGTCAATGAGGTGTAGCGCAGTGGGCCAGGAGAAAACACGCTTCGCAGTTTCGTGAAGCCTACATGAGGATCTCGGCTTTCAAGTCGTCAAAGTAGGTCACATTATTCGGCTTGGACCAGAGGCCGAATGCGCCGGCTTTCGGAAAGGTTTCGTCCTCGTAGCTGAACAGTTCCGTGCCGTTGAAAAAGGCCGTGAACACGGTCCCGCTCGCCCTGAGCTTGAGCTCATGCCACCTGTCCACGGCGACCTCGAGGTTCTTGCCCGCGAGCGTGGACCGCTTCCCGTCCACCACTTTATAAAAGCGTACCCGCGTCTCATGGGGAACGGCGCGAAGCAGGTAGTAGTTATCCGGATTCTTGAAGCGGACCACAATCCCCGCCCCGTCGTGAACGGCTTTCGGGATCTCCGCGGGGGGCCGAACCGGAAAGAGCCGG
>CAXMPN010000262.1:408-2166 GCA_964195195.1 Pontiella sp. | reverse complement strand
CGATCTTGTCGGCCCCCGTCCGGCTCGCGCCGTCGATCAGGCTCGAGAGGCCGTCCCCATCGGACGCGAAGCTGAAACTCGGACACACGGCCAAGGACACCAAGAGCGACAACGACAAGCCATGGAGGAGAGGCCGAACCATTGATCTCCGATCGTCATGCGGCAGGTGACGGGCGAATCGGGAGGGAATCGTGCCCAAAAATGGCCCGGCCCGCAAGGCTTGGTGGCGCACCACTATCGCCGCCTTGCCATCCCTGCCGTGCCGCCTCTGGATGGCCTATTCCAAGGAATAGACGGCGCAATACTGCCCGAAGGCTTCGAGTTCTCTGCAAACGTTGTCAGCGTCCGATGAATCGGCATAGGGCCCCGCGAGAATACGATAGAAGATCCCCTGGTCGCCCAAGTCGACCTGTTTCACGAGCAAGGACTTGTCTGCAAATTGGACGGGGTAGGTCGCTTTGAGATGGTCCCAGGAGGGCTGAACATTGCTCTCGATTTCGGCCGATTCCAGATGAATGGCATAATCGCCCGACGTCGGCGGGGCAATGGTTGCGAGCGCGGCTGGTTCTGCGTCTCGCGAGGGTTCAGTCCTACTCTGGGTCTTGTCGAGGGCTTCGGAAATCAATCGAGCCAAGGGGGCACGAATAGTCATTTGCTCGGACACCCAGGACTCGTCGGTCGACTGTGTCATCAGCTTGTCCCATTGCTCGATCGAGCCCCAAGCGTCTTGAGGGCGCCCGATGGCGAAATAGACGGTTGCGAGGTTTTCCAGAATCGCACCCAGGTCCTCTGCGGGCGCTCGTTGGTCGTAGGCAAGGATGAGGGCCGATTCGAACTGCTCCAGCGCGCCCCGATAGTCTCCGTCATCGAAGGCTCTGAAGCCGGCAATCTTGTACTCCGGCCAACTCGCACCTTGCGCTCCAGGGATCGAAAGGCAGAGGAAACAGATCACGCAAAGAAGAGGCTTCAGGTTCTGGAACACGGAACTCGCCCGGGCATTCGGTCTCGGCTGATCACGCGCAGTTGTGATCCAACGACGCGAGGTTAGGACGTCGAACGGGTTGAGCGGGACCCCCAAAATATGAATGGGTCCAATTCATTGAGGGTGCTGATTGGCTGATCGGCGGTATCCTCTCCGGCACGAATCGGCTCGCGAGGATTCTCCCAATACCTGTCCTACAGGCACATTTCAATCATCACGGACGCCCATGGTCGCTGAGGCGCGATATTCCGGCCTGTCATGTTTGGCGGGCATAACTGCCGCGCCCAAATTTGCCATCGCACCAGCCGACTCGGACATTGTGCTCCATGCCTCTTGCTGCGTGTGCCCAGGTAGCCTGTGTATACCCCTATGCGCGAGTTTATCGACCCTAAGCGTCGATTCGTGGGCCGCAGTACAGGAGGAATCGAGGAGCATGAATTCAAGACCAAACTCACTGGTGGGAATCGTTATCCTCAACCGTTAAGGGCAAGAACTTGGAATGCTTCGATGCAAAAATGAGCAGCACAAAGCCGACGCCCTAGAAGCGAACCCGGAAAGAGATCACCGTGGCGACATTCTGAAAGTCACCATCACGATGTCAGCGAAAATGCTGGGTGATAACTATCGAGACTTGGTATAAATGCTGGCGGGCGGTTCTGCGTTGATTCGGTGCCGAAGCCTACAACCTCATGACAGCGCAGTACTGTTCACCACCGCCCAACTGACCGCAGAGGTCCTTGGCCTGGCCACGGTCATGAAAAAGGCCCGTTAGGATC
>CAXMPN010000262.1:0-325 GCA_964195195.1 Pontiella sp. | reverse complement strand
GGCCAGGTGAACGGTATACCGCGGCTGTACGGTCTTCGGAGTAGAGGCGACCTCGACTCGCTGCTTTCGCGGCTTCGCTGGCTCGTCGGCTGGCCCCGCGGCCAGCTTCAATCCGGTGTCGACCTCATGGGTTGGCGGCTTCAGAGCCGAGCCGGTCGTCTGCGGTGCTGGCTCTGCGGTCGTTTCCGCCTCCTGCGCAGCCGGTGCGGCGGCAACCGTTGGCTTTTGCGCCGGCGCCGCCGCGGCTGGTTCCGCTTTTTGCACGGCTGGTGTGGCTGTAGTTTCAGCCACCTGCGCTGGAGGCTCTTCGGCGGCCTTTGGCGCG
>CAXMPN010000261.1:0-2179 GCA_964195195.1 Pontiella sp. | reverse complement strand
ACGACTTTATCCGGCTTTTGTTTCGAGTAAATCGCTACTCCACTGTAGCCCTTTTTCACCGCGTCCTCGTAGTAACAGTGATACCCGGCTGGTGAAAAACAGTCGTCGGTCAGCTGGTGAACCTGCGCTTTGGTTTCCTGGATACAGACTATGTCGGCGCTCTGCTTGTCCAGCCAGTCGAAAAAACCTTTTCTGGCTGCCGCCCGGATGCCGTTGGTGTTCAGTGTGATAATACGCATTGTATTTCTACTCCTTCCGGGCGGGCGGAAAATTTCGGGCAAGCATAACAAATAAGGCGTCGAGCCACTTGGACCCCAAGCACCTTTTTGGGCATACTCTAATCCGCATTCAGGTTTGATGTGCAAGTTAAATGGAATGGAATGGATGCTGTGATGCAGGACTATAAAAACAGGTTCTTCGAACTGGCGTTGAGAAAAGGTAATCTCAGCTTCGGTAAGTTCACACTCAAATCCGGACGTGTCAGCCCTTATTTTTTCAACGCGGGCGGATTCGATGATGGCGCCTCGCTCGCGGAGTTGGCAGACTGCTACGCGGAATCCATCATTGACTCCGGTTTATCTTTCGACATGTTATTCGGCCCGGCATACAAAGGGATTCCCCTCGCGGCGGCCACCGCCGTGGCGCTGAACAACACATACGGCCGTAACCTACCCTACGCTTTCAATCGCAAAGAAGCCAAAGACCATGGCGAAGGCGGTATGATCGTGGGAGCGCCGCTAGCCGGTAGAGTCCTGATAATCGATGATGTGATCTCGGCCGGTACATCCATCAGGGAATCGATTGGTATCATCACGGCTGCGGGTGCCGAGACGGCCGGAATCGCAATTGCGCTCGACCGGCAGGAACGCGGCCAGGGTGAACTGTCGGCGGCACAGGAAGTCTATCGGGATTATGGCATCCCATGCACGGCTATTGCCGGGTTGGATGACCTGATAAATTTTCTTGAAAGTCCGGGCAA
This sequence comes from Pontiella sp., assembly GCA_964195195.1. Lineage (GTDB taxonomy): Bacteria > Verrucomicrobiota > Kiritimatiellia > Kiritimatiellales > Pontiellaceae > Pontiella. The sequence goes on along the minus strand of CAXMPN010000261.1, from coordinate 1,200 downwards.
TGGTAAAATCGACCTCACAGCCATACAACGTTATCGGAAAGACTATGGAACATAGACACAAGGCCACGATCTTTTTTGTATTACTCTTTTTGTCAGCTGCGATCCTGGCTGCTGATTCAAAAAATGCCGGAAAAGTCTATCGCTGGGTGGACGAAAACGGTGAAGTCTACTACAGCGAGAAGCTGCCCCCAGATTTCGAAGACAAAAAACACGATGAACTGGATCGTCGGGGTTTTGTGCGGTCAACAGATCAGACCCTGGTGCCACCGCCACGCCCTCCAAAGCTCAAGATCGACGAAGGATTCAAAGATTTGCCGAGGGACTCGTCCGGTATGAAACGACCAAAACCCCTGTATTCAGATGAGGAAGTGCAGAGCCGAATGGATGCCTTTCTCCTCCTTCGATACTCCTCGGAGCAGGAGATCCTGAATGCCATGGCCGTAGAGATCAGTCAGCTTGAATATGACCGGATCCTACTGCAAACCTCACGGATGAGCCTGACAGAATCGTACCGTGGACAGATCAGGGAAGCAGCCAACCGGCAAAGATCCGGCGTGCAGGTTGATCCCAAGATCGTCAACTCCATCGCAAATTTTCAATCCCGTCTGGAATCCTACGGGACTTCCCTGGCCGTCCTGCAGGAAAGGGAAGAAAAGATCACTGCAGATTTCGAAGCTCAACTGAAGCGTTTCCAATACCTGATCCTTAACTGGTCCGAGGAATCCTGAGCCCACGTGGGACAAATCAATGTACACCCGCTGCCCTGGCTGCCACACCGTTCATCCAGTCAATGCGTCGTTACTGGCACAGGAACGAGGTAAATATCGTTGCGGCAAATGCAAACAGACCAATAACGCACTTGAAGCCCTGTTTGATGAATGGCCAGACCCCGGTGACCACCCGCCGGTGGCAGGTCAACTTCCGGTACTGGGATTTGACCTTGACTTGAAAGCGACGCAACAGGCCCGTTTAAGGCCCGGAGAATCCTCGATGTTTGCTGATGAGGAAGGTGGAGAGAAGCGGGGCTCGCGACGTAGTAAGAAGACGCTAAGGGCTGCATGGATCACCACCGCGATTACCCTGCTCATCCTCGTAACAGTCTATCTCGCAGAGTTCTTCCGGCCGCCCGTGGTGGATTCCCCAGGCGTCGAGGGCTTGCTGGTCAACACAGGAATACAGGATCCATCGACTACTGCGCCT
>CAXMPN010000260.1:0-2232 GCA_964195195.1 Pontiella sp. | reverse complement strand
TGTCCGCCACGGAAAAGTCTGAAAATCTCTACGATGCCATAGACCGGGCGATCGAGCATGCGGAGCGGCAAATGCGCAAACAGCGCGACAAGATCCAAGAATATCACAAGTAGGCTCGAAAGGCGTACATTCAGGAGGTGAATTGTGGCAATAACTGTTAGAACATTGTGGGAGGCTGGAGAAGATAAGCTGGCACTCACCATCGTTGCAGGCCAAGAGCATCTGGACCGCAAACTTCAGGAAACCGCCATGAACCGGCCCGGGTTGGCGCTGACCGGGTTTTTCCAGTATTTTGCGAACCAGCGCCTTCAGATATTCGGTTTGGCTGAATTCACCTACCTGAAAAGCCTTAAGCCGGAGGAAAGGCTCAAACGGCTGGAGGGACTCTTCGATCAGCAGATTCCGGGCATTGTCGTCACACGGAACCGCAAGCCCTCCAAGGATATTCTGGACCTTGCGGAGCGATACAAGGTACCGGTGCTACGCACTTCCATGGTGACGATGAATTTTGTGAACGAGTGCACGGTGCTGCTCGAAACGCTGACCGCACCCCACGAGCGCATACAGGGAACCACCATGGAAATCATGGGCATCGGAGTGCTGTTGCGCGGTGATCCCGGAATCGGGAAAAGCGAAACTGCGCTGTCCCTGATTGAGCGGGGCTACAGCCTGGTATCGGACGACGTGACAGAAACCCGGCAGACAAGCCGTGGGCGCATCGTGTGTTGGGCCAATGAAGTCACGCGCTACCACATGGAGATTCGCGGCATAGGCATTATCCATGTACCCAGCCTTTTCGGCGTGGCCTCCATTCGGCGGCAAACCGAGTTGGATCTGATTATTGAGCTCAAGCAACCTACAGGCGACGAGGATCGTACCGGTGTACAGCCCGACACGGCGTTGATCATGGGGTGCGAAATCCCAAGCATTACCCTTCCCGTGCAGTCCGGACGCGATATGGCCAATATTGTCGAAGTTGCGGCGCTGAACCAAAAGCTCAAGGAATTGGGGCACGATGCGGCCAAGGAACTGGACGACAAGATTATAACTCGGCTGACGGGAGGACGGGTGCGACATGGCTGACAAGGTCGTAAAAAAGTTCAAGGTGGAGAACCAGTATGGCATCCACGCCCGTCCGGCCGCGTTGCTCGTCAAGGCGGCAGGGAAGTATCAATGCGACATTTTTATTGAAAAAGATGGAAACAAAGTGTCCTGCAAGAGCATCATGGGAATAATGACAATAGAGGGGTATCCCGGCAGTATGATGCAAGTAACGGCATCTGGATCCGATGCCCACCATGCCATGGAGGAGATCGAGGAGCTGTTCGTTAACAAATTCTACGAGGACTAGGCCCTTTGCCTGCTAAGCATAAAAAAAACGAGATCTGCCTGAAGGGAATCGGCGTATCCCCCGGGATCGCCGCAGGCACCGCGCAGTTGATCGCCCCGCGGTCTGAACGCGCCATACCCCGCTCCATCACCCCGGATGAAATCGCATCCGAAATCGCCCGCTTCGAAGAGGCGCTGATCGCCACGCACGACCAACTCAAGCATATCCAGAAGCAGGTTGCAGAAGTGCTGGGTGATGAGCATGCGAGCATATTTGATGCGCACATGCTGGTTGTGGACGACCGGACATTTATCGAGGACGTCATCCGTTCACTCAAAAAAGAGATGCTGAACGTGGAGCCCGTGTTGCTGAAGATTGCAAACCGCTATGCGGATATGCTTTCCAAACTGGAGGATTCCTACCTTTCGGAACGTGCGGTGGATATACGGGATGTCACCAAGCGGATTCTCGCCAACCTGGCCGGCGAGACCCTTGACCGGATCGCGAACATCTCGGAACCATGCATTGTCGTCGCCCATGATTTATCGCCCTCGGATACGGCCAGCATCGATCGGGCGACGGTCAAGGCGTTTGTAACCGATCTGGGTAGCTCGACCTCGCACACGGCCATAATGGCGAAAGCCCTTCAGGTTCCGGCCGTAGTGGGGCTGCACAACATTACCGCGGTGGTCGATACGGGCGATGCGCTACTGATCGATGGGGCGAAGGGCTTGGTATTTCTCAACCCCTCCCGGGACCGGATCGAGGAATATCGAAAGCGGGAAGTCGAGCAGGAAAAAATTCTGCTCCAACTGGATACGCTGCGCGACAAGCTGCCGGAAACCCTGGATGGTTACCTGGTTCCGATCACCGCGAACATTGAACTGCTCGAAGAGCTGGAT
>CAXMPN010000259.1:0-2282 GCA_964195195.1 Pontiella sp. | reverse complement strand
TGATGCTGGGTGGTATCATGATGGAAGAGGACAGCGGTGACCTTAAATTTCAGGTGCTCGAGATTTTTCCGCTGGAGCAGGCCTCCAGTCTTTTCTGCGACCGGGTGAGTATCCACCTACCCGAAATGGGGGTGAATGAAGGGGTCATGACGGCCTTGTGTGATCTGGCCACGGAATTCCGGGGAGGCACTCCGCTCCACCTATGCATCGAGTTTGTCGACGGCCCGAAAGTGTTCATCAATGCCGACCACGGCTTCAGGGTCCGCCCCTGCCCTGAGTTGGAACACAAGATCGAACACACCATCGGCGAAGGACTCGTCTATATTGCCGCCAAATCCGACCCGCTCAAAAACCCGCCACCGGAGCGGAAGTGGTCAAAGAGGAAATAGGCTAGCACCTTCATGAAACACCAACCCAAACATATCCTTGCATACACCGTGCTGCTCATCTTCGCCGCATTGATTCGCATCCTGCCCCTACGCGTAGCCTTGGCGCTGGGCTGGTTGACCGCCGCCATGGCTCATTTTTTTGCCCGGATCAATGTGGACCGCACACGAAAACGCATACGGGAGGTGCTTGGCCCCGAAGTATCGGAAAAACAGGTACGGCATATTGCCTGGATTGCATGGCGCAATCTCTGCTTCAACGCAATAGATAGCCTTCGCTTCAGCAAACTCACTGCCGAAAAAATTCGTCGGCAGCCGCTGGCCCATCTCGAGCCCACCTTGAAGAACGTGCAGAGTGAATGCGAAGGCGGCTTTATTCTGGCCACGCCGCACATGGGCAACTGGGAGATCGCCGGCATTGCTGGCGACCTGATCGGCCTCCCTCTATTTACCATTGTCCGGAAACAGAAGAATCCGCTGATTGACGCCTACATTAACAAGCTGCGCCGTTCATTTGATCTCGAAGTGCTGTATCGGGATGCGAAGGAGTGGAAAGGCGTGATTGATCGCCTCAAGCAAGGCAAAGTGATGGCGGTTCTGCCGGATATCGGCGTGCGGGCGCGGGGCGTAACCGTAGATTACCTGAACGGCAAAGCCACTATTGCCCCGGGTACGGCTCATTTCGCCCTGCTGGCCCACTGCCCCGTCTATCCCATTGTCGTGCGACGGGTGGGCTGGTGCCGTCATGACGCCGTCCTGCTTGATCCCGTTGTTCCCGATCCTGCGGCCGATAGAAAAGATGAGCAGCACCGAATTATGCAGGAAGTCATGTCGGCATTATCGAAGGAAATTTTGAAAACACCGGAGCAGTATTTCTGGTACAACAAGCGATGGGTACTCGATCCGAAATAACACAGGAGGCTAAAATGTTCATTGTCCATGTTTTCATCCATGTGAAGCCCAAGTGCGTAATTGATTTCAAGGCAGCTACTCTCGCAAATGTGCAACACTCCCTCGTGGAGGATGGAATCGCCCGCTTTGATTTTTTGGAGCAGCCCGATGACCCCACCCGTTTTGTGCTGGTGGAGGTCTACCGACAGCCGGAAGATGCCGCAAAACACAAGGAAACTGCACATTATGCGGTATGGAGAGACACGGTGGCGCCTATGATGGCCGACCCACGTTCCAGCATGAAATACTCGAATATCGCCCCTGAGGATGCGGGCTGGTAGGCGGCTCTTCCCCCATACAAAAGCGGCACAGAGCAATACTGGCATTTTTATTGCTTAATCATTAGCCATGATGATTGGGAAATACAATTTACTATCGGTGCCGTTTTTTTCGTTTTTCTCGAAGCGCGCCTATCGGGAAGTGGCTCGTAACTGGAAAGGGGTGAATTTTGCCTATCTTTTCCTTCTACTCGCCGCCTGCTGCATCCCTCCTACCCTTAGTCTGCGCGGTGAAATGGTTAAATCGCTCGATCAAGGCCAAGTCGGCCTCATTAGCCAGATCCCCGATATCCAGATCCAGAACGGCCGGGTGATCGTGGATCAGACCGCGCCGCTCTTCATCACCCGCAAGGACGGCAGTCCGGCCGTCATCATCGATACGACCGGAAGCATGAATTACATAGACGATGATCGGGTGGTCGCGCTATTGACGGCATCGGCGCTGGTTGTGCGGCGCAGTGAAAAAGCCTTTAATACCATCGATCTATCGTCCGTTACCGACGTCCATATCAACCAGCAGATCGCCAGCTCATGGCTGCAAACCGCCAAGGGATCCATCGCGCCCCTTTCCTACGGTCTTTTCCTGATGCTTTACTATGTGTTTGCCGTGATGGTTATGTTGCTGGCGGCCGTGATCGGGCTGATTCTCTCCCTGGCCATGCATGGC
>CAXMPN010000258.1:0-2297 GCA_964195195.1 Pontiella sp. | reverse complement strand
GTATATCCCGTATAGGGGTTTAAGGGAATAGGAGGTGCGATATGAAAGCACGAATCGCAATCATGGCAGGACTGATCAGCGCCTGCACATTTGTACTTCATGCACAGGATGATCCTCAAAACGGCCCGTACATAGATGATGCCATCCTGCCGGCAGTTCCTGTGATGTACGAGGGGGCCGACTCGACTAATGCTGTTCTGTTTATGGTTCCGGTTGATCAGTCCTTTTCGGCATGGAAAGACGTTCCGTCCTATGCAGTTGGAATAGAACATCATGGCGTGGGTAATGAGTATCCATTGCTTATTTTATCCCGGGAAGAAGCGATGGTCTTCTCCGATGGTGAATGGGATAGTCCAGCAACCATTGACACTGCGGTGAGCGAAACCATATTCCTCGACCCTGCGGCCATAAGCGATCTTCGCTATTGGCTGGAAGAGCCATCCAGTCAGAAAGACAAGACCGTCGCCGGAGTTGGAGAGCGCAACCACGTACAGGTACTTTTCATCGAGCCGTTTACTTTACCAGGGCCTGATGCTTCCGATGACAGCCTTAGACCGGAGGCTGGATACATAATCGTCCATCCCCAACCCGCCTGGTATGAATGGATCCATCCCCGGCTTTTCCTGTCACAATGGGCTGATTTCTGGGTCAATGGAACCACCGCAACAAATGTGGTTCTGGTGTTGGTTACATTCTGATCGCCCTCGGCTCCGGCAGGTTCGGCATAAAACCGCTCGAATCCATCACCAAGGAGTTGGTAGAAGCGAGCACCGGCATGCTACAAAGGGTCATCCTGAAACAACGGAACGAATAGCCCATGCCGCACTTTGAATTTGAAATCATAGCCGACGACGACCTGAAGCTCTATGGACAAGGATGGGAGCCCGATGGAGGAACCAAGGCAGTGGTTTGCCTCCTGCATGGACTGGGAGAGCATTGCGGCCGATACGACCATATGGCGAAGGCGTTCAATCAGAACCAGTATGCATTGCTGGCCTTCGACCTACGCGGACACGGCAAATCAGAGGGAAAACGCGGCCACGCACCGAACTATACCCTGTTGATGTCCGATATTGAGAAGTTGCTGAACAAAGCGGCCATGCGTTATCCCGATCGCCCCTGCTCCCTGTATGGGCACAGCCTCGGCGGCAACCTGGCTATCTACTATGTGCTCCGTAAACGGCCCAACCTTACCGGAGTGATTGCTTCCGGGCCCTTGCTGCGGTTGGCCTACAGGCCCTCGGTATGGAAGAACGGGATTCTACGCGGAATGCAGGCCATACGGCTGAACTTCTCCATGCGAAGCGGGCTCGACGATACCGCGCTTTCACGCGATCTGGATGTCGTGCGCAACTACCGCAACGACCCCTTGACCCACGACCTGATCTCAGCCCGCCTCGCCATGGATATGATCCGCTACGGCCAATGGAATCTGAATCATGCGTCGGAATTTTACCTGCCCCTGCTGCTGATGCACGGCGAAGCCGATCAGATTACATCGGCAACCGCGACCGCGGAGTTCGCAAAGAAAGTCGCCCATGGCTGTACCCTGAAAATCTGGGAAAATTTTAACCACGAGCTACACAACGAACCCGAACAACAACAGGTGTTTGACTATGTACTGGAGTGGATGCGCCGGCAAGGCACCCGAGGCGCGGCCGTTTAGAGCAGATTGGCGCGGACACGATAGAAGCGGTTCGGCGTTGGAGTCGTGACCGATTGCACCGTTTGCGTTGACGCAGGTACGAACCAATCCACCTCGGTCTGCCAAAGCGTATTGGTATCCGCCAGATCGGCCCGGAACTCGATCTGGTATTGGCGATTGGTCGAACTGTTGAAAGCGACTTCGGTTGCATTGGTGTAGGCCGACACCCGCAGGAAGGAATTGCTGTTGTTTGGATCGGTATCGGTCACCCACTCCTCTGCTCCCGTGAACCCGTCGACGTCCTGGTCGGCGGCCGCCACGACCCCTGTTGTGGAGCCGCTTTGCTCGTATTCCCACTCGTCGGGTATGCCATCTTCGTCGATATCAATGATCTGGGCCGTGCTGGAAATCTGAGCGGCATAGTATTGCATGTCGGCCATAGCGGTCAGGTTGCCGTATACCGCTGTGATGCTGGGCTGGCCACCAAATTCGGCCGTGACGAGCATAATACCGGCCAGTTCCCAGTCGCCGCCGTTGTGGTAGAAGACACCGCCGCCGGAATCGTAGGTCGCGCCCTGCGCCTCGTTACCGCCTGCATCATCAAAATCGGTGCTGAACATGTCCGTGGTGCCGTAGCCATCGTCGACCAGCC
>CAXMPN010000257.1:1929-2322 GCA_964195195.1 Pontiella sp. | reverse complement strand
TTGGTCGAAAATTCTAAAGCTTACGCGGAAGGCTATCGACGGGTTAATCAATTGTTCGCCGAAAAACTCGCAAAGATGCTGAGGCCCACCGACAAGGTTTGGGTCCACGATTACCATCTCATGTTGGTGGCCCGAGAACTGCATGGTGCTGGAATTAAAAACCGGATCGGATTTTTCCTTCACACCCCCTTTCCTTCGCCGGAAGTTTTCATGGCCTGCTCCGCCCATGCCGAACTCATAAAGGGGCTGATGAATTACGATTTGATCGGATTCCAAACGGAAATTGATACCCGCAATTTTTATGAATACATCAGACGTGAGGCTGGCGGGGTGGTCCGAGGGCGTAAGGTGGAAGCTTACGGCCGGATGAGCCGGGCTCGGCCTTTCCCGATC
>CAXMPN010000257.1:0-1919 GCA_964195195.1 Pontiella sp. | reverse complement strand
AGCATCTATCCGCAGCCACTCCAGCAGGCTGCGGCCGAAGCGGCCGGCAGCTATCAAACACGCCAGCTGGTCCGTTCCTTGGGCGAAAAATACATGATGATCGGTGTGGACAGGTTGGATTACTCCAAGGGATTGGACAATCGCTTCGGCGCATATGAAGTGCTGCTGAGCAATTACCCCGAAAACCGCGGTCATGTGACCTATATGCAAATAGCACCGCCTTCGCGGACCGAATTGCCACACTACCGGGAAATTCGGAGCAAGCTGGAGGGAATGGCAGGACATATAAATGGTAAGTTTGCTGAATTCGATTGGGTTCCAATTCGCTATCTCAATAAAAGCTTCAAGCGTGAGCTGTTGATGGGTTTCTTCCGTTCGGCGCGCGTTGGCCTCGTCACGCCACTTCGCGATGGGATGAATCTGGTGGCAAAGGAATACGTGGCCGCTCAGGATCCCGAGGATCCGGGTGTCCTGGTCCTCTCGAAGTTTGCCGGCGCAGCACAGGAATTGAAATCCGCCGTCATTGTTAACCCCTATGATATTGACGCGATGGCGGAAGCCATGCAGCGTGCGTTGACGATGAAACGCAAGGAACGACAGGAGCGCTGGCGCTCTATGATGAAGACCCTTCAACGTAATAATCTTGGCGTCTGGCGAAAGAACTATCTAGCGGACCTGGAGAACCAGCACTGACGTTGAACAGTAGACCGGAAAATTTTCACCTCGTTTCGGATATTGGCGGAACACGAGCTCGTTTCGGGTTGGCGGGCGAGCAGGACCGCGTCCAACATCTGAGAGAGTTCAAGACAAGTGACTTCTCAGGATTTACTGCTTGTGCCGAGGCTTACCTTGCTCAATTGAGCGCAAACGTTTCTCGACCCAAAGCGGCGGCTATCGCTGTCGCGGGACCCATAGAAGATGGCGTTGCGCGGCTCACCAATGTTTCGTGGACTATCGATGCCGCGGAAATCAAAGCAGCCTTGGGCTTGAAATCAGTGCGGCTGGCCAACGATTTCGAAGCGCAGGCCTATGCATTGCCATGGCTGGATCCAGAAGACCTTCAACAGGTGGGTGGAGGCAAAGTAATCCCGAATGGAAGCCGTGTGGTGCTGGGCCCGGGCACAGGTCTGGGCGTTGCCGGGTTGATATCCGATCGACGCGGTGGGTTTCGTGCGGTGCCGGGGGAAGGCGGCCATGTGACTCTTCCGGCCATGAACGACGATGAAGCCGATTTGCTCGCTCGGCTGCGCAGTCGCTTCGGTCACGTATCGGCCGAACGTGTGATCTCCGGTCCAGGATTGGAGGCGCTTTATCTTGCGATATTGGAACGCGGAGGAAAGGCCGGCACATCTGATCCGGTTGCCGCAGCGGATATGGCCTCTCGCGCTGGCGCGGGTGACGAATCCGCACGCAAAGCGCTCCAGTATTTCTCGGCTTTTCTCGGAACCGTAGCCGCGGACTTAGCACTGATCTTTTGGGCGCGCGGCGGGGTCTATCTGTCTGGAGGTGTGCTGCAGCGGCTCGGTCCTGCCTTCGACAAACTGACTTTCAGGCAGCGATTCGAGACCAAAGGACGATTTTCCGCCAGCCTGGCGGGAATCCCCACTTTCATCGTTACGCATTCAAATGCGGGGCTGCTGGGGCTGACGAAGATGAAACCTTAAGAGGTGTCCCTCGTCAATACTGCATACGGCTCGATCGAGAGCAGAATATTCACTGATTTTTCGTATCAAGTCGATCGTGATTGGTACTGCGCGGTCCAAATCACCGTGAAATCCGCGCCGCTCGGCTTCAAGCCGCTTCAACGCCGGGTGCGGCGCAGGGTCGGGATGTACGTGGGCAGTACTCACCTTCAGCGATGGCGTCGGCCAGTCGGGGAGAACCGGCTCAGGCCGCGATCCGCTGGTAACGATGATGCA
>CAXMPN010000256.1:0-2323 GCA_964195195.1 Pontiella sp. | reverse complement strand
ATTCCGGCCTTGCGCGTAAACTTTTCGCCAAATTTCGAGAGGTTCATGAAGCGATTTGTATCATGGGTTTGTGGCGATAACAACCGCGCGTTTGGGGGCGGGGTAGCCTTCGGTGGTTTTAGCGGGATCGTCGGGGTCGAGGAACGTCGGTAGCGACTCGAAGGTCATCCAATCGGTGGAGCGCTGTTCCTCTAAGGAAGTGGTGTTAACGTCGACCGTTTTAATGTCCCTCAGGCCGCAGCGCCTGAGCCAGAGTTCGAGTGTCGGGACCGACGGAATAAACCAGACGTTGCGCATTTTGGCATAGCGCCCCTGCGGAATCAGGGAATAACCTTCGGGGCCGTCAGCCACCAGTGTTTCAATCACCAGTTCGCCGCCCGGGCGCAGGAACGACTTGAGTTGCTCGATGTGTTCGATGGGCGACTTGCGGTGGTAAAGCACACCCATAGAAAAGACCGTGTCGAACGCTGCCGGCGTATCCGGTACATGCTCAATGCCGAGCGGCAGTACCCAGGCGCGGGAATCGTTGATAAAATTTTTCATCGCAAAAAACTGGCAGATAAACATTGGCGTGGGGTCGACGCCTACGACGAGCTTTGCGCCTTCGCCCGCCATGCGCCAGCAGTGATAGCCGTTGCCGCAGCCCACATCCAGGATCGTACGGTCTTCGAGGGATTGGATGTGGGGCCGCACGCGATCCCATTTCCAGTCGGAGCGCCATTCGGTGTCGATATGTACGCCGTGAATGTTATATGGCCCTTTGCGCCACGGGTGAAATGCCTGAAGCAATCCCGCCAGCTCTGAACAGATTTTACCATCCACACGCACTTCATTTTTTAGATCGACCGACGTTGAAGTCAGTTCAGGCAGCTTCGCCAATGATGCTTCCCATTGTTCCAGCAACCCATAGCGTTCATAGCGCAGGCCGTGGGCGATGCGTTCCGGCATCAACTCGATCCACGGCTCCAGCGGGGTGTTTTTCAACTGTCCGTAAAATTCTGAATAATCAATTTTCATTCATTCAACTTTTCACCACGAAGATGGGAAGATCACGAAGGTAGATGCATCTAATCATCTGCTGAATTTGACATGCTTCGTGTTGTTCCTGACTTCGTGGTCAATAATTCTCAATTACTTCACGGCGAGCATCGACATGAAGTTGAAGCACTGGAACCAGACGTCAACGGAAGCGAACCCGGCCTCGGTCAGGCGATCGCGGTGAACGGCGATCGTTTCAGGAATAAGCACATTGTCCAGCGCGGTGCGCTTCTGACTGATCTCCATATCAGAATAGCCATGCGCGCGTTTGAAGTCGTGATGAATATCGGAGAGCAGTTCATCCAGGTGCTGATCTTCAAACCGAACTTTTTCGGAGAGAATAAGCACGCCGCCGTCGCGCATACCGGCATGGATTTTTTCGAGCAGTCCCCGGCGTTCATCGGGCGGGATAAACTGGATTGTGAAGTTAAGCACCACGACGGAGGCGTTGGAAATATCCACATTGCGGATGTCGTCGCAAATTATTTTGACGGGCGTATCATGAAGATCTCGATCCATAAGCTTGCGGCATCGTTTGACCATGGCCTCGGAGTTATCGACTGAAATAATAGAGCAATCATCAACGGTTATACCGCGCCGCATTGAGAGGGTAGAAGCGCCGAGCGAGCAGCCGAGATCGTAGAGATTGCTGCCAGGCTGGGCATAGTGCTCCGCCAGGGTTTCAATCATCGTGATGATGGAGCGGTAGCCCGGTACCGAGCGCTCAATCATATCGGTGAAAACGCCTGCCACCTGCTCATCAAAGCTGAAATCGGCAATGTTTGCCAGCGATGCGAAATAGATCTGATCCTTTTTCATAGGTGTGGAATGTAGCAGAACGCCGGGATTATGCATCTAAAATCCGTAGTACAGAGGGCCTTCGCGGAGTAAAAAATGCTGTTTTATTTGGATAATTTGACCAAAGTGTGGCACCATTCATGGTTCTCAAGAAAGGTAAGTGGTATGCGCAGTGTAGCAACCTATTTAGTTCTATCCGCGTTGTTGGCAGTCGGTGCCGAGGCGGTAATCGTGGCCGGGGGCGATGGAACGCAAAACACGACCGCCCCGACCGGGGGGCAGGGCTGGGACTATGTCGGGCGGATCGACATGGGTAGCGTATTTTCAGGCGTGACCTATATCTCCAATAACTGGTTCATCACGGCCCACCACATCAAGGTGCTGGACAACCCCACGGATGTGTTGCTGGGTGGAACGCCCTATTCGATCGATCCCAACAGCTGGACGCGTCTGACCAACAGCATCGGCGGCAATGCCGACCTCTCCA
>CAXMPN010000255.1:0-2407 GCA_964195195.1 Pontiella sp. | reverse complement strand
TCGGGAAATCATGCAGAGCCTTGCGGGGGTCGCCATTGCAGTTGCTCTGGTACCGCCCCTTGCTGTGGCTGGGATCGGGTTGGGACGGGGCGATGCAGAGTTTTTTGCCCACGCTTTTCTGCTTTTCTCAACTAATCTCATTGGCATTGTGCTATTTGCGGTGTTGACGTTCCGGGTACTTGGGTTTTCCGCAGCAATCCGGGGAAAGCAGAGCTTCGCCTTTGTGGCCGTGATTCTCGCACTTATCGCGGTCCCGCTCTATTTTGCATATGACGATATCGTCGAGGATATCAGGTTCGAGCGCAATTGGCAGCGAGAGCGGTTCCTGGTCAATGGCAAGTACATTATTGTAAAAAAAGTGGAAAAACATAAGGAAAATAATCGGGATGTAGTAACTATGAATATTGTGACCCGGGAGGTGCTCACAGCAGAAGAACTGAGGGAATTTAAAAACAAGATTCGCGGAAATTTTTCAGAACAATTCTTCATTCGCGCAACGATGACCTATATTTTGTAAGGCCTATGTTCCATGCCCCGGCGATCCGGTCATTTCTTACCGTTAGATTGTTGTTGCTATCAGTTTTCCTGTTGTCGGGATGCTCCGATTCCTCGGAATTTAAACCATCCGGAAAATCCATCAACGTGGGTGTCATCGGGGATTACAGTGGTAAATACCGGGTTGAGGGTATCAATTCGCTGGAAGGCGTCCAGGCTGCCAAGAAATCTGAACCGTTCCTTCGTAACGGCGATGAATTGGTTATAGTGTCTCGTGAAGAGGGCAAAACGCCCGCTGAAACGAGAAATATTATTCGGGAATTTGTAGAAGAGCATGATATATCCGCGCTTCTGCTAGGATCCGTGAGCGACAGCATCCTGGCCGTGAAAGACACTATTGAGGAAATCGGTGTGCCGACGATAGCTATTGTTGCTACACACACCGACGTTACAGGTGAGACTGAATTCATCAATCAACTATGCTTTACTGATACCCAACAGGCACAGGTTGCAGCGTTGTTTGTGCGGGATGAATTGCTACTAAGAAAATCAGCAGTTGTGTACGACCCTGACCGCACCTATTCCGCCAATATTGCCTATGTTTTCAGGGATAAATTTAAATCTACCGGTGGAGTGATTACCGGGTTTCACAAATATGGCGAATTCCGGGATGATGCCCTCATATGGCTTGCGCAGGCTGGAACAGAAATGTTGTATCTTCCACTTGACGCGAGTGAAATTATCGCCATAGTGGATCGTCTAAATGAAATGGACTGGGATCCGGCGTTAATGGGAACCGATGGCCTGCTGGCAAATGTGGTCAAGCGGCATCCTGGTAATGCTGACGATCTCGAAAGAATGTATTCCACCGACGTGATCGCCTATGAAGGGGAGTTCGTCAAAACCAATCCACTCGGCCGAAAGGCGGTGAGAACTTTTAGCCGCCTGTTTGGAAGAGGTGGGGACAGCTACAACGCGCTCGGAGTGGAAGCATACGCTGTGTTGCAAGATGCGATGAATCGCTGCCATTCAGCCCGAGACAAAGAATGCGTTCGTAACAAAATTCGCTCAACAAAAGATTTCAAGGGTGTTATCTCCAGATTGTCGATCGGCAGTGACGGCAAAGCAGTACGACCCGTGTTTGTAAACCAGATCAAAAATGGCAAACTTGCGTCTGTGGTTAAAGTGTATTGACCACAAGTAAGGGGCCTGACCGACCAGTCACGCGGCAACCTCGGATAGTTTGACAAAACCTCCCAATTTTCATCAAGGTAGTTCCCTGTCTCTACTACCATAGTGGCTGTCTTCGAGCAGGTGCTCACCTTGATTGGTAGATTTTCCGCATGTCGGCAACCGATTTTCGTATGATCTGCTTCAGTACCTCGATATCAACATCTTCCAGCTTGTTGATATAAATGCATGAGACGCTGGACTTGTGCTTGCCAAGTTTTTTCATAAGGCTCTGGTACTTTGAAAACCCCGGCATAATATAAACCGTCATACACTGCTTGCGTGGCGAAAATCCCGTAAGCGGCCAGTCACCCGCCTGACGGCTGCGTTCGGATTTATAGTGGTACTCGCCAAACCCGACGATACTTGCGCCCCACATCGCGGGTCCCAACCCGGTAACTTCTCCAAATACCCTGAGCAATTCGTGACCGTCTTTACGCCGTTTTTCGTTCTCGATGCTATTGAGGAACTTCGTTACGCTCGCTCTCGTTTTTTTCGTCTTGAGTTCGGCCAATGTAAAGTTCTAGTTGCTGTATTTGATTGAGTCCCGCCCAACGATGCCCCCGGATACGATAAATTTCATAGCCTCGTCTACAGTCCAATCGGTAGATATGACTCGACCGGCCGGCACAATTTCAAGGTATCCCGAGGTTGGGTTTGGCGTGGTAGGAACATACACGGC
>CAXMPN010000254.1:0-2418 GCA_964195195.1 Pontiella sp. | reverse complement strand
GAGGTGCAGCGTGTTCTCGGTCCGGGTTTGTTGGAATCTGTATATCTGCATGCTTTGGCCCATGAACTAAGACTGCAGGAAATTGCATTCAAGATGGAGCATCCATTGCAGGTCGGCTATAAGGATGTATATCTGGAATGTGGATATCGCATAGACCTTCTCGTCGAGGGCCGCCTTATCGTCGAGTTGAAATCGGTGGAGGCATTAAAAGGGATTCATACGGCACAGACATTGACCTACATGAAACTCGCCAATATCGGAACGGGTCTATTAATCAATTTCAATGTGGAGCGGTTGGTCGACGGGATTAAGCGGCTCAAAATATAGAAACCCTCTGTGTCCTCTGTGGTGAAAAAATGGGAAGTGGAACAATGAAAATTACTTTTATCGGAGCGGGCAACATGGCGGAGGCCATCGTTGCGGGAATTGTGAAGCAGCAGGTGGTGGCGGCCGGTGATGTGTGTGTTACCGATATATCCGCCGATCGTTTGAGCCATTTCGAAAGCCGGTATGGGGTTGGAACGTCCGCCGATAATCCTGCCGCAGTGGCTCAGTCGGATGTAATTGTACTTTCCGTCAAGCCGCAGGTTTTTCCCTCCGTATGGTCGGAAATCGAAAGCGCGCTCCAGCCCGATGCGCTCGTGGTCAGCATCATGGCCGGGATCCCTTCAAAGAAGATTGCGGGCGATAAACCGATTCGCGTGGTACGGGTTATGCCCAACACGCCGTCTCTGGTGGGCGAGGGGGCCGCGGGAATTGCGGCCGGCGAGTTTGCATCCGAAGCGGATCTGGCCGTTGCTGAAAAATTGATGGGCGCGGTCGGAGAGGTCGTCATCGTGAAGGAAGAGGAGATCGATGCGGTCACCGCGTTGAGCGGAAGCGGACCGGCCTATGTGTTCTATCTGCTTGAAAGCATGCTGGACGCCGCCGAACAAATGGGACTGGAAAAAGAGATCGCGCGCGAGCTGGCGCTGGCAACCGTCAGTGGGGCCGCCCGGCTGATGAAGGAAACCGGCGAGGACGCTGATGTGCTTCGGAAGAAAGTCACATCCAAAGGAGGAACGACTGCGGCAGCCATCAACACGATGGAAGAACGCGGCGTCAAGCGCGCAGTTATAGCGGCGCTGCTCGCGGCGCAAGCGCGATCGAGGGAGTTGGCAAATGGCTAAGAAGAAGGCAGTAAAGGCGGCTGCCAGGAAAAAAATATTCCAGCGGCGGATCATCACCACCGCGCTGGTTTTCCTGGTCCTCTACATCGGTGTGCAGGTTATATCCCGCACCGATGGTGTACGAAAAGCCATGGCCGACAAGATCTCGAACGGGACACGCCTGCCGGTATCGCTCGACCGATGCGGTGCAACGCTGTTGCTCGGTCTTAGGCTCGAAGGACTCGTGCTTCCCGGCGTTGAACTGCCGGATGTAAAGATGTCCTTCAACTGGGGTTCATTTCTTTCCAAAGACAAGCCGTTTGTACGTAAGCTCAGTCTCAAGGATGCGCAGGTGCGTTTCCGGCGGGTCCCAAAAACGGGCGAGTGGGAGCCGCTGGTGCTGCATGGGGTGGCAAGCCGACTCGGCGCCGTCGTCGGCCTTAATCCGGCGCCGGCGATCGAGGACGATGACCGTCTCGTATTTCCACCCTATGCCATTAACGAAAAAACCCTGCTGCGTTTGCATCGGACCAAGATGGCCTGGCTCGACGAGCAAGGAAGGGAGCTGGCCTACATCCTGGATGGCGACTTGAAAGGAAGTGAGGCCGGCTTCATTGGACGCAGGGCTATGCAAACCGTTGTTGAATGCGGGCAGGTCCGGCTGGCATCGGGACAGGTGCTCGACGATTTCCGGCTTGAGGCGTTCCGCGTCGGAGGATCCGCCTGGATCACGGTACTGGAGATGTCCGACCGTCAGGGTGAATATCCTGAATTTTCATCGCCAACACTCTGGCAGGATTTAAGCCTGCATCTCAACCGGTTGTCGGCGGTCGAATAAGGCCCGGGGTAGGGCAAAATCCTGCAAATGCGGATTGACCCCATCCGCGCATTTTTGTAAACACGTCACTCCATTTCACATGGCCAATGTAGCTCAGTTGGTAGAGCAATTCATTCGTAATGAATAGGTCATCGGTTCGACTCCGATCATTGGCTCCACTCTTTCCTCTGTGTATAATTCAAGGGGATACTAACCTCTGCATGTTTCCTTGGGCGTCCTTCGATTGCCAAGGACCCCCTACTTCAGAACGGCCTTCATTGCATGGAACAGATCGGTGTTGTCCAAGGGACCGCCCAGGAACTGGCTGCCAGCCCCTTCGCTCCATACCATCGTATCGACAGCCGTATGCTTCCGGGTGGTCCATCCGGCGTTCACGATATCGCCGGCTTCAGAAAGAGTTCCATCGGGCCCGTTGATTGCGAACCCGCCGGT
>CAXMPN010000253.1:0-2428 GCA_964195195.1 Pontiella sp. | reverse complement strand
GAAAACGCTTATTGCGCCGGGCAAGTATCCAGCTCACGGGGATGGCCGCGATTGTCGCCAGGATCATCGGCCAGTAAGCATTGAAAAAGTCGCTGATCGCAATCAGCATCAGCGTTGCCGGCTCCAACTCGACCTGCATGGCCTCGAACAGCTGTACGATCTTGGGCACCACTACGGTCATCCAGAAGCCGCCGGCAACACCCACGATCACGAAAGTAAAGGTGGGATAGACCATGGCACGCTTGGCGGCGCCCTTGATATCATCCACTCGCTCAAGATGCGCGGCGGCATCTCGCAGCATGCGGGCGAGATTACCACTCTCCTCACCGATTCTTGACATGCTGACCACGACATCCGGAAAGCGCCCGGTCATCTGCATGCCTTCGGACAGGGGGTAGCCGCCCTTCAGGTGCCGACGAACATCGATGATGGCGGAACGCATGGCGGAGGAACTGGCGGACTTGGCGGCGTCGGAGAGCGCACCCTGCAGGTCGATACCGCCGGCGACATAATGGGACAGTGTCATGCAAAATTCGGCAATTTCCCTGGTCCCCGGTTTACCACGCAGTGACTCCAGAATGCGGCCAATACCGTCTGAAAGCTGGTGGTAATCCACCAACTCTTCACCGTGCAGGGAGAGTTCCTTGTCAAGGTCCTGCAGGCCCGCATACTGGCCGAGACGACGGATGCTCTGGCCTTCGCGGTTCAACGTGTAATACAGCAGGTACGCCATTAAAGTACCCTCTCGTATTCCGCGATGTCAGTGGCGCCGGAAGCCACCAGTTCCATGCCTGCATCGCTCAGGGAACGCATACCGCCCGCCCTGGCGGCGTGCTCGATGTCACCTATAGTGCTTCTCTCACCTATCATGGTGACGAGTTCTTTATTCATCTGCAGAACCTCGGCAATCGCGGTGCGGCCGATGTAACCGGTCTGGCGGCACAGTGGGCAGCCCACCTGCTCGAAAATTCCCGCAGGTTCAATACCGTTCCAGATTTCCTCTCGCGTGGACGGCTGCTTACAGTGGGGGCAAAGCACGCGCAGCAGGCGCTGGGAAACCACACCGCGAATGGTCGAGGCAATAATGAAATCCTCTACCCCGAGGTCACGCAGTCGCACCACCGCACCAATCGCATCGTTGGTATGCACGGTTGAGAAAACAAGGTGGCCGGTCAGCGCGGCCCGCATACCCAGGCCTGCGGTTTCCTCATCGCGGATCTCGCCAATCAGCATCACGTCTGGATCCTGGCGCAGGAAGCTACGAATTGTGTTGGCGAAGGTGATACCCGCCTTCTCGTTAACCTCCACCTGTTGGACCAAAGGCATGGTGTATTCCACCGGGTCCTCAATGGTAAGAATGTTCTTTTTCATGGCATTGATGGTGCGCATAACCGCGTACAGTGTTGTGGTCTTTCCCGAACCGGTGGGACCGGAAACCAGTACCATGCCGTATGGGGAGTTAGCCATATCTGTAACAAGCTCGATCTGCTCGTCCACGAGGCCGAGATCCTTCAGCGACAGGAACTCGTGGCTACCTGACAGTACCCGGATGACCATATTCTCGCCGGTAACCGACGGGATGGTGGCGATACGCAGGTCGTAGCGTTCCTGAAGATAGGAAAAAGTCATGTGCCCATCATGGGGCCGATTGGATTCGGCGATGTCCATACCTGCCGCAACCTTGAACACCGAGACTAAGCGACCGTGGGCCGACGCGGGCAGTGAATAGCACAGCTGCATAACGCCATCCAGGCGGAAAGAGACCAGCGTCGCCAGTTCGGTTGGATTAATGTGTATGTCTGTGGCGTCGTACTCGATGGCCGAGCTGACCACCAGTTCCATCAAACGCTCGGCGACAAAATCACGTCCCGCAGCCGCTGCCTGAGCGATACGCTCAATCTCCTGCTCGATATGGCTTTCCACCAGGTGGTATTGGCGCTGCACTTCGCGGCGCAAACGCGCTTCGGGTGCCACCACCAGTCGTAACGGGTAGGAGGTGAAGCGAGTGAGACGATCGAGAGAGTGCTGTGCATAAGGGTCGATGCAGGCCACTACCAACTGATCCTGGTCAATGGACAGCGGCAGCATGCCGTGCTTCTGGGCGAAATTGGAGGGAATCTGGGCTAACGCTTCCTCCGAAGAAGAGACCACCAACATGGGGTGGTAATCCAGTCCCGCCTGTTTTGCCACTACCCAGGCGATGTCCCGGTCGGTAACCAATCGCAGGCGCTGCATGATGTCGCCCAGGCGCTCACGAGAAACCTGCTGAACCTTCAAGGCATAGGCCAGCATCTCATCGTCGATACGACCGTCCTTCAGCAGGAGATTGCCGATGGACTGTTGTGTGCTTTCTTCGATGCAAGTCATGAGAAATTCACCGCGCGCGCGTGAGCCCGAACCACGTTTTTTAATGATACGGCGACCACCG
>CAXMPN010000252.1:0-2445 GCA_964195195.1 Pontiella sp. | reverse complement strand
CAAGCCTCGCTCCTGTGGAAGAAGAAAGCTAGATGCGACCGACAAGGCGCGCCGAACTTCGTCATCGCTGCATCTATTGAGCCCGGCTTAGCGGAGAGCCGCAAAGTTGCCGCGCTGATTGCCGCCGCAAGGATAAATTTCCGGGGAAAAGAATGCAGCAACGCAGACTTCGCACGGCAATCTGGACAGTCGCCATTCTCGCGAATTTGGGGATGGTCGGCGCATATCTGTGGATCAATTCATCCAATCCGCCACCCTACGCAGTGACCTCGGGCGAAGCGGACGTCCGCTCGGAATTTTCGCTGACCGACCATACCGGCCGCGGCGTGACCGAGTTGGATTATTCCGGCCGCTGGCAACTTGTCACTTTCGGTTTCACGTATTGTCCCGACATATGCCCAACGACGCTTGCTTTTGTCGGGACCACGCTTGATCTTCTTGGGCCTGAAGTTGAAAACGTCGCGCCGCTTTTCATCTCGATAGATCCCGAGCGCGATACGGTCGAGAATATGGCGGAATACGTCGCGGCCTTTCATCCCCGGCTGATCGGACTGACCGGAAGTCCTGCGCAGATCGCGGCGGCGGCGGAAGAATTCAAAGTCTATTTCGAGAAGCTTGAAAATGACGCTGCACCAGACGGTTACCTTATGGCGCATACGGGCGCGATCTATCTGATGCGACCCGACGGGAGTTTCGAGGCAGTCTTTCGCGAAAGGGACCAGGACCCCGAGCGGCTGGCGGAAGAGATCCTTGTGCGGATTGAAAGGGAACGGGGATCTGGATGAAGACTGGATTTTTCTTCGCGCTGGCAATGTCTTTGACAGCACCTGCCTGGGGCGACGTTTCGGTAACCGATGCTTGGGCGCGGGCGTCGATCCTGGCCGCGCGGCCCGTCGCCGCCTATTTCACAATCGAAAGCACGGAACACGACCGGCTCATCGAACTAAGAACGCCAATAGCTGCCAAAGTGATGATCCACGCGGTGGAAAATGGCGCAGACGGGGTTAGCCGAATGCGTCACGTCAAAGTGCTCGAACTGCCGAAAGGGCAGGTGGTAACACTGATCCCCGGCACCATGCACCTGATGCTGATGGGTATTGATGCCAAGCTGGAAGAGGGAACGAGTTTCCCGATGACGCTGGTATTTGAAAATGCAGGCGAAGTGGCCGTGGAATTTCGCGTGTTCGGTCCAGCAGCAGCCGGACCTAAAGTCACTGATCAATAAAACCACTCGGCCACCGGCCAACCCAACCCAGAAACCGTATGTCAATCACCGAGCTTTGCGCGGCGAAGCACATCTTCGATCTCGGCCTTCGACAGGCCGTAGTCGCGCGCCGCTGTTTCGGGCGAGATATACCCCAGCGCCAGGTCGCGGTGAATTTTTTGCGGGTCGCGGTCGGCGGGATCGCCGTATCCAGCACCACCGGGGAACGCCATTATGACCTTTCGCCCATGCGGCACGAACTGTTTGCCCTTTCCCTTCATCGCGGTGCCGTTGTCCATCGCGATTGACGTCCGCGCGCCGCCCAAGCCGCCGCGCCGGCCGCGTGCGGGATTATCTACCCGGTCGAACATGGCCTGGATGTCAAACTCGTGACCTTCGCGCGCGCCGACCTCCATATATTGACCCAGACCGCCACGGGTGGCACCCGCGCCGCCGCTGTCGGGCCTAAGTTCTTTGCGCCAGATGATCACCGGTCCGACCTGTTCGGTCGCTTCGACCGGCATCGTCATCACGCCCGAGGGAAACGCTGTGGCATTCATGCCGTCCAGTTTCGGCCTGGCACCCGAGCCGCCGGAATTGAATGTCAGCACCTCGGACCTGACGGCATCAGCTGGCGCGGGGGCATCCGTTCGCGGCCGGAGGCTGACCTGGAAATTGCAAAGACATCCCGCACCTTCGGCGGGGACGGTATCGGGCAGGAGTTTGTCCAAAGCATCGTAAACAGTGTCGGGCACCATGTGGCCGATGATATGCCTGAGCGCGACCGGTGCCGGGTGCGGCGCGTTGACGATGGAGTTTTCGGGCGCGGATATTTCAAACGGGGCCAGCGATGCGGCATTGTTCGGGATGTCAGGGGCTATGGCGCATTTCAGGGCATAACACGCGTAGGCCTTGGTATAGACAATGGGAACATTGATGCCCCTCTTGTCGAGGCCAGACGTTCCTTCCCAATCGCAATGTATGCGATCTTTTTCGATCGACAGATGAACTTTCAGGTCCACCGGGCTGGAATAGCCGTCGATCCGCATATGACCGTCGGCGGTGCCTGGTTTCAAAGCATTGATCCGGTCAAGCGTTGCCTGGCGCGAATTTTCCAGGATGAAGTCCGAGATATCGTTCAGATCGTCCAGATTAAACTCGACCATCATGTCGACAAGTCGTCTGTGGCCAATCTCGTTACACGCGGCCAGCGCGTAGATATCGCCGACAAGCTGATCGGG
>CAXMPN010000251.1:0-2493 GCA_964195195.1 Pontiella sp. | reverse complement strand
GGGATCAGTTCCGACAGCCCTTTCTGGGTGCGATACATGGCTGGATAGACGGTGTCCCAAGGCAAGGCGTGTTCCAGCGAATCCTCTCCGAGTCCCATGACATCGAGATAGTCGGGAATAATGATGTCGGGCGTGACGCCTTTGAGTTGAGTGGAACCTCCGTTAATACGGTAGAAGCCGGCGGTGGTCAGTTTGAGCGACCCCTTCCGGTTGCCCAGCGGCATCAGGGTCTGGACGGTACCTTTGCCATGCGTCTGCTCGTCCCCGACGATGATAGCCCGCTTGTAGTCCTGCAGGGCTGCGGCCAGAATTTCGGAGGCCGAGGCGCTGAGCCGGTTGACGAGCACGATCATCGGGCCGTCAAAGTCCATTTCAGGATCGGCGTCGGGCAGTACCTGTACGCCATGGCTCTCCTTGACCTGCACGACGGGGCCCGAGGAAATAAACAGTCCGGCGGTTTCGATGGCTTCCACCAGGGAACCGCCGCCGTTGTTGCGGAGATCGAGCACCAGACCGTCGATGCCCTGCGTGACCTGCTCCTGCACCAAGCGACGGACATCCACGGATGCGCGGCGTGCATCCTTATCGTTCTTGCTGGCCGCCGCGAAGTCGGCATAAAAATCGGGCAGGGTGATGATGCCCAGCCGGTGGATCTTCCCATCGCCCAACTCCAGTTCCTTGACTTCGCCCTTGGCGGCCTGCTCCTCGAGCTTTACTTCGTCGCGGACCAGCGCGATTTTCTTGGTACGTGTGCCGGAACGATCGGACGCCGGGATGATGGTGAGGATTACCGTGGTGTCCTTTTCGCCGCGTATGAGGCGAACCGCCTTGTATAGCGGCCAATGGAGGATGCTCACAGGTTCTTCGTCGCCCTGTGCCACGGCGACGATCTTGTCGCCCGCCTTGAGACGGCCGTCCTGTTCTGCCGGTCCGCCGGGGATGATACGCACAATCTTGGCGGTTCCATCTTCCGGCCGAAGCATGGCTCCGATGCCGACGAGTGAGAGCTTCATGTTGATGTCGAAATCTTCGACACTGCTGGGCGACATGTAGTCACTATGGGGATCATATACTTGAGTGAAGGAAGTGAGGTAACGCTGTAACAGCATTTCCTCATCGAACGATTCGATGGTGAGCTTGTACTGCTTGTAGCGCTCCATGATGAATTCCTCCGGGGAGAGGTTTTCTTCGACCATGGCATCGTCTTCGCCTTCTCCGGCTTGCGCCGTCAGGTTGGTGCCGCCCGCTTCAGCCTCCACCAACGTGTTGGTGTTCGAGGCTTCATCTGTTTCCTCGGCATCAGCCATCTCTTCATCATCGAGCTGCTTCGATACGAGTTGGGCAATGTATTCGTTTTTGAGACGTTTGCGCCAAAGGTCGTCCCATTCGGCCTCGTCATTGGGCCAGGGCGCCTCTTTGCGATCCCACAGGAATTGCTCGTCCTTATGGGGGTCGAAACCGGTTTTGAGCTGCTCCTCGGAAAAGGTCATGCGGTTTTCAATGCGTTCGAGCAGTACGTTGAACACGGTATGGGCAAAGGATATATCGCCCTTGCGTAGCTGCTTGTAGAGCACTTCCGATTCCTTCTGAAACTCATCGATATCGGATTGGAGGAAATAGGTGTGCGAGGGATCGAGCGAGTTGATGAATAGATTGAAAGCGTTCGTAGAAATATGGACATCCAACGGCAGTTGGTTGAGGTGGTAGAGGGGCAGGGAATAAGCCACGGATCGGCTGATTCGCTTAATGTCGAGCTCGCTTTTATCGAGTTCGCAGCGTCCCAGGAGGGGGATCAACGCCAGCGTCAGGGCCAGCAGGGTGGTTCGCACTCTCATAGTAAATCCTTCCAGAAAAATCACAGCTACCCATAGTATCGGCTGGCCTATGGAAAAACAAGTCCGCTTTGGGTGGAGATTCCATTGTTTTTATGTTTTACGCCTGTTTCATTGCTTGTAGTTTCAGTCGCTCAAACAGATATAACAGGAGCAATTTTTATGACCACTAAATTGACCGGGCGTTCAGAATGGAAGGCACTCGAGGCGCATTACGCCAAAATGGAGACCTTGCACCTGCGCGAATTGTTCGCCGATGCAGGCCGCGCCGAAGCGTTCACCCTCGAGACGGGCGACTTGCGGTTGGACTATTCCAAGAATCGCATTCATGCCGAAACTCTGGATCTGCTGGTGAAGCTGGCGGAATCGGCCAATCTGGAAAACTGGATCGAAGCGATGTTTACGGGCAAGAAAATCAACATCACCGAGAATCGTGCCGTGCTGCACGTAGCCCTGCGCTCGCCGAAAGACGCCGTGATCGAGGTGGACGGCGAAAACGTGGTTCCCGCGATCCACGCTGTGCTCGACAAGATGGCGGTCTTTTCGGATAAGGTGCGGTCGGGCGAATGGAAGGGTCATACCGGCAAGCGGATCAGGAACATAGTCAACATAGGCATCGGCGGCTCCGACCTCGGCCCGGTCATGGCCTATGAGGCCCTCA
>CAXMPN010000250.1:0-2499 GCA_964195195.1 Pontiella sp. | reverse complement strand
GCCCCAACAATAAAATCCCTGCTATTGTCGATCACGACAATGGCATGGCGCTGATGGAATCCGGCGCTATCATGTGGTATCTGGCTGACAAATACGGCAAATTTCTACCCACCAATCCCGAAGAGCGCGCAAAAACTATGGAATGGTTAATGTGGCAAATGGCTGGTTTGGGGCCGATGGCCGGACAAGCACACCATTTTCTGCATTTCAACCCCGGCAAAGCGCCCTATGCCGAAGACCGTTATGCTGAAGAAGTTAAACGCCTATACACTGTGTTAAATACCCAGCTTGAGGGGCAAGACCATATCTGTGGTGCCTATTCCATCGCTGATATGGCCTGCTGGCCTTGGGTGTCACGCTATGAATGGCAAGGCGTAGATTTGGCTGATTATCCGAATATTCAGGTGTGGTATCAACGCCTTCTGGCCCGTGACGCCGTGCGAAAAGGATATCAAGTACCCAAGATCATGGGCGAAATTCCGGCAGGCTGACTTCCAAGGTCGCGGGGTGCGCAGCCATGCCAAGGTAACCTGTGAAATGAACCGCGGGTGTGCACCAGAAGGTACGATCCAACACGTCAGTCGCATACATCTGAACAACCGTATCGAAGGCGATCATGGAACCGTTTGAAGCGGTGTGGATTCGCTTAGTCGGATCCGAAAAACCGTGCGAAATCAATGGTGGTTAAATGCAAAATTTTCGTTTGGGCGTGTAATTAATTTTCCTCTGACAGTGCCCCAGTGAGCTCTAAGAAAATCCAATGCCGCCTTGAGTTCGAACCGGAGCAAAGCAAAAAAGGCCGACGCCAGGGATATCTGAAGCGCAGCCGAGACCTCACGGCGGCTTTGTAGACCGGGCATCCAATTTGGCTTTGCAAATGGCGGATAATTGCCCGTCTAAGGATAATTAATAACCAGGATGATCATGTCGCTGACCCGTCCTTGAGCGATTTCTGGGTCGATCTTATCAGATCCTAGTTTATCCGGCGCAGCCAGTCGGAGACGCCGCGACCGATCGCTTCAGGGTGCTCTTCCTGGACGAAATGCGCTCCCGCACCGAGAAACCGGGTCTCCATGTTTTGCACATTCGCGATCAGCCACTGGACCACCGGTTCCGGGTTCAAGGCGCCCGGTGTGACATAGAAGAAAAGCTTGGGAATATTGCTGCTCACCAGCCATTCGCCGTTGGCTGTGATTGCATCGACCGTTGCCTGCGGCTCGCCCCCTATCGGAACCTCGCGCGGCCACTGCAATGTCGGCAGCCGGCTTTCCGGCGTTGGATACGGCGCGCGATAATGCGCCATCTCAGCCTCTGTCATTTGGCGCAGAACGCCGAATTCTGGCAAGATCTGCTCCACAAACATATTATTGGTCAGAACCATGTCCTCGCCAATGCCATCAGTTCTGAGAGCTTTGAACATTCCACCCATCTCTTCGCCCATGGCCTCGTAAGACGGAACGGGCATGAACGGCGGCACGATCGCTTCCATGAACGCCATGGCCCGTACGTTGTCGGAGTTGAGGCGCGCATACCGCATCCCCAAGCCCGATCCCCAATCATGGATCACCAACGTAATGTCTTCGAGTTCAAGCGTTTCGATCAGAGCATCCAGATACGCCGCGTGCTCACCAAAGGTGTAGCCGATATCGGGTTTGCCGCTGTCGCCCATGCCGATTAGATCGGGTGCGATTGCGCGATAGCCCGCGGCGACGACATGCGGAATCACGTTGCGCCAAAGATAACTTGATGTCGGATTGCCGTGCAGAAAAAGAATAACCGGACCTGCGCCTTCGTCAACATAGGTCATCGTCGACCCAAGGACGTTAGCCGTCTGCTTGGTGAACGGAAACTCTGACGAGATCGGTAACCCGTAGGGCGAGGAGACCTCGACAGCTTGTGCATTCGCCAGCCGTGGACGCCATAGGGTTGCACCGACGACAGCGGCAACGCTGGTCATTAAGGCCTTCCGACGATTGACGATCATATCGATTTCCTTCTAATTTGCGGTTGCCATCGCCCGCCTTTAATTCGGATTGATCTGCGTGCTGCGGTCATGCTATCCACATGGATAGGAACAAACCTATCCGAGCGGATAGAAAAAGCAAGAGGTTTTTTGTCACCATGGCAAGAGCACGCAAAATCGCGCACCAGGCCGCACTTGACGCCGCTCAAGATCTGTTCTGGCAGGACGGGTATTCTGGCGTGAGCACGAGACTGATCGAAGAAAAGACAGGGCTGACACGGTTCACTCTGCAGACCAGCTACGGTGGCAAGAAGGCGCTGTTTCTGGATACACTCGACAACTATCTTGCGAATTTCTTTGCCAGTTTTCTGCCGCGGCCGACATCGGATGTATTGAGAGCTCTCGCGAATTGGTTCGAGGGATTTACCGGACCGGAACACATGCCTTCAACGACGGATCAGGGGTGTCTTCTGCTCAACACAATAACTGAGTTTGAACGCGGCGATCCTGACACTGACCAACGCATTGGAAGCTAT
>CAXMPN010000249.1:0-2502 GCA_964195195.1 Pontiella sp. | reverse complement strand
CTTTTTTCGTCTTGTTGTCGGTCGCGGCGATTACGTCGATGGTCGGCCTCATCGAGTCAGTAGCTGCCTGGATTGAAGAACACAGGGGATTCCCCCGCCACAAAGCAGCGGTGGTGGCGATCGGCGCGGTAGCCGTGCTGAGTATCTTCAGCATTCTTTCGTACAACGCATTCTCTGAGTTTCAGATACTCGGCAAGGACCTGAACTCCACACTCGACTATTTCTCGAATCAGATCCTGTTACCCGTTGGCGGTTTCTTGATTGCGCTCTTCATTGGCTGGTTCGTTAGCCGCAAGTCTGCGGCCGAAGAACTCGGTTTAGGCGATGGAGCCATGTTCGGAATGTGGCATTTTGCCATCCGCTACATTGTCCCACCCGCCATTCTGGCCATCTTCATCGTGGGAGTGACCGCCTGAGCACTAGCTGGGTAAAAAAGCTAAAGGCTAATACTCGGTACTAGCCGGGTAGTGTTACCGGTAGATCGACAATTCCGCGGATGAAGTGTGATTTCAGGTAGGTTGGATCACCCGTGACTTCAATTCTCGGGAATCGCTTCAGAATTTCCTCCCAGATGATCCGCAGTTGCATTTCGCCGAGTCGGTTACCCACGCAGCGGTGAATGCCGAAGCCAAAGGATAGATGTTTACGGGCATCCTTGCGGTCGATGATGAACTGATTGGCATTTTCAATGCCATCCTCGTCTCGATTCCCCGAGACGTACCACATCGCAACTCTGTCACCTTCGCGGATTTTCTTACCCGCCAACTCGGTATCCTGAATTGCGGTTCGGCACATATGGGCTACGGGTGACTGCCAGCGAATGATTTCAGGCACCATATTGCCGACAAGGCCCGGATTGGCGGTAAGTTTTGCGTATTCTTCAGGATGTTGGCTGAGCGCGAGCACGCCCCCAGATATCGAGTTGCGGGTTGTATCGTTGCCGCCGACGATCAACAGAAGGATATTTCCAAGGTATTCGTTTGGCGGCATGTTTTTCGTCGATTCGCCGTGAACGAGCATGGAGATCAGATCGTTGCCAGGTTCCTTCTGCTGCGCGCGTTCCTTCCACACCGCGTCGAAATACTCCCAGCAGCGCCATAACTCCTGGAAGCCTTCTTCGATGGTCTCGAACTGGTCGGGATTGGTCAG
This sequence comes from Pontiella sp., assembly GCA_964195195.1. Lineage (GTDB taxonomy): Bacteria > Verrucomicrobiota > Kiritimatiellia > Kiritimatiellales > Pontiellaceae > Pontiella. Next base: position 1,353 of record CAXMPN010000249.1, on the reverse strand, counting down.
GTTTTCGACACAATCGGACCAGTAAATGATCTTGTGCCGGTCTTCCTGCGGGATAGCGAAAAGTGTTGCGAGCATCTGCCCGGTCAGTTCGACGGAAACCTTGCGCACCCAGTTGAACTCTTCATTGCGAGGCAGGCTGTCGAGAATCGCTCCCGCACGATCCCTGATGAGGGTTTCGAGTTCGGCAAGATGGCGCGGGGTAAACATGGGTGCTATGACCTTGCGTTGCTCGTCGTGTTTCGGAGGATCTTCCATGATGAACATCGGCAGGTGGAAAGTGGGGTCAGGTTCCTCCTCGCCGGCCGGCCGTGGCTGGCCACCGAGTCGAATGCCGCCGACTTTCGAATCTGAAGAGAAGATCTCATGACTGGAATCCACGTACTTGATGTCATCGTATTTCGTGACCGACCAGTACGCACCAAACTGGCTCTCCGCACAGTAGTGCACAGGCTCCTCGCGGCGCAGCCGTTCGAAATAGGGCAGCACGGCGTTTGCTTCGAAAAGACCAGGATGAGCCGGATTGAGCGCCTCGAGCGGCAGGTCGTTGGGATCGCGCTCGAGATCTATCGGCCACTCCTCGTGAAATTCCCGATTCGAGCGCTTGAGCGCTTGTTCGTATTCGGTTGTCGGTTCGTCGGCCATGAGTTCAACACCTCTGAATGAAGAGGGCTCCGAAAGTGGGGTACTTGAGAGTATAGCGGTTATGATGAATTGAAATTCCAGGTGGCAGCATGACAAAGTTGGATCTGACGGACATCCCTGAGTTCATTCAGCCATATCGTGTGGATGATCCGGAAAACTTCCGCTTGCAGGATTCAGACTCGGCGGACACCGGAGGTTTTTCTGCTGATTTCAAGGAAGATGCAGCGCAGATGCTCGACAGGAGTATCGAGTGGCTTGCGCAACAGCAGATGATGCTCGCAGCGCAGGACCGCTGGTCTCTCCTCATCATTTTTCAGGCTCGAGATGCGGCCGGCAAGGACAGCACGATCAGGCACGTTATGTCTGGCTTGAATCCCCAGGGGTGTCAGGTAACTTCGTTCAAGCAGCCTCATCATGAAGACCTCGATCACGATTTCCTCTGGCGCTACCACCGGCGAATGCCAGCACGTGGTGAGATCGGGATCTTCAACCGATCCTACTATGAGGAAGTCCTGATCGTTCAGGTGCATCAGGAACTGCTGGAGACCCAGAAGCTTCCCGCTGAGCTGATCAAGCCTGATATCTGGGCGCAGCGTTATGTCGATATCAACAATTTTGAACACTACCTGACCCGCAACGGAATTCAGATTCTCAAGTTCTTTCTCGATGTTTCCGCGGCAGAACAGAAGGAACGTTTTCAAGAGCGGCTCG
>CAXMPN010000248.1:0-2509 GCA_964195195.1 Pontiella sp. | reverse complement strand
ACCGGTGTACACCCTGCCAAAGCGGGTTGGAAAACGCGACGCACTATTCGAGAAAATGTACTCGCATTATTACCTGATTATTTTCGTTTCATTGGCTCTTCTCACTTGGTGCGGTTACGTTTCCAAGGATCTGTATTTCGATTACAACCTGCTCAACATGCAGGCCAAGGGAGTAGAAGCGGTTCGTTATGAAATGAAGATTATCGAAAATGCCAAACGCGCTTCATGGAACGCCGCTCTGGTGGCGGATAATATTGAGGACGCGAAGGAAAAGTACCGGGTTCTCAAAGCCATGCCCTCCGTCGGCAAAGTAGAAAGTCTGTTAGCGGCGATACCGGAAAACCAGGAAAACCGAATCCGGGAAGTGAAAGCCCTTGCTCCTCTCATCGATTCTTTCCAAGTGGAACCGGAAGACGAGCCGTTTTCCCTGCGGGCTATCCGGGCCACGATGAAAAAAATCCGGTTCAAACTTCGTAAAAAGGAAAAGGAAGGCGAGCAGGACGATGTGTATGAAGCTTCCCACCGGGCGAGGCAGTTGGATGAAGCTCTTGAGAACACCGATCCCGAAACCGCTACGACACGCTTGAAGGAATTTTCGCGAGCCCTGTTTGTCGATTACCGGAAAAAGATCGCCGACCTCAAGCAATCTGTCCATCCCACTCCCGTTAAACTGAAGGAACTACCGCAGGACCTCCAAGACCGGTTCGTCAGCACCGATGGCAAGTATCTGTTGTTGGTGTATCCCAGCATCAATATCTGGGAGCGGGAGGAGATGGAAAAATTCCTGTACGAAATGCGGCGGATCGATCCCAAAGTCACCGGCAATGCGGTGCATATGTTCGAATCGAGCCGCTTGATGATGGATGCCTACATCCGTGCCGGTCTTTACGCGTTGGCGGCCATTGTCCTGTACCTGATACTGACGCTCCGAAACTTTAAAACCACTCTGTTGGTACTGATTCCGACGTTCGCGGGCGCTATTTTGACGCTGGGGCTGATGCGCCTGACCGGCATTCAGTTCAACCTCGCCAATCTGGTGATTCTACCCCTGATCCTCGGTATCGGAGTGGTCGATGGCGTGCACATCCTGCACCGGTTCCGGGAAGCGCCGGAGTGCGGGGAGAACGTCATATCGAAAAGTACCGGCCAGGCGGTGATTCTGACTTCGCTGACTACCATGATCGGATTCGGAAGCCTGATGGTGGCGGACCATCAAGGAGTGTACAGCGTCGGTCTGGTCCTCGCTCTGGGAGTGGGAAGTTGCATGATCACCTCCATCACCCTGCTACCCGCACTCATGAAACTCTGCTGGGCAAAAGGTTGGAAGATTTAACCAGCGTGACGCTGGACTCATTTTTAAATTGCGCCCAGTGGCCATCGCTTGCCATTAACCATCAGCCAGTAGCCTCTCCTCGCTAGAGGAGTTACCGTGGGCTGGCGGCGATATTGCCGCCGTCGACGGTGAACACGCTCCCGGTGGTTTTCTCGGATAGTGCCAGGTGCAGAAACGCCTCCGCCACATCGGTATCTAACACTTCCCGTCCCAGCAGGTTTTCCCTGAAATATTCTTCCGGTTCCAGACCGCGCGCTTTGGAGCGTTCGGCGATGAACTGATCAGTGAACATGCCAGAGCGGATGCGGTCGGCGTTGACTGCGTTGGAGCGAACCCCCTCCTTGCCGTAGTCCAGCGCGTATTGTTTGGCGAGCGCGACCACCGCCGCTTTCGGCAGGGCATAAGGACCGAAATCCTTGCCGGGATTGAAGGCGGTTTTCGATGCATTGAACAGCAGGATGCCGCCGGTTTTCTGTTTCAGGAAGATGTGGACCGCCTGCGCTGCAACGGTCTGGTGCGCGAAAAAATTGAGATCGAAACTGCCCCGCAGGGTCGCGCTGTCGACGTCCCCAATGCGGCCCTGTAAGGCATTGCCGGCGTTGGAGATGAGAATGTCCACCCCGCCGTAGGTTTGCACGACATGGTCGAACGAGGCCGCCACCGCCTCTTCATCCGTTAAATCCACCGCCCGCCAGGTGACGCTCGCCTTACTTTCTCTTTGAATGGCCGTTCCCGCTTCCTCCAGGGCTTCGCCGTTGAGGTCCACCAAGTAAACGTTAGCACCCTGTTGCGCAAACAGATTCGCCGTGGCGCGGCCGATTCCCGATGCCGCTCCCGTAATGTACGCGACCTGACCCTGCAGGAGCGCAGGCTGGGCTTTCCCCAGTTTGGCCTGCTCCAGCGACCAGTATTCCATGTCGAACAGGTCAGTATCGTTGAGTGGAGCGTAGGTGCCGATGTCGAACGCGCTTTGGATGATTTCGAGGGTGTGTTCGTAAAGGTCTGCGGCAATTTTCGTTTCCTTCACAGTTTTGCCCATCGTTACCAGCCCCAGACCCGCCACCAGGATGACGCGCGGCAGGGGGTCCAGTTCTTTCAGGTCGACGCCCTTCTTCGCCTGGTTGGTGACGAAGTATTTGTGATAGGCCTTCTCGTAGCGGTTCAACGTTTCTTCCA
>CAXMPN010000247.1:2118-2522 GCA_964195195.1 Pontiella sp. | reverse complement strand
ATGTGACGGTGGTTCTCAACGCGGATACACGGGCGAGTTACTACACATGCAGGAAGGAAAGAAGGGCGAGAGTCTTACTTCTCAAGCAGTCAGTCTCAGGGGGTGTCGCCGCCATCACCACGGAAAAATCTCCGCATCAATTCCGGATGGGAGCGTACACCAAAGCGCGGGTAAATAGACTTGATGTAGTCACCGAGCGTGTGCACCGACAGACCTAGATCCTCGGCGATCTCTTTTCTCGATCTTCCAGCTAACAGACAGTTCAGCACCTGGCGAAGGCGCGGAGACAGGCTCGAGACGCCCTCGTCCGGATGATTGGAAAAAGTGTTCTCATGCAACCACGCTACTTCCGACAGAATGATGTGAGCGATCTTTGATTGGCGTTCGTCAAACAACGGTCGATC
>CAXMPN010000247.1:0-2025 GCA_964195195.1 Pontiella sp. | reverse complement strand
GCCGTCGGCGTTACGGGCGACCAGAATGACCGGGCCGAAGCCGGATTTTTTCCACACCTTTGCCGCATCGGTTTTCAGAAATATCTCGTTATCAACGATCTGCTGCCGCAGTCGGGTCAACTGAGGTTTCGCTTCACGAAATTCTTCGAAAAATGGCTCCTGAATTTCCGCCATATCCGGATGTTCGAGCGCTTTCATTACCGAACCGAATTCGCCGCTGGAGAAACCCGAGTTGAGGAATATCGACCACGCGGGCCGCTCACCCGGTGTCGGATTCGATGCCACGCCCCACAACCACGCGTCTGCATCGATCAAATCGCACAGGCCCGCCATCAAGGCCATGCGCTTGTCGTTCGGGGATCCATCTAGCATCGCTATGTCGCCGAGAAGGCGAACTATTGCGCGAACATCATCTTCATCGATCCCTTTCATATCAAGTGCAGTCCTCCTTGCTCACCGTGCAACCAAAAAGAGCGATCTCCAAAATGACTCACACTTTCGCTCACTCTGTCTAGCTGAGACGCTTTGATGGTAACCGAATGTCGCACGATTGTTAGAAATTTGTTTTTTGTAGGGGGAGGGTGGTTGTGTACCGCTAATTGGTGGCACCCCAGACTTGCTGCATTACGGCGAAGACGCTGGGGTCGTGTGTTTTGAGTTCTGCCGAGACGAAGGGGTAGAAATCGTTTCGATAGAAATAGGCCTCAGTGGCCTCGGAGAAATATTCCTTGTGGTCGGTGGCTGCATAGTGGCGGACTTGTTCTCCATTATACAGTAGCACCTTGTCGTAGCTGCCGGCTGCCATTGCTTTGTTATACGCCTTGAGAATGCCGGGATGGTCGAAGCCGAGAATCTGATCGTGGTAGGCATGGGCTAGCTCGTGGAGAATCACGGCCGGGTGCTTGAGCATCTGCTGGCGGGAAATAAGGTTGGCGGCTATTGGAATGTGGACCTTTTTGTTGAGTCGGGGGTCGTAGCCTTTATCTATCAGCCATTGCGCACCTGGGTGGTATTGCATGGAATCCAGCTCTGGGTGGCCATGTTCCAGCCAAATCCCTACTGACCGTAATCCCTTGAGGGGTTTCTCCGGCACGAGGATGGCGATGCGCTGCAGGTGGTTGCGCAGCATGGCGATGGCCTTCTTTCCTTCCTTTTTGTGTACCCCGGTGAGCAACTGGGGGTCGATATGCACCGTCCATCCCTCGATCTTCTTGACGACGGGTTCGATCCAACCGATTTTTTTGGTTTTCTTATGGGCACTCTTCGCTAGGGCATCCCACTCTTGTTGGGTCGCCTGAGTTTTTTGGTACTCCATCAGGGTTTTCCAGCCATCTTTTCTTTTGACCAGCAACGACTCGAAGTGCAGGTACTCTTGGCTACGTTTGCCATTGGAATCGAGGGTTGAGTAGAGAAAGATTCCGGTCTCGTGCGCGGTGGTTTCATCACCCACTCGCTGGGAAAATCTGAATTCCACTGTGGCTTTGACCTTTCCAGACTTGGTGTCGGTGAAGTCTTTTTCCCAGCGTGCGAGTGCGACCGAGAGTGGGGTGCTGATTTTTTTGCTAACAGAAACGAGTACCCCTTGCGGGTCGCAGGTGGCTGTGTATCCCTCGAAATCTCCTTCGCGGACCGAGCGTGACAATTCGGCCCAGTAGGCATCGAGTTGCGCCAGCCGTGGGTCTTTATTGTCGGCGGCGGACGCCATCTGCGAAGCGCATAGGAGGAGGGGGATCAAGAGGATACCTAGGATAGTTCGAGGTGTTTTCATCATTTGGAATGTGGTTGTTCATCGCCGCCACCGACAAGTCAACTGGTGCAGGTTTGCTCTCTGTTTTGAAATTGCAGGAGGTGGCGATTGGTAATTTTCTACGGGAAAAGTATTTCGAGTTCCTTTTGGGTCCACGCCTTTTTCCGGTCTTTGTGTTTGTTCCTCATGGCTTTGACTTGGTCTACTGTGACGGCGGGTGCTTTGTTGCCAAAGCTGTTGCGAATGTAGGTGGCGACATCGGCGATCCACTCGTCAGA
>CAXMPN010000246.1:0-2526 GCA_964195195.1 Pontiella sp. | reverse complement strand
AAAGCGGCGAGACGTACATCGTTGGCGACGACTTCCTCATGCGCAATCAGTCACGATTCCTGCTCGAGGACCGGGAAAACTACCTCGGCATGATACGGTCTATCGGAGTGCCGGAGGATACGGTCCGCCGGATCGAAAGCTTCAACAGTTCTATCGGCCTGCAGAGAGTTGAGACGCGGGGGACCCGGGAAGCATTGTCGGGACACGTGAACACGGAGATCTTCCTCGACTATCGCGGGGTACCCGTTCTCTCGTCCTATCGTCCCCTCCGTCTGCCCGACGTTCGTTGGGTTATCATGAGCGAGATTGACGAGGCCGAGGCTTTCGCACCCGTGGAAGCTTTGAAAACCCGAATGCTGCTTCTCATGGCCGTGTTCCTGGCGGCGATCTTGGGAATCTCCTTCGTCTTCTCCAGGACTATGACCCGTCCGATCAAAGTCTTGACCGCCAAGGCGGAGAGCCTGGCCAGGGGTGACCTTGGTGTCGTTATTGATACCAGCGGTGGTGACGAGGTCTCGCACCTTGCCCGCAACTTCGACCTCATGCGCAAATCCCTGCGTGAGTTGATAGAGGGTCTTGAGGAAAAGGTTCGCGAACGCACGGCCGAGCTGCGGGCAATCATGGATTCGGCCCACGATGCGCTCATATGCATGGATGATTCAGGACATGTGATTCTTTGGAATCCAGCGGCCGAAAATATGTTTGGCCGTTCCGCTAAGGATATGTTGGACGTTTCGCTCTCAGCAATAATCCCGGAGCGCCATCGCGGCGCTCACGAAGCGGGGATACGCCGATTGAACATGAATGAAGAGCCGCGGGTTGTTGGTAAGACGCTTGAACTAACAGCGTTGCGCGAGGACGGCAACGAGTTCCCAATCGGGCTGTCGATCGGAACTTGGACAATTGGCGAGCGGCGCTATTTCACTGGCGTCATACGGGACATCACCGACCGAAAGCGAACGGAGAAAGCGCTAGCCGATCAATTCGCACTACTGGAGGAGAGCCGATCCAAACTGAGGCTTGCCCTCGATCAGCTTGAAAGCATCAACAGCGTCATATTGCATTGGAACCCCAAAGGCCTCATCACCGGACTGAACAGCTTCGGGCAGGAACTGTTCGGGTTCACGGAAAGCGAGGTCCTCGACCAACATCTAGTGGGGACGATCATCCCCAAAGGCGGAGGCGTGGGTAAAAGCCTGCGAGGCATGATCGATGATATTTTGACTCACCCGGAAAATTACCTCGAGAACGAAAACCAGAATATTCGAAAGGACGGCAGCACCTTCTGGATGCTGTGGCGGAACAAACCCATCACCGCCGAGGATGGATCACTGGAGGAAATCCTCAGCATCGGCATCGATATCACCGACCGCAAAAAAGCCGAGAAGGCGCTTGCCGATCAATTAGCACTAGTCGAGGCGCTGGTCGATACGTTGCCCAGCCCGGTTTCCGTGAGGGATCCCGAGACCCGATACACGATTCTGAACAAAGCTTTTTTGAAAGCGTTTGGTGTTGAGCGCGAAGACCTGGTAGGAAAAACCGACATGTATCTCGAGCCTAATCCCATAGAGCTGCGAAGGGAGCTGCAACAGGAAGCCGAAGACCTCATTCGAACGGGCGGCATGGTACATAGCGAGACGACCCGTCGGTATGCTGATGGCCAAGTTCATGATGTGCTCCGTTGGGAGACTGCGTTCAAGTTGAGCGACGGCGACATCGGCGGGCTCGTAGGCGTTCAGGTCGACATCACACACCAGAAGGAACTGGAGCGGGAATTGTCCATCGCTAACAAGCGTATGAGTGATGAGCTCAACATCGCCCACGAAATCCAAATGAGCATGGTTCCGCTCACGTTCCCGCCTTTCCCAGAGCGCAAGGAATTCACCATCTACGCCACGCTTGAGCCAGCTCTCGAGGTCGGAGGAGACTTTTACGATTTCTTCTTTATCGATGAGGATCGCCTTTGTTTCTGTGTTGGCGACGTGTCCGGAAAAGGAGTTCCTGCCGCGCTCTTCATGGCTGTGACCAGGACGATGATCAAGTCCAAGGCAAGCGCCGACCCGTCAACAGCTAGCATCCTCACGTTCGTAAACGGGCAAATTTCCCAAGACAATCCCAATTGTATGTTCGTTACCCTCTGGGTTGGTGTCCTAGATGTCAGGACCGGTGAGGTGACATACACAAACGCAGGCCACAATCCGCCCTATTTGAAACGAGTTGACGGTTCATTGGAGAAACTCGATATGCTACATGGCCCTGTCGTTGGTGCCGTCGAGGGGTTGGTCTACGGTGAGGATAAGTTGAAATTTGGTTCGGAAGATCTTCTTTTGGCCTTCACCGACGGCGTGACGGAAGAGATAGACGTGAATGACGAACTCTATGGCGACATGCGACTGGAAGCGCTGCTCAGTGAAATGACGGTTGTTTCCGTAGAGCAGAGCGTTCAGGACGTTGTCGCGTCGGTTCGGGAATTCCAAGGTGAGTCCGCCCAAGATGACGATATCACGGTCTTGGCTCTCCAGTTTC
>CAXMPN010000245.1:0-2529 GCA_964195195.1 Pontiella sp. | reverse complement strand
AGGGACCGGGTCGGCCGCGCAGGATCGTCTTGAGCAAAAATCATGTTTCATCAAATAAAATCCGGGTGGCGCTGCTGGATTTTAATGCAGACCCGCGGGATCCAAGGCTGACAAAAGACCTCGAGCGAGCGCCCTACACCATTATCACCCATCCGAAGACCCTGATCGACCTCAAATTTGACCTGAGGCGGATCAAGCGCCATGTGAAAGCGATCGAAGCGGATGCCTGGATCGTTTATGCGGGCTCTCGCGAGGTGCTGGAATGGTTCTCGCGGCAACCGTTTCCAACATTCGCCATGTTCGGATTCATGAGCAAACTGCCGATTGCCGGTGCGGGCCCTGACTCGACAAGTGGCTATATCGACACGGTGCATCAATTGGTAGCTCTCGGTCACCAGCGAATCGTCATGCTGACCCCTAAGCATACCCGCCTACCCGAGCCAGCCGTGCTTGCCTTTCTCGATTGCCTTGAGGCAGAGGGTATTTCAACTGGCTCCTATAATCTACCGGACTGGGATGATGGGGATGAGCTAGGACTTCACACCATGCTCGACTCCCTATTCAAGCTCACTCCCCCAACCGTTTTGATCATCAATGACAAGGTGACCTTTTGTGCCGTACTCCAGTTTCTCGTGGAACGAGGGATTCGGGTCCCGGAAGACGTCTCGCTAATATGCCATGAATTGATCGACTCTTTCATCTGGTGTGAACAAGCGATCGCCTACATCCAATGGGACTGGGCTCTTGTCTCACGCCGCCTGCGAAACTGGATGAAGAATGCCTCCCAAGGCAAGAAGGACACGCGTCAAAACTTCGTCAAGTCCACTTTTGCCCCAGGTCGGACGCTCGGGCCGCCTGCGGAACAGTATTTCTAGTCCGCTAGCGACGGCCAGCTCCACCGTGGTGCCGTCGAACTGCACAGTGCTGGCAGCTCTGTAGCTGCCATCCATGAATTACCTCTTTTTACATTCATGGCTTTTGCTGAGTCGATCAATATTACATCAGGCATCTCAGCCGATAAAGGACAGGGAAATGCGTCAGAGGTTCTGCTCAGATGCGCCGTATTGGGATTTAAAAAAGCTGAATGCAGTTAGAATATCGAATGGCCAGCAAGATATATAGCAAGGGTTTCTCTTGCCTGAGCAGTACTCAGGCAAGGCGCATTGTTGCTATTTGTCCCGGGTGGGCAACCACCGATCGTTTACTTGGCGGGAGATTTGGTCCAGCTGATAGACCACTTGATGTCGGCATTTTTGTCGCTGGTGAGGGTGAGCCGGGAGAGTCCCTTTTCAGTGCTGGTGATAGCGACTTTGCCGCTGGAGGCTTTGACGCCGGCCGAGAGATGATTGTTGTTAGCGAGGGTGATGACGAAAGGTTCGCCGCCGACGACCTTGGCGATACCGGAGTAGGTCATAGTTTTCTGATCCCACTTCACCTCGTCGAGATCGAGCAGGCCTTGCATGATGTGGCGGTTGGTCGAGAGGAACTGCGGGTGGTCCTTTTTCCGGTGGAGGGAATAGGTGAGTGCCTGGTGAGATTTGAGCGGACGGCTGATGGCTTGGTTCCCCTTTATCTCACCAAGAAACTTGTCGTTCCAGAAATCGTAGAGGTAATAGCTGCTGTTAGCATCATGGCCGAGCGAGCCGGTGTCGGCCTGGTTGCCGGAGATGGGGGCGGTGACTGCGTGTTGGCTGTCGTCGTTGTTACAGAGGATGATCTGTGACCAGTCGGAGTTGACTCGGTAGACGTAAACAGCGGGGTCCTTGCGGCCTTCGAGCAGCATATCGACGGGGCGGAATGACTGGGTCCCCTTGAGCACGGGGTAGAGGCGGGTGAGGTCGTGTTGTTCCTCGGGCTTCATGCTGCCAAAGGAGGTGCCGAGCTCGAGGCGTCCGGAGACGAGTCCGACAAATCCGAGCATGGTGCGGCGGGCGTCGGTGTCCATTTTTTTGAACGACTTACCGTCCGGATAGTAGCCGAAGACGCTGCGGTTTTTATACCAGCGCAGGCCCATGCGGGAGGCCATTTCTGGCTCGAAGTGGGACGAGTCGCCCCAGACGCGCTGGAGGTCGACGATGCCCGCAGTGACATCGAGCATGGGGGTGCCGTACTCGCCGAGGTTGCGCTCGTGGATGTAGGCCTTTTTGCCGAGTCCCTCGCGGCAAAGTTGGAAAATCTTGCGGTAGGCGGTGGTGGTGGTGTGGGATTTGTCTTCGAATCCACCGTTGAGGCACCAGCCGGATTCCGGGTAATCGAACTTGATTCCTTCCAGCCCTTGCTTGCCGAGGCGTGTCCACATGGCGAGGGTGTGGGCTTGGAAGCCGGGGTCGGTGAAGTCGAATTTCACGAATGGCATGTGGTGACGGTGCTCGGCGTGGATGCGGGAGATGTCGTTGTTGAGCATCCACTCGGGGTGGGCGATGGCGAAGTCGTTAGACGGCATGTTCGTCTGGATGTAGGTAAACGGGACGCCGCCGAGCTGGTGGAGTTTGCCACAGAATTTGTCGAAGGTTTCGTAGGGAGGGACGA
>CAXMPN010000244.1:0-2531 GCA_964195195.1 Pontiella sp. | reverse complement strand
CAAGCCGCAAAGACACTAGATATGGAACCCTTTGAAACTTCGCGGCTCAGCGTGGGAACCACTCCGAACAAGATAATTTGATATGGCCAACCGCGTCCGCCCGATCCTCCAGATAAGGCATAGGGAGGAACTTTTTCTTCATTCGTATGTCGCGTAGCGAGGCTTGAGGAACACAAGCAACGATCTTAAGAAGTGGCAATTCAGTTCATAAGCAGTTAAAAAAATCACATGCAAAGTGCGGCTAACACGGTAGCGATCATTGGCGCTGGTGGAGTGCGGCCCCAACTCGCTGCTCGATACGCATCCCGAGCTCGGAAAACTGATCGCCCGCCTCGGATTGGAAGGCAACAAGCTGCCCGCCAATACGTCGGCCCAGAATCGCTTCATGGTCCGTAACGGGAAACCGATCGCCCTGCCGACGTCGCCGGCGGCGTTCATCAAGTCGAAGGCCTTTTCCACCAAGGCCAAGTTGCGCATGCTGCGCGAACCGTTCATTAAATCGAAGTCGGACGAATCGGAGAGTCTGGGTGATTTTGTGGAGCGCCGCCTCGGACAGGAGTTTCTGGACTATGCCATCAATCCGTTTGTCAGCGGCGTCTATGCCGGCGATCCGGACAAGCTCGCCACCATCCACGCCTTCCCCAAGCTCTACGAATTGGAACAAACATACGGCTCACTCATCAAAGGGGCCATCCAGGGGGCCAAGGAACGCAAAAAGCGTGCAGAAGTGGCCTCGAAGGATGCCCGCATGTTTACCTTTGACGACGGCATGGAGGTGCTGCCCCGGAAGCTCGGAGAGACGCTGGGAAGCACCATCCGGTGTGAATATCCGATTGTCGGCCTGGAGCGCCTTGACAGCGGGCGCTGGAAAGTGGGAAGCGAAGCATACAGCGATGTGCTGCTGGCCCTTCCCGCACACGCGATGAGAAAACTCAAAGCGCCCTTCGATATGCGCCCGTTTTCGGATATCTATTATCCGCCTGTCACCAGCCTGTCGCTGGGCTTTGGCATCAACCAGTTTACCCACAACCTGAACGGCTTCGGCATGCTGATCCCGAAAGTCGAAAACCGCTATTCGCTGGGAGCCCTCTTCCCGTCATCGATCTTTCCCGATCGTGCTCCGGGCGGCATGGCCTTGCTGACCGTTTTCATCGGCGGATCGCAATCGCCCGAGCGGGCGTTGCAAAGCGAGGACGACATACTGAAGCATGTGCTGGCCGATCTGCACGATCTGCTGGGGCTCGACGGCGCACCGGATTACAAGCGCTTCAGTGTATGGCCCCAGGCGATCCCGCAATATGTCGTCGGCTACGAAAAATACCTCAACCTCATGAAGCAGATTGAAGCCGAGCACCCCGGCATTCACTTTGCCGGCCATTACCGCGACGGCATCTCCGTCGCCCACTCCATTCGGGGAGGCCTCGCCGTTGCGGAACGGATTATTAACCACAAAGACACAAAGGACTCTAAGTAGCACGAAGCTTTGTGCCCTCCGTGCCTTGGTGTTTAAATTATGAAACGTGGATTTTTATTGATGAACACCGGCTCGCCGGACTCGACCGCGGTGGAGGATGTGCGCAGCTATCTCTGTGAGTTCCTGATGGATCCGTATGTGATCGATATGCCATGGCTTCTGCGCACCTTGCTGGTCAAAGGCATTATTCTGCGTACCCGACCGGCGCAGTCCGCCGAGGCCTACAAAGAGATCTGGACCGAAAACGGTTCCCCGCTGATCCATTATTGCGCGTCGCTCGTCAACGGATTGAACACCCAATTCGCCGAGCCCTTTGAAATGATCATGGCCTATGGAAATCCATCGGTTGGTCACGGAGTCAGGAAACTGCTGGATGCCGGTGTGGACGAGATCTGCCTGTTGCCGATGTTTCCGCAATATGCGATGGCTACGGTGGGATCGTGCGTAGCCGGAGTTCAAGGCGAGCTGAAGCGACGCAAGAGCACGGCCAACCTTCGCGTGGCTCCGCCGTTCTATAATGAGCCCACCTATATCGAACCGATCGCCGTTTCGCTGGCGGAGGTCGATGAACACCTTTTATTCAGTTATCACGGACTGCCGGAGCGGCACCTGAAGAAAACCGACTCGACGGGCAGACACTGTCTGTCCACCCCGGGCTGCTGCGAAACCGCGTCTCCTGCGCACGCCACCTGCTACCGCCACCAATGCATGGAAACCACCAAGGCCATCGTCAAAGCCGCGGATATCTCCGCAGAGCGCTACACGATCGCTTACCAGTCGCGGCTCGGCCGAGACAAATGGCTGGAACCGGCCACCGACCAAATGCTGGCAGCACTTCCGGCCAAGGGCATCAGGAAACTCGCCGTGGTTTGCCCGGCCTTCTTCTGCGACTGCCTGGAAACGCTCGAAGAGATAGAGATGCGCGGCAAGGAAACCTTTATGGAAGCCGGCGGCGAATCCTTCCGCATGATCCCCTGCCTCAACGATACTCCCGCCGCGTTCCGCTGCCTGGAAACGCTGATCGCGAATACGGACCGGTGGCCGATCGCGTAAAGCG
>CAXMPN010000243.1:0-2536 GCA_964195195.1 Pontiella sp. | reverse complement strand
GTGCTTTTGCCGACCCAGTACGTATTGCCGGATGCGCCGCAGCGCGGTGTCATTCTGAATATCGCAACAAAGCGACTGTTCTATTTCCTTGCGCCGGTTGACGGCGAGCAACAACAAGTACTTACTTTTCCGATCGGTATTGGCAGGGTTGGCTGGGAAACGCCGCTTGGCGATACAACGGTGGTATCCAAGGCAACCGATCCCAACTGGTGGGTGCCGGCCTCAGTGCGGCGCGAACATGCCGAAATGGGCAATCCATTGCCAGCTATTGTGCCACCGGGCCCGGATAATCCGCTGGGTACTCACGTGCTCAAGCTGGCTATGCCCGGTTATCTGATACACGGCACTAATCAACCGTATGGCGTTGGCATGCGAGTCAGCCACGGCTGCGTCCGCCTCTATCCCGAAAATATTGAGTTGCTTTACTCGCTCGTCGAGATTGGTGAGCCTGTCACTATCCTCAATGAGCCCTACCAGATGGGTCGGCAGAATGGATCCCTCTACTTCGAGGCGCACGAACCCCTGGAAGATGACGTAGTGTCAGCGGAGGAGCGCCTCGTTGTGTTGCTTGACGATCCCTCCGATATGGATAAGGTTCGAAGCATCAAGATGACATTTCCTAAAAGGGAAATCCAGTTTAAGGTTGGTTTGACGGCTGATATCCTCGATTACCTGCTTGCAACTCCTGCGGAAGGGGACCCTGGGAAAGACAGGCGTCCTAAAGAAACGGAAAATGTGTCCGTACTCCTGGAATCTTTGATCAGTGAAACCCGGGATGCCGTTGTTGAAATAGCTGAGGACGAAGAAGAGGATGCTATTTCAGAACAGTATAGCTCCATTATACGGTTGGTTAATCAAATCATTCTCGATGCCTATGATAGGGGAGTCTCCGATATCCATGTGGAGCCTGGCATGCATAGTGAGGAGATGTTGGTCCGGTATCGTATGGAAGGTGAATGCGAGATCGCTATGAAAATTCCCAATGTATATAGACAGGCTTTCGTATCGCGCATCAAAATCATGTCGAAGCTGGATATTGCAGAAAGACGTATGCCACAAGACGGTAAGATTTTGATGAAATACGGAAACAAGCAAATCGAACTTCGTGTTGCCACCTGCCCGACGGTCGGTGGGAACGAGGATGTGGTCATGCGAATTTTGCCGGACAGCAAACCCCTGCCTCTTGAAAAAATGAATTTTTCTGAACGAGATGAAAAAATGATGAAAGCCTGCATAACAAAGCCCTATGGGCTTGTCCTTGTGGTGGGGCCGACCGGGTCCGGCAAGACAACCACTCTGCATTCGGCTTTGGGTTATATCAATACTTCCAAAAAGAAAATTTGGACAGCAGAGGATCCTGTGGAGATTACCCAGCGTGGTCTCCGGCAGGTACAGATGCAGAATAAAATCGGTTTGGATTTCGCTCGTACCTTGCGCTCGTTTTTGAGGGGCGACCCCGATGTCATCATGGTAGGAGAAATGCGCGATGTGGAAACCTGCTCCATTGGCTTGGAAGCTTCCCTGACCGGGCACTTGGTCTTTAGCACCCTGCATACCAACGACGCTCCGTCGGCCATCACACGACTGATCGACATGGGAATGAATCCCATCAATTTTTCCGATGCCCTGATTTTGATTGTTGCTCAACGACTGGTTAAAACACTGTGTAAATACTGCAAGAAAGACTATCATCCTTCGCGTGACGAATTCGATATGCTGGCAAATGAATACGGCCGCATTGAATTCCTGAAGCTAGGTGTTGAATATAAAGATGACATCAAGCTGAAAAAACCCGTGGGATGCAAACACTGTGGTCAAAGTGGTTATTTGGGACGTACGGGTTTATTCGAATTGCTTGAAGGGACACCGGCGATCAGGCGGTTGATCATGCGGAGGGCCTTGGTAGAGGAAATTCAGGAACAAGCCACCCAGGACGGTATGACCACTTTAAAGCAGGATGGCATCCGAAAAATCCTTAAAGGACAATGTGATTATAAGCAGGTTTCAGCAGTGTGTGTGGTGTAAGTTTTTGGCGGGTTACCTTTAGGGGTAGCTTATATTTCCCATCCCGAGTACCGATTAAGAATTAAATTGAATCAGACCAAAGAAAAGACAAAGTACAAGATTCTGGTGGTCGATGATGAAAAAAAAATTCTAATCGTTGCCCGCAAAATTTTTCAATCCGCAGGATATGATGTGGAAGTTTGTCTCAATCCCGAAGAAGCGGCCGAAATTGTAGCTAACCGGGGACCTGTGGCAGTTTTATTTGCAGATGACCGAATGCCGGGTATGCGTGGTACCGAATTGTTGGAGCAGGTAAAGCGGGTTTCCCCATCTACTGTCAGGGTTTTGACCACTGCTTATTACGATCAGCAACTCATTGAAGATATCGTCAACAAGGGAGAAGCGTTCCGCTTTGTCAAAAAACCGATAGACTTCAACAAGGTCCTCAAAGTTATCCGGGAATGTGTAGAGCAATATGAGGTCAATCGAAAGTCCCTGGATTTTCAGAATTCCATTAAAAATCTCACTCACG
>CAXMPN010000242.1:0-2538 GCA_964195195.1 Pontiella sp. | reverse complement strand
CGCCGAACCGGGTGATGCGATCAAAGTGACCTTACTCGAGTTGGAGCCGTCGGGTTGGGGCTGGACTGCGCTTATTCCTGGATTTGGTCTATTGGCTGACCAGTTTCCGGATCCAGAGCTCAGACTTTGGAAATATGAGCCCCGCTCTAAGGGCCCGTTGCTCTATGGACCTGCGGCAAAGGTTCCACTGAAGGCAATGTGCGGCAATATCGGCTTGGCGCCGGAGGCTCCCGGCTTACATAGCACGGTTCCCCCGCGTCGGACGGGAGGCAACATGGATACCCGCGACGTCTCGGAAGGGACTGAGCTCTATTTGCCAGTGGAGGTGCCCGGCGCTCTCTTTTCAGTGGGCGATACTCATGCAGCTCAGGGCGATGGCGAGTTATGCGGAACAGCGATAGAAAGCCCGATGAAAGTGGCTGCGAAATTCGAACTGATAAAAGACGCAGATTTGGCATTTCCTCGTTTTACCACACCTGGACCGGTGAGCCGACACCTCGATGAAAAAGGGTACGAAGTGACAACTGGCATCGGACCGGATCTATATGACGGTGCCCGAGCAGCAGTGTCTGGTATGATCAATCTTCTCTGTAGTCGATACAACATGTCACCAGCGGATGCGTACATGTTGATAAGCATCACATCTGACCTGCGGATCACTGAAATCGTTGATCGTCCGAACTTTGTGGTTGCTCTCTATTTTCCGCGACTCGTGCTCGAATGAACCCAGCTGATGCACTGGCACCACCTCCGTCTCTGGCCGGAAGATCACCAGCAGCCGATATCGCGATCTCTTGCCTGGGCATTCCGTCGACGGTCCGGGCGCTCGCAACACTATAAGAGCGTTCGGTGGCCCGGATCAACTCACGTCGAACGTACCGCGTTCGTCGAAGCAAGTTCAAAGGCCGTTGACGTGACTATGGCACCATTGGGGTTGGTTGGCACCGCCGTCTGGCGGATACTTCAGGGAAACTCGGCAATCCGGCAAATAACGAGAGGCAGACTATGACAAGCGACTGGCTCGAATCATCGATCATGGCGACGCGCGGACTGGCCAATGGCGACACGGGTACAACTCACGAACTCACCGAAGAGAAGCAAGGCGCCTATCACTACACCATGGGCCCCTATTCCGAGTCCGTACTCGAGATCGAGCCCGGCGACCGGGTCATCGTCGAAACCCAAGACGCATTCGGGGGCAAGATCACGTCCGAGGACGCCATTCCCTCTGAGGTGCTGGAAATGCCCTTCGTCAATCCCCAGAACGGACCGATCCTCGTGCGCGGCGCCGAGAAGGGCGACGCTCTCGCGGTCTACATCGAGTCCATGGTGCCGAGAGGCCAAAATCCCTCGGGATACTGCGCCATGATCACCGAGTTCGGCGCGCTGACGGGCACGGCCTACACTGCGTTGCTCAACGATCCCCTGCCCGAAAAGGTGCGCAAGGTTCCGATCGACGAAGGAAAGGTCTATTGGAGCGACCGTGTCACGCTCCCCTACAACCCCCATATTGGAACGCTTAGCTGCTCGCCCGAGATCGATTCCATCAACTCCCTCACGCCCGACTATCACGGTGGCAATATGGATCTGCCCGACATGGGGCCGGGTAGCGTCACCTACCTGCCGGTCAACTCGGCCGGCGCGAGGCTCTTCATCGGCGATGCCCACGCTTGCCAGGGCGACGGCGAGGTTTGCGGCACGGCGGTCGAATATGCCTCGACCACGACCATCCGCGTCGACGTGATCAAAGGCTGGACGCTAGCCTGGCCCCGGCTCGAGCGTGAGGATTTCATCATGGCGATCGGCAGCGCCCGCCCGCTCGAGGACGCGACGAGAATCGCCTATCGCGAGCTGATTCGGTGGATGGTCGCTGATTATGGTTTCGATCAATGGGATGCTTACATGATGCTCAGTCAGTGCGGTCGAGTTCGGCTCGGCAACTTCGTCGATCCGAAATATACCGTCGGTGCCGGCATCCGGAAGACGTTCCTGGCCGACTGAGCTTTCGGCCCGCTTCCTGCTCCAACGTCAAGAGAGTCGGCGCTCTCGCGCCGATCCGACATTCGCGGTCACGGCGGGTTGGCTCGTCTTAACTAGCCTCAATGCGGTCGCCGGCTCGGGCCGGAATCGCATGACTGGTAGTTGATATGGGCACGCTTTGTCATGGCGAGAGCCTGTTCAGAATGGCCGAGACGTCTTCGCGCTTTCCAACAGATAGGCCCGACACAGTCGCTGAAGGCACGACGGTTCGACGGGTAGGGCCGAATGCGCGCGCCTATGTCGCGACGGCAGGAATTTTTCGATCTCCAATCGAGGAAGCTGTGGAATTGTTACAAGATCATCGTGGTTGCGTTCGATCGACAATCGGCCCTAAATACTCCGCCAACAGTACTGTGATCGGAATTCGGGCTAAAGGAGCCTGAATGAAAGCTTGAAGTTGTTTTTGATTGAGGAGGCGCAATTATGACGAAACAAAAAGGAACTGTGCCTGTTTCAAGAATCAAAGTTTATGACACAGGCTTAGTCCACATACGCCAA
>CAXMPN010000241.1:0-2565 GCA_964195195.1 Pontiella sp. | reverse complement strand
TCTGGAAGTCGGCGAGTGGGTGGTGGCCATCGGTAATCCTTTTGGTCTCAGCCATACCGTCACCGTCGGCGTGGTCAGCGCCAAGGAACGCAATATCGGCTCCGGTCCGTATGATGAATTCATACAGACCGACGCGTCCATCAATCCCGGCAACAGCGGCGGCCCGCTGATGAACATCAAGGGTGAGGTCATCGGAATCAATACCGCCATCATTTCGGGAAACACAGGCGGCAACGTCGGCATTGGTTTCGCCATCCCGATCAACGTCGCCAAGGGCATCCTGAAAGACCTGAAGGAGAAAGGAACGGTAACCCGCGGCTGGTTGGGGGTCATGATTCAGAAGATCACCCCTGATCTGGCAGAATCGTTCAACCTGGACCGCACCGAAGGCGCCTTGGTAGGGGATGTTATTCCCAACAGCCCGGCGGAGAGGGCCGGTATCAAGCGAGGGGATGTCATCGTCAGGTTTGACCGGCATGAAGTGAAAACCATGGAATCTCTTCCCAAAATTGTCGGTAGTACCATACCGGGTAAGGCCGTCAAGGTTGAAGTCATTCGTGAAGGTAAGAAAAAAGTGTTGGATGTCACCATCGCCATTCTCAAGGATGAAGAAATAAAAGTGGCCGCACTGGATCCCATGGGAATTCAGGTGCAGGACATTACTCCGGACATCGCGCAGAGCCTGAACCTGGACGATGTGGAAGGCGTGTTGGTTTCGGATGTTACTCCCGGCGAAGCCGGCGGTGAATCGGGGCTCAAGCGCGGAGATATTATTTCCGAAGTCAACCGTAATAAGGTCAAAAATACCAGCGATTATAACCGGATCGCCGGCAAGCTGAAACGCGGCGATACCGCCCTCATGCTGGTCAAGCGGGGCGGAACCACCATTTACATTGCCGTTAAACTCAAATAATGCCGAGCCTGTTCTTATGTTTGTAATTTTTGGACAGCCGTCATTTTCCTGATTAAATTAGACTGTGGGTCCAAGGGCCCACAGTTTCTTTTTTAAAAGGGATGGTATGCAAACTTCTCGCCGTGTTTTCTGGAACCGAATTCTGCTTTTTGGAATGATCCTGTGGGGTCTGATCGGCGCTCCGGCGGTCGCCCACGATACCGGTAATCGAAGATCCCCCGTCGTCACTACCGTGGAAAAGGTGGGACCTGCGGTCGTCAACATCTTCACCGAAGAAGCGCCGCGCCAGATGAAAAACCCATTCCGGGATTTCATGGGCGACCACCTGTTCGAAAAATTCTTTGAGGATTTCTACCAGCAAAGACAATCTGACCGGCGCAGTCTCGGTTCCGGTGTTCTCATCGATCCCAAGGGATACATCCTGACCAACGAACACGTCGTGGCCAAGGCGGTGCGCGTCAAGGTTACCCTGATCGACAACCGGGAGTTTGAAGGAAAGGTGGTCGGCGCGGATATCAAATCCGATCTCGCCGTCATCAAAATCGATCCGAACCAGCCATTGCCCTACGTGGAAATGGGCCGCTCCGATGACCTGATGATCGGTGAAACCGTCATCGCCATCGGCAATCCCTTCGGTCTCAAACACACGGTGACCACCGGCATCATCAGCGCAGTGAACCGCACCATCCGCGCCAGCGAAAAACAGGTGTTCAACGATTTCATCCAAGTCGACGCATCGATCAATCCCGGCAACAGCGGCGGCCCACTGCTCAATATCAACGGTTCGTTGATCGGCATCAACACCGCTATCTTTAGAGAGGCTCAGGGCATTGGTTTCGCCATTCCCATCGACAAAGCACGGCGCATCGTCGACGATCTGCTCCAGTACGGCAAGGTGCGTCGTGGTTGGCTGGGTGTCTCGGTGCAGGACTTGACTCCCAAGGTGGCGCGTCATTTCGACCTGGATCACGTCCACGGCGTGTTGGTGACCAACGTGTTCCGCAGAAGTCCCGCGAAACGTGTCGGCCTCCAGCCCGGAGATATTTTACTGAGCATCGATGGCCACGAAATCGCCGACAAATCGGATTACTTCCGCCAGATCGCTTCCTATACCGTGGACGACCATTTCCGGCTGGGTTATTTGCACGACGGCCATCGGCGCCGGGCCCGTGTGCATATTTCCTCCATTTCCCCAGACGCCGCCGGGGAAATGGCGAAACAGTGGCTCGGCGTGTCGGTCAAGGATATTAACTGGAAACAAGCCAAGCGGTACAATTTAATAGCGCGTAGCGGCGTGGTTGGCATCCTGCCCGGCGATGTCATCCGCCAGATGAACGAAAGCAAGATACGGAACCTGGGCGAGTTTAACACGGCCATCCTTGAAGCGGGTAAACTCAGCTCGGTCCTGCTCCTCGTCCAGCGCGGAAGAAACTCCTATTATGTTACATTAGAACCGTAAACCGACCCGCCGCTCTCCTACCTTCCTAATTACCGGGTGACCATGTCCGATAGCGACCAACAAAAAATCGAACAACTTCGCAAGGACATCCAACGGCACGATCATCTGTATTACGTGAAAGACCAGCCGAAGATATCTGACCGCGAATACGACCACCTCATGGATCGCCTCAAAGATCTGGAGGCCAAGCACC
>CAXMPN010000240.1:308-2592 GCA_964195195.1 Pontiella sp. | reverse complement strand
CTTCCTGAACAGAAGTCAGCAACTGATCGTCGGTCATCGCATAGGACGTGGCCGAAACGGTGGTCGAAGGGTCAGATTCCTGCGCACCATCCACTGCTGTTATGTAATAGTGATAAGACTGGCCATTGGTGCCGAAAAAATCACAAAAGACAGAAACGGGATGCGGCGAAGCATTGAGTTTAGTAAATGGACCACCTGCAGAGCTGGATCGGTAAATATTATAGCCGTCCATATTCGGATCGAGCGTCCAGCCAAGATCGATCCGGCTGTCGTGGCCCGTGGCCACCATGCCAACGGGTGCATTGGATCCTGCGGCTCCCATAGCCAGCATCCATACCAGGGCAAAACCCGCCATCCGCC
This sequence comes from Pontiella sp., assembly GCA_964195195.1. Classification (GTDB taxonomy): domain Bacteria; phylum Verrucomicrobiota; class Kiritimatiellia; order Kiritimatiellales; family Pontiellaceae; genus Pontiella. The sequence continues at coordinate 2,232 of CAXMPN010000240.1, read as the reverse complement.
CATTGTTTGATTTTTTGATCACGTTCTCGTTACGCTCTTTTTTTACGCCGTTGATGAGCCGCTCTTTTTAACCATGAAATAATGAGGAAACCCATCCTGCCTGCTTCCAGCTATGCCCAAAAAAGTGGTCCTGGGAATGTCAGGAACCAGCTCTTAAGGCGATTCGGGCATGCGTCCAGTGAGGTCGTTTTCAATGGCTTTGCGAAGGCAAAAAGGTAGTGTAAAACGGGCGTTTTGTCAAACCTGGCTTGCTGTTCATCCGGGCCGCAGCCCACCGTAGCGCGTTCGATCATGCCACTCGTTTGACCGGGAAATCACAACCTTGAAATAAGCAACGGAACGGCTAAGAAAAAAATGTTACCCAGACGTTGACCTTTATGACTGGAATGATCATTATCTGAATAATAACATGTGGGAAAGGCTGATTCGAGTGCACTAGGGCGCTTGCATCATGGCCCCGACAACTAAGCAAAAAGGAGAGAGAGAACATCTATGAATGCGCCTGCGAATGTAAGCGCTTAGATTTATCGATCTCTGTTGGCTGTTGGGCTGTTGATGAAGGCTGGCCTCTTCATCGGCAGTAAGTGGTAAGGTCAAAAACTAAAAAAAGGGAGAGAGAACACGTATGAATGCACTACCTCAATCCGTAATAAAACTCACAAGCAGACTACTGCTACTATCCGGTCTCATGCTTTTACCCGGGCTGGCAAACGCGCAGGTCATCTGGAGCGATGAATTCAATTCCGGCTCTGCCCCTGACAGCTCCGTATGGGACTACGACACCGGCGCTGGCGGCTGGGGCAACAGCGAAATACAGGAATATACCAGCGACCCCGCCAACATTCGCGTCGAGGGTGGCAACCTCATCATCACAGCCATCAAGACGTCGGGTCCAGGCCCCAACAGTAGCTACACCTCCGCCCGGATCAATACGGATAGCAGGCTCACATTCCAATACGGCACCATTGAAGCACGTATCCAAATTCCGGATCTGGCCGATGGATTGTGGCCGGCGTTCTGGACTCTGGGTAGTGATTACTCGAGTGTCGGGTGGCCTGACTGCGGCGAACTCGACATTCTGGAAATGGGATTCGCAGACGCCATCGCTGCCGGAATCGTCAACAGGCGGGTGGGATCAACCGCTCACTGGGATTATCAAGGCAGTTATGCTGGGTATGGCTTGGTCTACGACGCCGCCTCCGATCTGAACGGCGCATTCCACACCTATCGTATGGAATGGACCCCGACCCTGGTTTCCACCTACGTCGACAACAACTTGATCTTCGAGTTCGACATCTCCAACCCGGCAAGTTTCGAAGGAGAGGAATTCCACCAGCCACACTTCATGACCCTCAACCTTGCTGTGGGAGGAACGTTACCGGGGATCACCGCGTCCAGAAACATCACCGCGTCCTTCCCCGCTGAACTCGTAGTCGATTGGATCCGCATCTCCGACAACGGATACACCGTCCTGGGCGGTTCCTCCATTGGAGGGCCGAACCTGGCTCCTTCATTCAGCAGCGACCCCGTGGTAGAGGCCAATGCCACGGAAAGTTCCTCCTACAGCGCAAGCATTGCCGATGATGCCTCCGATCCGGAGGGCGATACGATGACCTTCTCGAAGGTTTCCGGCCCGGCTTGGCTGAGCGTGGCAGCCAATGGCGCGCTCTCCGGTACCCCGGGTGCAGGCGATGTGGGGCTCAACAGCTTCACGGTACAGGTTGATGCCACGGGCGGCAGCGATACCGCCACGCTGGAAATCACGGTTGATGCAATGGGTGCGGTCACGGACGTTTATATTTCGGACATTTCCATGAGTTCTGCCACCTCCGGTGGAAACCGCATCAGCGGCATTGCCACCATCACGGTCAGGGACGAGTTCGGTGCAACGGTTTCCGGTGCAACGGTCTCTGTGGACTGGTCC
>CAXMPN010000240.1:0-259 GCA_964195195.1 Pontiella sp. | reverse complement strand
ATTCCGACGCAACCGACGGCAGCGGTGTGGTGGTGCTTGAGTCCGGGAAGAAAAAGGGCGGCGGCACCTACACGGTCACGGTCACTGATGTTACGGGTTCGGGATACAACTACAACCCGGCGCTCAACGTCGAAACCAGCGATTCGATAACGGCTCAATAGGCCTGTTGCTGTAAAGCACAAACCATAGCGCGGTGCCCTGACGGGTGCCGCGCTTTTCTATTTCTATTCGTGTTGAAAGCATGCCGCAATGCAGCCCT
>CAXMPN010000239.1:477-2606 GCA_964195195.1 Pontiella sp. | reverse complement strand
ATCGCGGTGTTGTGGATCGTGGGGGGCTTTGATATGGCGTTTTTTGTCGTCTTGTTGCCCATGACAATCGCTTCGATGATCGGCAGCTATTTATTCTTCGCTCAGCACAGCTTCGAGAACATGCGAGTCTTGCCAACAGAGACATGGACAAGTCGTCGAGCGGCGATGGAGTCTTCCAGCTACTTGAAGCTGAACAAAGTCATGAGTTGGTTCACCGGCAACATTGGCTATCATCATGTCCATCACCTGAATGTACGCATCCCGTTCTATCGGCTTCCCGAGGCGATGGAGGCAATTGAAGAGCTGCAATCGCCCGTGACAATAACGCTATCGCTAAAGGACATCAGGGCAAGCTTCCGATGTTGCCTGTGGGATGAGGGGCTGCAGCGAATGGTCTCGTATCGCGAGTACGCCAGAGCGGCATCCTAGAACCGTAGTCCGTGGCTCTGTGGATGGCCGAATCCGTAGCCTGTGTCCGGATCCCAAAATCCGTTCGGCCATTCGCCTGCGCCCGGCACCGACCCGCGGAAGCCGTAAAACTCTTCGGTTCCGTTGTCATCCGGCCGGTAGTAGCGGATTTCAAAATGGAGGTGCGGGCCGCCCTGCGTTCCTGAGTAAAGATTCTTTGAAAGCAGATCGCCGGCCTTCACCGTCTTGCCGTCCATCACAAGGCCGTCGGCCTCGTCCAGATCCAGCTCGACGTGAGCGTAGAGCGTCACCAGCTTGCCGAGTTCCTTGCCGTGTTTGTCTGTAATGATCTTGGTAATGGAAATGTAGTGCCGGTATTTCGGCACGTCCCGGAATGTCGCGACTACCCCGTCGTATGCGGCGAACAGTTGCACGTCGGTTTCGCCTCCACCCACTTTCAGGTCGGTCGCTGCATGATGCGCCTCGGCCCGGGTCGGGCCCTTTGCCGCACCAATTACGAGCCCCAGCGCGGTGCGTCGTACGCAGGAATCCGCCCCTTTGGGTTTTTCAGTGGATGCTTCATTTGCACCGTTTGGCAGGCGGCGAGAAAGGCATCCGCCTCCAGGCTCAATGCCTCTCCCTCATAATAGGCCGGTGTCAGCATATCGGCACCGCACGCAAGAGGCGGTAGTAACAGAAGCATTAAGAGGATAGGTCTCATGGTGCCGAGTGTAGCGGTTTTGGGCCGCTCCTCCTCTCCCAGCATTGCGATATGATCCAAGTAGTAGCCATCCGAGGAGGCATTCGCAATTGACTAAAATAACGCGCAGGGATTTTGTCAACGGGACTTTGCTTGGAGCAGGGGCCACGTTGCTGCATGCAAACGCGCCTGCCAATGGGGCAGGACCGATTTCCAGTGGCGTGGTGAATGATCCGTGGACAGGGTACGGCGGTGTAGGTGACTACGCGGTATCGAACGGCAATGTGGCATCGGTTCGAGATGCAGCGCATCTGATTCGCGACGGGCTCACCGACGCGATGCTCGAAGACGTTGTTGATACTGATGAGGAATATGACCTGGTTGTCGTGGGTGGAGGCTTTTCAGGAATTGGTGCCGCTTATCAGTTTTACAAACAACATGGCGGAAAAGGCAAGTGCCTGATTCTCGAGAATCACCCTGTTTTCGGTGGCGAGGCAAAACAGAATGAGTTCGAGGTCGACGGTTACCGCCTGTTCGGACCGCAGGGCTCGAACGATTTTGGGCCGCCTGACAAAGACAGCGAGGGCTTGATAGCCGACATCTACAGAGACACGGGCCTGCCCTTCGAATATGAGTTTGTAACGCAGGACCCGAAGAAAACCAAAGTGCGGACGCCACTGGAGCACTTCTATGGCGTGTATTGGGATGAAGAGCGTTACGACACCGGCTATTTCATGGGCGCGGATGCGGAGACGCCCTGGGTCATCAATCCACGGAAAGACCGCTTGGCGCGGATGCCGTGGTCCGACGAATTCAAGGCGGAATTGAACCGCGCATTTGATGACAAAGAGGAGTATTACAGCGGCGAAGATCTGGATAGTTGGCTCGATTCAATGTCGTACAAAGAGCTTCTTGAAGATGTGATGGGTCTCAGCCCTGACGTGACCAATTACTTTGATCCAATCCTCGCTATTTCCATGGGCGGGGTCGGGGCCGATGCCTACTCGGCTTATTCCGCCAA
>CAXMPN010000239.1:0-340 GCA_964195195.1 Pontiella sp. | reverse complement strand
TACCTCGTACCCGACAGCATCGAAGGTGGTGGCTCATTTGAGGAAATTTTAGCGAATCCTATTAATTTTTCAGCGCTGGATAAGCCCACTAATCCAGTCAGTATTCGCCTCAATGCAACTGCTATTGACGTCAGCCATGCGCATGACGCCAGCCATGTGAACGTGATTTATCACCAGGACGGACAAGCCAGGAAAGTCAAAGCCAAGACGGTGGTGATGTCGATTGGCGGATGGGTGGCTCGCAATATTGTTAGTGATATGCCCGCAGCGATATCTGACGCCTACGGCCAGTTTTATCATTCGCCGATTCTGGTCGTGAATGTCGCGCTACGAAACTGGC
>CAXMPN010000238.1:2316-2627 GCA_964195195.1 Pontiella sp. | reverse complement strand
GTCCAATGGATCGTTCGTGATCTAATCCCGGAAGGTGTCACACTGTTGGCAGGCAAACCCAAGCTCGGAAAATCCTGGCTCGCACTTCAGTTGGGGTATGCCGTTGCCAGCGGCGGCGAGGTTCTTGGGCGACCTGTCACCGAAGGCCGCGTTCTTTACGCCGCACTTGAGGACAATAAGCGTCGATTGAAGTCTCGCCTGGAGAAGATGGCACCAAGCTCAGAAGACTGGCCGGAGCGCTTTCATTTGGCAATCGAGTGGCCGCGACTTGATGCAGGTGGTCTGGAAGCGCTTGAAGCCTGGGTTGATAT
>CAXMPN010000238.1:0-2190 GCA_964195195.1 Pontiella sp. | reverse complement strand
GACGATCCATTTGACACGGTATCGGGATCGACAGGTCTTACCGGAGCGGCTGATGGCACCCTGGTACTGACCAGTACCTCCGAATGCAAAGTGCTTTATGGCCGGGGGCGTGATCTCATGGAGTTTGAAAGCGCCGTCGCCTTTGACGCCGAGACTTGCCAATGGTCCGATCTGGGCCGACCGTCAGAGGCATATGGCAGCAGCACCCGCAAGGCGATCCGCGAAGCGCTCAAAGCGGGCAAGCAATCACCGACGGAAATCGCCGAACACGGTGACATCGATTACGACCTCTGTGCCAAGACGCTTCAGCGCATGGCTGAAGGCGGTGAAGTCGAAAAGGGTGGAAGAGGTCGATACAGATTGACACCTGATCCATTGAACGGCTGACACCCTGTCCAATCTGTCCAATTGTCCAGAACGCACCCAGCCAATTGGACATCTGGACAGATTGGACACCCTCTCACCTCGCGCGCGGCCCGAGCTACGAATTGACCGAAATTCCATTGCCTGGCTCTAACCGGCCACAAGATGCCCGACCTGATTGTCGGAACACCAGTTAATTTGTATTATTCAATGATATCAACGCGTGTTCCCGCTTATTGTAACGGAGAAAATCAATGCGAGACTTAGGCGATACCCTGATCTGGATTGACGAACTGTAAGCGTTGCGTACGGCCCATGGTATCGGGTTTTGATCTGATGTGAGATTCTGACCTCCGGAGATTTTAGGAGGTGATTTAATGCTTGATGATGTTTCTGGTGACCCGGCTCGCAAGAAGCCGGTTCTGCGCACGGCTGAAGAGCGGGCGGCGATTGTGGCGGAGAGTTACAAGGCGGGTCAGACGGTTGCAGGTGTTTCACGTCGTCATGGGATTGTGGCGTCGCAGCTTTCGAGTTGGCGCAGTGCGGCTAGGGCTAAAAGGTCTGATTTTGGTCGCGGGTCGCAGTTTTCCGAAGTTGTGATTGTGCCGGGCCCGGCGGAACCGGCGGTGCCCCACGACGGTGTTGAGATTTCAGTCGGACCGGTTGTGATCCGCCTGTCCAAGAGTACACCGGCCACGCGGATTGTGGACATTGCCCAACGATTGGCGAAGCAGGGGTGATTATCCCGTCTCAGGCGGTTCGGATTGTGATCGCGACCAAGCCAGTAGATTTTCGCAAGGGCCATGACGGGCTAGCAGCGGTTGCCGAGCGCGAACTGGGGCTTGATCCGCATTCGGGCATCATCGTTGTGTTTCGGGCCAAGCGTGGGGATCGGATCAAGGTGCTGCTTTGGGATGGGTCGGGCCTGGTGATGACCTACAAGCGGCTGGAACAGGGCACGTTCGCCTGGCCTAAAATCCAGGACGGCGTGATGCGGCTATCGAAGGCCCAGTTTGAAGCGCTGTTCGAGGGTCTGGACTGGCGGCGGGCCATGGCGCGACGGGCCCGCAAACCGGGTGCGGCAGAGTGACTCTGTGTGCATCAATCCCGTGTGTTTACTGTCCATTTCGGCTATAGGGCAGACATGCTTACGGATATAAAACCCCTTGATTTGATGGCCTTTCCGGAGGAACTGCGTGGCATGGTTTGCGCGCTTCTGAAGGATAACTCAGCTTTGAGGTCCGGCAACGCGGAGATGGCCGAGCACAACGCCTGCCTGTCCACGCAGAACGCCGAACTTTCGGCGGTGAATGCCCGACTGGAACATATGGTCAGGGAATTGAACCAGCTGGCCTATGGCAAACGCAGCGAGAAGCTGACGCCGGATGAGCGGCAGTTGGCGTTCGAGGATCTGGAGATTGCAGTCGCAGAAGCTCAGGCGCAATCTGACGCGGTGGAAATGACCAGGCCACGCAAAAGGCGCAAACCGCCCCAACGCAATCTGGGCAATCTGCCCGAGCATCTGGACCGGATCGAAGTCGTGATCGAGCCAAACAGCATCACTTGCCCCTGTGGCTGCGGCGAGATGGTGCGGATCGGCGAGAATCGCACCGAGCGGCTGGATATCGTGCCTGCGACAGCACGGGTGATTGTCACCATCCGTCCTAAATACGCCTGTCGCAAGAAAGAGGGCGGGATTGTTCAGGCACCTGCGCCGGTGCATCTGATTGAGGGCGGCTTGCCCACCGAGGGCACTCTGGCGCATGTGGCGACATCGAAGTATGGCGACCATTGCCCGCTCTTCCGGCAAAGTCAGATATACGCACG
>CAXMPN010000237.1:0-2646 GCA_964195195.1 Pontiella sp. | reverse complement strand
GCTCGATATCGTGATCGATACCTCGATCCCGGGTGGTCGCGTCGTACGCACCCTGGACCGGTTGGTCGAGTGGCGTGGCAAGCCCGACGCTATTCGGGTCGACAACGGCCCCGAATATCTTTCACAGGTCTTCGCGGACTGGTGCCGCAGGAATCGTGTCGAGCTGCGCTACATCCAACCGGGCAAGCCGAATCAGAACGCCTACATCGAACGATTCAACCGGACCTTCCGTCACGAGGTGCTCGACGCTTACGTGTTCGAATCGCTGCGCCAGGTGCGCCAGATAACCCGGGATTGGATACACGAATACAACGAGGAGAGACCACACGACAGTTTAGGGAAGATACCGCCGGCGATGTTCCGTCGGCAGACCGAAACCGCCAGAAACTCTACTTCTGAACTGTGTCATTGACAGGTGAGCTTACGCCGCCGCCTCCACCAATTCCGAGGCGTCTGAGGACCGGGAATCAGACACTCAGCCCATCGGGGATGATCTCGGTGGGTCTGAGTTTGGTCACAACCTGGTCACAAGATTCTTTTGCCCCTTTGCTTGCCGCGGGCGCCTGGCTAGGATTCGATGGCGGCGCCGCTCCCGCCTTTTTCCTCGATCAGCTTCACCATCGCGTCGAACCCGACGGGCCAGAACGCAGCGAGGAAGGCAATAAGCTCCTTTTCCTCCGCTTCATGGCGGACGTCGTTGTCGTCATGCAGAGGGCCCATCGCGTAGCGCAGCTCGGTGCCCTCTTCGGTGGCCGTGACCTGGTAAGTCTCGCAGCTCTTGAGACCGGGACGCAGGGAGTCTTGGATGACGGTGGAGAAGTAGGAGAAGGGCTCCCAGTCGGTGACCCGGTATCGAAACTCCACCGCGTCGTGCACGCATTGGTAGTCGGAACCGCTGCCCACACGGCCTTGCGGGTTGTCGACGGTGACCGAGCGCATGCCCATCCACACCCGCTTGAGCTCGGGATCGGTGAGCGCGTCCCACACCACCGAGACGGGAAACGAGAAGCTCCGGTGGTACTCGTAGGCGCTGCCCTCCTCTGTAACGAAGTGACGCTCCTGTTGGGCACGGAAGCTCTCCCAAGCCTTCGCCAGGTCGTAGACCTGCATCTGCACATCACCGAAATGTTCGAAGGACTGGGAAAACGGCGTCAACGCGGCGTCGATCCCCATCTCGTTCACCGCCGCCTGGCTGAACAGGGCGTAGCTGCGGATGCCGGTGACCTCTTTGACGTCGGTCTTGGCCATTTTGTGGACCAGGATGACGTCGGCCCCGGAGATGTCCGTCATCGGCCCCACCTGCATCTCTTCGAAGCACCCGTGATGAGCCATAATTTTGAGATCGAGGTTGCCGACGTTGGCGCAAGCCTGACAGGGGCAGGTGGTGTTGGCGATGATGTCCCGCCGTCGTGTGGTGAACGCGTTGTAGAGGTTCTCGCAGATGGCGAGGAAGGTCTCGCCGGACGGGAACTCTTGCGCGGTGGAGTACGCGAGGACGGCGTCTCCATCCAGGCGCCAGAGGTGCAACGGATCGCCCACCTGCTCCACCAGCGTGGTGAGCAACGAGCGCAGGATGGGGTTGGCGTGCTCTTGCTCAGACGCAGTCAGGTAGGCCGTGTAGCCGGAGATGTCGGCGATGAGCAAATATCCGGAGTACGTGGTCATGTCGGCGAAGTCTGGCCGTGCAAAGTTCGGGGGTTCACGTTCGAGCATAGCATGAGCTATTGCATTGCTACCGACTCACACCGCGGCCAGTGTGCGCGCACCGTCATCACCCAGGCTCCGATGCCCACCGCCTCCAACAATTCCAAATAGCCCGCAATAGACCGCCAGAACCGACTGTAGGAGCGCCATTCCTAATCGTGTGTGGGCAGGCGCTTTTTACAGGAATCACCGCGCCACGGCGATCTCACGGCCTCTCAGGGCCATTTCTGGTGCCTGTATCGCTGAAAGGTGCGGATTTCGACCGTAAGTCTCTGAAAACACAGGAAAGCCGGGGGAACCGAGGAAGGCCCCTCCGGCGCTCTATATTAGAGTGAACGCGAACAGCCGGCTAAGGATGAATCTGGCAGGGCTGGCTGCCGCCGTCGTAGAGCTTGGGCGCCAACTCTTTCAGGGCCCGGCGGTACACTTCTCTTTTGAAGAAAATCACCTCCCGGGAGGGATGCCAGTAATTGACCCATCGCCAGCTGTCGAATTCGGGCTGGCGGCAAGCGTCCAGTTTGACGGCGCTTTCCTGTCCCACCAGGCGCAGCAGGAACCAAACTTGTTTTTGGCCGATACAGGTGGGTGAGCAATGCTTGCGGATGTAGCGCTTCGGTAACCGATAACGCAGCCAGCCGCGGGTGGAGCCCATGATTTCCACGTGCTCGGGCAGCAAGCCCAATTCTTCACAAAGCAGGCTTGCTGACCAACGCGCCGCGCCCACAGTACTTGACCATCGTCGTTGGAAAGGATGATGCCGATATTCGGCCGAAATCCATCGGAATCGATCATCTGGCGGCCCGCGTCCTGCTCGAAGAGTGGTTTTAGTTTTCCACAGTTGGCGCGGCCAGCGCAAATTTTACCATTCCCCCCGCGGAGCCACTTTGCACTCGAGGCGGCGGCGTCTATGCTCTTGGCCGCCACCACCTGGCGCCCGGGAGA
>CAXMPN010000236.1:315-2678 GCA_964195195.1 Pontiella sp. | reverse complement strand
TCCTGAAGGAAAATCCGGGATCGACGCGGCTGCATCTGCTTGAAGTGCTGCATCCTTCACTCGATCCGAAGTCAAAAGAGGCCCTGGACGCTCTGAAGCCACTGGGCTGGCTGATCGAACGCGGGCATATCATTGAATTTTTCAATGGCACGTTGTCGGTTCCTCTCGGCCATCGCCGGCGCTGACCGCGGCTGTAAAAACGCAATTTGAGAGCAATATGTTCAGGTCGATTAGCGTTTGCTGGAAGATGGTTGCTCTTGACGAATCGCAATAAGGAAAACATGATCTGGGGCCATCGGATAAGGACGCATTTAATGATAGGAAGCAAGGTCAATCGATTGGCGGCGGGCTTGGGAATGATAGTATGGGCGACCAGCGTTTGCCCTGCCCAGGATGCCGACACGGAATACAGCCGCGAGCGCTATGATGTGATCGTGGAGCGGTCCCCGTTCGGGGCCGATCCGTTGATCGGTGCCGAGGCGGTTGATCAAGCGGCCGCCACCACGCTCAAGACCCTCGAAAAAGAGTTGCGTCTGTGCTTTTTGCTGCAAAGCCAGACGGGCGATGTCCGCGCCGGTTTTCAAAACATCAAGGCCAGATCGGGCGAGCCTAAGAGCGTCATGCTGATGGTGGGAGAAAGCTTCCGGGCCATGAAGCTGCTGGAGATCGATATCGAGAATTCCACTGCCACGCTGCAGTATCAAGGTAAGCCCTTAACTTTTGAACTCTCCAAGGGCACAGCAGCAAAGCAGGCTGCCGCTAACAAGCCTCAACCCCCCACACAGCCTCAGCGGCGCTTCGGTGGCGGATTTCGCCGTAGCACGCCGCCAGCTGAGAAAGCCCAACCCGCACCCCAGCCGGCCGTGCCGCAACTATCCCCGGAAGAGGAGGCTCAGCGCCGGCAAGAGGTGCGTGAAAATCTTCAGCAATACCAGATGGAGGTTATCCGCTCAGGAATGCCGCCACTTCCGTTGCCTCTCACCCAGGAAATGGATGACCAGCTCGTGGCCGAGGGCGTATTGCCCCCCGTGGAGGACGATCAGTAGAGTTAATGTTTCCCGTCTGTATAGGATGGAAACAGAGGCGAGTGGCTATTCTTCCATATCTTTATCTTCGGTAACACGAAGAATTTCGTCAATGGTCGTAACGCCAGCCAACACCTTATCCCATCCATCCTCGCGCAGGGTGCGCATGCCATGCTTTAGGGCCTGGGACTTGATGTCGCTGGCGGATGCATGGGCAATGATCAGCGGACGCACAGCGTCGTTCACCGGAAGAATCTCAAAGATACCGGTACGGCCCTTGTAGCCATTGCCCCGGCACTCGTCGCATCCGACCGCTTCATAGATTGGCCCCTCGGTGGCCAGACGGTTGATCGGGAAGTTGTGCTCCTTCAGAAACTCGTCTGAAAGTTCGACCGGTTGGCGGCAGTCCTTGCAGAGACCGCGCACCAGGCGCTGCGCCACAATGCCTTCGACCGAGGAGGCGACAAGAAACGGTTCGATGCCCATATCGAGAAGACGGGTAATCGTGCTGGCCGAGTCGTTCGTATGGATGGTGCTGAAGACGAGGTGTCCTGTCAGCGCTGCACGGATGGAGATTTCGGCGGTTTCCCGGTCCCGGATTTCCCCGACCATGATCACATCCGGATCCTGGCGAAGGAACGTCCGCAGGGTATTTGCAAAGGTTAGTCCGATTTCCGGGCGCATCTGAACCTGGTTCACCCCGGGCATTTCATATTCGATCGGATCCTCGGCCGACATAATCCGTTTGTCCACCGAGTTGATCGTGTGCAACCATGCATAAAGGGAGGTGGATTTACCTGAGCCGGTGGGTCCTGTGACGAGCAGGATGCCGTGGGGCCGGGAAATCATTTTTTTGAGCAGGGAACTGTCATGATCGTTCAGCCCGAGATCCTTCATGGTAATCAGTCCGCCTCCGCGCATCAGCAAGCGTAGGCTGACGCTTTCGCCATACACCGTGGGCATGGTCGAGACACGTACATCGATTTCCTCGCCCCGGATACGGACGCCAATTCGGCCGTCCTGAGGCAGGCGCTTTTCCGCGATGTCCATATTGGCCATGACCTTGATGCGCGAGATGACCGAGGACTGGAAGCGCTTCAACTGTGGCGGCATGGGCGTTTCGTGCAGCACGCCATCGACCCGATAGCGAATGCGCAGGTCCATTTCCATCGGCTCAATATGGATGTCCGTGGCACGGTCCTTGAAGGCTTCCCAGATTATCTGGTTCACGAACTTGACGACCGATGCTTCCTGATCCAGCTCGCTGAGGTCTTGCTTCAGCAGGTTGTCTTCATCGTCAAGGTCGATTTCCCCGCTGTCCTGCATCATGCGGTCGAG
>CAXMPN010000236.1:0-305 GCA_964195195.1 Pontiella sp. | reverse complement strand
CACCAGGCCCGGGACGAACGGATCGCTGGTGGCAACATTCAGGCAGTCATTCTCTTCTGACAAAGGGATGACATTGTATTGGAACACCGCCTTGGTCGGAATTTTTTCGAGGATGGCGGTGTCGATCTCACCGGATTTAAGCCGTTGATAGGGCAGATCCATTATTTCGGCGAGTTTCTCAAGCAACACTTCTTCCTTGAGGTTTGGGTCCGAAGCCAGGGCCACCTCCAGTACGGGGGTTCCATGCTCGCGTGCATTGGCCAGCACGGCTTCCAGCTGCGGGGGGGCGAGGAGACCGGTCTTTT
>CAXMPN010000235.1:0-2685 GCA_964195195.1 Pontiella sp. | reverse complement strand
AGAACCAGTTTAGTTTCGCTTAACCAGATCAGCGACATCAACATGACGCCGCTGATGGACCTGACGTTTATTCTACTGATCACTTTCATCATCACGTTTCCGCTTATTGAACAGGGGATTGCCATCAATTTGCCCAAGGGCAAGGCTGCCGACATGATGGACCAGCAGTCGCGATCGATCAGCCTGAATCTGGCCAAGCAGCTCTACCTCGATGAGGTCCCGGTGTCGCGGGCGGAACTGGTAGCGGCCATGAAGGATGTTGCCGCGTCGAATCCCGATACGGCTGTCTATGTGCGCGCCGATCGCAAGCTGCCCTACGGCGAAGTGGTGGACATTATGAAAATCCTGCACGACGCCAATATCACGAAGATGGCGTTGGTGACGGAGGCGGACCAGTAGGAATGAACCCGTTTAAGCGTAAGATTGCATTGCGGGTGTTAGGGATCCATCTGGGGGTCATCCTCTTTTTCACGCTGGTTTCCGGCCTGAAAGGGTGTTTCCGACCCAAGCCCAGGCCGGAAATCGTCACGTTCATCGAGTTCGGTTCTCCGGCGCCCGCAGTGAATGTGCAGGAAGTCACCCGGATGGCTGATCCGGAGCCGGTGAAACCAACTCCTGCCCCAACCCCTGAGCCGACGGTTGTGCCTGAGCCTGTCAAGAAGACCGTTGAGCTCCCAAAACCCACGAAAAAACAGACACCCACGCCGAAGAAAGTAGATCCGCCGAAGCCAAAGCCGCCTGAAAAAAAGAAGTGGACACCAACCAAGGTTGATCCAACCAAAAGCAAGCGGATAGAGCCGAAAGCATCAGTACCGATAATATCCGAGAAGGACATTGAAAAAACCTTGTCAGGAATCGTTTCGCCATCGTCGTCGCCTTCTACAACGACCGGAAATCCGGATGCCGATGCGGCCTATATTTCACAGATAGGCAGCTTCTTTGACCGCCGGTGGACCAAGCCTGAATCCTCTGCGCCGGCTGCATCCGCCGTAGTACGGATCAATATCTCAAAATGGGGCACCATTACACAGCGAACAAAGATCCAGGGCTCCGGTGATGCGGCGTTTGATGCATCGGTCATGAGTGCCGTGAATTCCGTAAATTCGGTTCCCAAACCGCCTTCGAGCTTCCCTTATGACTATGTTGAGGTAGAGTTTCGAATCAGAAATTAAGACCAATTTTGAGGAATGGATGATGATTAGACGTTTGTTTTTTGGATTAGCGGTGCTTGCGGCATCTTCCGTACTGGCGCAAAGAGCGGTTGTGGAACGCGAAGGGAGTGGCAAAATTGCTATCAACCTTTCCGGCTTTCGGACGGGAAGCGATGCCGCATCGCGCACGTTTCTTTCGGTGCTCAAGGCCGACCTGAATCGGTCCGGGCATTTTTCGGTGACATCGAGCGGAGGCGCGGTCAATGTGGCGGGATCGTGCGTATCGGGTGGGAGCCAGATGCAGGCGGACTGCCAGGTCTATAACGCGGCCACGCGCCAGCGGTATCTTGGCAAGGCCTACAAGGCTTCCGCCAACGATGCCCGGGGAATGGCGCACCGGGTGGCCGACGAAATCGTGTATGCCGTAACCGGCAAGAAGGGCATGGCCGCGGGCAAGATTGCGCTGGTCAGCAGCCGGACCGGTCGCAAGGAGTTGTACATCTGCGACATGGACGGCAAAAACATGCGGCAGATTACCAAAGACCGCAGCATTGCAGTGGGCCCGCGCTGGACACCGGACGGGAAGAACCTGATCTACACCTCCTACAAACTCGGTTATCCCAATGTCTACATGACGGGCCGGAGCAAGCCGATGGCCAGTTATGGCGGCTTGAACGCCAGCGGGTCGATCTCTCCCGATGGCAAGAGCATGGCGGTCATACTTTCACTCAGCGGCAATCCGGAGCTATACATCAAGAGCCTGCGTACCGGGCGGCTCCAGCGGCTGACGATGACCCGCAGCGGGAACGAAGCCAGTCCCTGCTGGTCGCCGGACGGCAATCATATCGCTTATGTATCCGACACCACCGGACGGCCGCAGGTATATATCATCTCCAGGAAGGGGGGCCGGCCCCAGCGCCTGACCACGAGCGGGTCCGAGAGCGTATCGCCCGACTGGGGAAAGAACGGCTACATCGTTTATTCTTCACGAATCGGCGGTCGCTACCAGATTGCCATGGCGAATCCGGCGGCAAGAACCATGCGCGTACTGGAGACGGACTGGGCGGACTACGAGGATCCGACCTGGGCTCCCGACGGCCGGCATATCGTCTGCTCGCGCACATCGAGCTACCGTTCGTCCATCTACCTCCTTGACACGCTGAAAGATTCTCCTGTAGCTTTGATTTCAGGCTCGGGTGATTGGTATTCCCCGGCTTGTTCTCCTTAACCAAGGATAGGGGTAGTAATGATGAATAATATGATTTTCAAGATGATTGCAGTTACGGCAATGGCCGGTTCCATGGCCTTTTTGGGGGGATGTAAATCGAAGCCCTCCGCCGATCTGTATGGCAGTTCGAACAACTTGATTGGCGATCCCCTGATGGGGGATGTTCCGCTGGGAGCGGACAATCTCAATATGCCGATGGACGGCGATCGCAGCCTTTTCCCGCCGGTATTTTTCGCGTACGACAGTTCCCAGGTGAATCCGGAGGAAGCTGGTAAATGCGAGCAGGTGGCATCCTACATCAAGAAA
>CAXMPN010000234.1:0-2725 GCA_964195195.1 Pontiella sp. | reverse complement strand
AACTTAAATTCGACGGCAAAAAAATAGTGGGGAATTATCTCCGTATCGGCATGAATACCGATGGGGTCTGGCGCACGAGCAAGCTGCGTACCGACTTTATTCCGGCAGCCAAAGTTCAGTGGGAAGACGATATTTCGGCATCCATCGTGGTGCCGTCCCATCTGCTGACCGACCTCAACCCCGACTATGCGGAATTCCAGAGTGTTAAGATTGTGGAAAACTGCGAGTACCGCCTCTTCCAGCGTCCGGACGAAGCGGTTAATCGCGGATTCGATAAGCAGGCCGAAGCCGATTTGGCCAGCCCGAACAACTTCCTCTCCAACTTTGCTCCGCTGACGAAATCGGATGCGCAGGATATTGTAGACCATGCGGTCATGTATAATCAGTACACCCGACCGATGCGTAGACTGATTAAGAAAGCCGCAGAATCAACCAAGGTTGAACAGCTGCTGGTGGATTCCGCATCGCCGCGTATTGTAAATGGCGTGCCCACCAAAAATCCCCGCTATCTGCAGATTCGGCCGGATCTCGTAGACGGTTTGCCGAAATACCTGTCGCTGATCTCCGCGCGTCTGTTCCGTAAAATCAAGGCCGGCCATCCGCTCTACACTCCGGTTAATGCCGTCCTTCCGGGACGCCGTAACAATCCGGCAGAACCCGGCGTTCGTCCGTTAGCGGTATACGGCCCGATTCACTATCAGGAACTGCCGGAACTGTTCATGGACTTTATCTGCAGCCTGACCGGCAAGTCGCCTTCCACCACCGGCGCCGGTACCGAAGGCGCCCTGACCAAAGGACCCTTCAATGCCCTGCCGGCCACGGCGGACCTTAACAATGCGTTGCTCTCGTTCATTCTGACGGGAAGCAATGGCTTCTCGACGGCCGCCGGTTATATCGGCTCCAACTATAAAGTGGAGCATGATGTCAGTCTGCTGATTCCGGAACTGTGGTGCCGCATGAGTGTGGCTGAGCGCGACCCGAAAGCCATGCTAGCCGCCGGCCAGCTCGAAAAGCTGGAAGACTTCGAACATGAAGGCAAGCCGGTGCTGGCCAACCGACTGGGCTACCGCATCACGGCAAACTTCGTGAATGACTATCTCGGCAAAATATTTGAAGCGCCGCAAACCGTATTCGATGAAGAAATGCTGAAGCCGGAGCTCCAGAACCTGGAAGAGTACGTGGACGGGATTAACAACATTGTTGAAACGCAACAGATGATTGCACAACGCTACATCGATGACGGCAGTGTTGACAGTTTCATCCCGCCGATGAAGGCCTTGATTCACATCATGGCTTCCGGCAGCTATGGCGGCAAGGGCATCACCGATCCGGAAATCCGCGGTCTGTTCGAACGCGAAGCCGTGTTGAGCAGTGAGTGGTATCAGAAGCGCCTGATCATCAAACAGGAACGCAAGGCGGCCTGCTGCCGTAAACATATTGAGTATCTCAACGACTTCATCGGCAAAAATCACAATGCCGGCAAAGTTAAAGTTCTCGGCTGTTGCGAGCGGCTGAAAACGGTAGAAAACCGTCTGGCCTACGTGGAGTCCGATAAATTCATAGAAGACTATGCTGGAACCATCGGCGCCGATCCGATTGCCCTCTAGCTTCCGATTATTCGGACACATGCAAAGAACCGCTCATCCGGCCGGGTAGCTGAAAATCGCCCGGCGTTTGGACGGGTGCGACTTCGTTCGCTGAATGTTTGATTTTCGACTGCCGATTTCCGATTTATCGGTCTGCGACTCCTTATTATTGAAAAGGCCGATGCCGCCTGAATTCCAAAAATCGAAATTCAGAATTCGAAATTGTCCGACATCTATGCCATAAAAACCCGCCTATGAACGATTCAAACGCCATGACCTGCCGGGAACGCTTCCTGCGCGCCTGCCGCTGCGAAGCCAATGTCCGTCCCCCGATCTGGATGATGCGCCAGGCTGGGCGCTCCCTGCCCGAATACCGCAAACTCAAGGAGGGTAATCGTTTCACCGAGCTGGTTCAAAACCCGGAACGGGCCGCCGAGGTGACCCTCCAGCCGGTCCGCCGTTTCGGCTACGACGCCGCCGTCATCTTTTCCGACATTCTCGTAATCGCCGAGGCCATGGGACAGAAATACGAGCTGCTCGATCAAGGCGGCGTTAAAATGGATTTCGAGCTGAACTCCAAGGCCGACGTCGACAAGCTCGATCCCACCCGCGTGCTGGATCATATCAGCTATACCCCCGACGCCATCCGCCTCGTCCGCAAGGAACTCGGCGACGAGCGCGCCATCATCGGCTTTGCCGGTTCCCCGTGGACGCTCGCCTCATTCATGATCGAAGGCGGCAGCTCGCGCGATAACATCCGCTCGCGCGCCATGCTCTATTCCGAGCCCGCGCTCTGCCAGACCCTGCTTGAAAAGATCACCGAGGCCACGATCGTCTACCTCAAGGCGCAGATCGAGGCCGGCGCGGATGTCATCCAGCTTTTCGACAGCCAGGGCGGCACGCTTTCCCCGAACCTCTTCTGGGAGGTTTCCGGCAAATGGATGAAGCAGATCGTCGATGCGATCGGCGGCGAAGTGCCCACCATTGTATTTGCGCGCAACGTCCATCATAACTGGGACGAGGTGATCAACACCGGCGCCAATGTGCAAGGCATCGACTGGGGTGTTCGCCTGTCCGATGTCTGCAAGAACATTCCGTCCAACGTTGCCGTTCAGGGCAACATGGATCCTGCGTTGCTG
>CAXMPN010000233.1:2280-2751 GCA_964195195.1 Pontiella sp. | reverse complement strand
GAAAAAGAGCAACCGTGGCGGGTAGTTCTCACCCATGCGGGTCGTGAATCCCTGCCGCAGGACTTTCATTTATTCACCGATGAGTTTAAAAATAGAACGCTCATCTATCAGGATAAACCACTTACTGAAGTGCTCCGTGATTTGGCTGAGAAAGGCTGCAATAGCGTTTTGTTAGAATGCGGAGGACGGCTCATGCGCCAGTTCGCCGAAGCCGAACTCATCGATGAATACCAACTCTTCTACGCTCCGATCATCACTGGTGGTGAAGACTTCGGATTTGGCCTAGGTGACCATTTTAAACGCAGCGTCAAACTCAAAGAAGTTCGCTCCAGATCCATCGGTCAAGACACACTCATCAGCGGAGTGGTGGTGAGGGAAGTAGCGAGTAGCTAGTATTCAGCCTATTCTCTTCCTTGATTATTTGTAATTACTGTGCATACATTAAAGAATGCTCAAGGAAGCCAAAGTAGT
>CAXMPN010000233.1:0-2270 GCA_964195195.1 Pontiella sp. | reverse complement strand
TCTTCGTGCTGGACTTGGAGATGATGTGATTTTGGAGGAAACTGCAGAAGGGATTATGATCCGACCTAAAAATAACGAGCAAAAGCTCTCATGGGATGAAACTTTCAAAGCGATGGCTCAAGAAGCTGAAGATTGGTCTGAATGGACGGAACTAGATGTAGAATATGCAGACTAAACGCTATTCTATCTACTTGGTGAACCTAGATCCGACAGTGAGTTCCGAGATCCAAAAGACGCGCCCAGTGATCGTTGTGAGTCCCAATGCCATGAACCAACACCTCGAGACTGTCGTGGCCTGCCCCTTGACGACTCAGCTCCACCCACACTGGCGGAGTCGAGTCGCGGTCAATTGCAACTCTAAAAAATCAGAGATCGCAGTGGATCAAATCCGTTGCTTATCAAAAAAGCGATTTATCAAGAAACTAGATGAAATCAATGCGGATAAAGCGGAAGAATTACGCGCAGTCATTTCTAAAATGTACGCAGAAAGTTAGAGTTTCCTCTAACATCGGGGCATTCCGCTCGGCTGTGCGCCATCTCCCTCAGTCCTCTAGACTCTGCAATGAGTCAGCTGGCTGGCGTGAGATAGATCCGTTATAGGGATGAATACCAACTCTTCTGCGCTCCGATTATCACCGGTGGAGAGGAGTGAGGAGTGAGGAGTGTCCAGACCGGGGCTATGAAGCCTTGGGTTGTGTGGCTAGGACGATGAAACGAGCTTGGCGCGGATTACTCAGATGAAGACTGGCGAGTTACGTAGCGTGACCGTCTCGGTCACTCAAAATCGATCGCCGAAGGCCAAATTGCCTATCTGTTAAGTAACAGAGAATACACCAGCGAGATAGGGCCCCTGCGGGGAGTTTTAAGTGTGAAGTCCAGGACGATGAAACGACAATCTGTGAGAATCTGCGAAATCTGTGGTGGACTTCATTTCATCGATCGATCTTGATCGGCCCAGTCATTCAAAAATTTCGTGGTAGAAATAGTTCCATCGTACCGGTTTTCATCGCGCTGGCTCTGAAAACTGAAAACTTCCTCCGCTTCATCATCCACGCAGTTTTCGTCTATTTCAAATCTTTCGCGGTAAAAAATCGTGGAATCGAGTAATGCGCCTCACTTTTTCTCCTTTTCAGGGACAAATTTCAGCACGATGCCGTTGATGCAAAACCGCTTGTCCGTTGGGGTGTTGAAACCTTCACCTTTGAAGACGTGACCGAGGTGGGCATCGCACTTGGCACAGTTGACCTCGGTGCGGACCATGCCAGCACTGATGTCATCCTTGGTTGTCACATTTTTAGCTTTCGATGGATCGTAGAATGACGGCCAACCGCAACGGGCATCAAATTTTTCCTTCGAACTAAACAGCTCGGCATTACAACCGACACAGAAATACGTGCCTGCACCTTGGGCTTTAAATTGCTTGTAGGCCTTACCATTGGCCGCCTCGGTACCAGACTTTCTGGCCACTCGGTATTGCTCAGGAGTGAGTTGAGCTTTCCATTCGGCATCAGTCTTTTCCACCTTCTTAGTTGGCTCAGTGGGTTTTTCGTTGCTGGTTTCCATCGGTTTAGAGTTTTTTGGTTCAGATTGGCAGGCGACAACGGACATGGCCATTGCGGCGACGGTGGCGAGGAGTTTTTGAGTCATGGAAGTAGGATGTTTCATCTCGGCTATTTATTCTAATATTACATATTTTTCTAAACTTGCACATTATTTGTCTCGGCTTGGCCCGACCTGCGATTTTCAGACCTTCGACAGCGACCAGTGTCGAAAGTCTCAAGGTAAAAAGACCAAACAGATCGCGTGGTCGCGATAGAGTGGTCAAAAAAGTCACCAAACTTTGCTAATATGACCTTGAACTTTCATACCTTCGACAATTCCCAGTACATCCTCTCGTTTCACCATGCTGGACGTAATAACTTAACACGTGAAACATAACACAACGCAGTAGAACAGGTGCCGCTTGATTCCACCAGCTGATCTGGTACATGCTGGAGACGCCCGATGCAGACACTCATTCCAGATCACCGACCAGCGCTCGTCCTCGCACCCATGCAGGACATCACCGACCTCGCCTTTATGGGGGTGGTCGATAGCTATGGCGGCCCAGACTACTACGTCACTGAGTATTTCCGCGTCCATCGTGACTCAAGTTTAGAAAAGAAAATCCTGCGCTCGATCACCCAAAATGAAACAGGAAAGCCAGTCTTTGCCCAAATGATTGGGGAAGACATCAAAGCACTCACGCGGACAGCGAAGCAATTGATGCA
>CAXMPN010000232.1:0-2797 GCA_964195195.1 Pontiella sp. | reverse complement strand
CGGCATCTGGCTTGATCTCGACTGGGGTTTGAAGCGGGAGTTCGAAACCTATGCGGGGATCCAGGAATTTGCGAAGGAGGCGGGATGGAAGAGCTCCATTGACCCGGTGCTTGAGCACTCCTTGTTGCCGGAGTCGGGCAAGATCCCCTACGACGGGATCCTTGGCCGTGTGACGCCGGAGATAGCGGCCGCAGCCCGGCAGGCAGACCTGCCCATGGTCAATGCGTGGCTGAATTCGCCGGTGAAGGGGGTTCCCTCAGTGCTCGTCGATTCCGAGGCGCAGGGGGTGATGGCGGCCGAGCATCTGCTGGCCCGGGGCTTCCGCCAGTTCGGTTACCTCGGGTACACGCGCCTGCTGAACTCACGACAGCAGCTGAAGGGCTTCCGCGCAAGGCTGAAGGAGGAAGGCTTCCCTTGCTCATCACTGCGCTTTCCGCAACACATGCTCACTACTACCAACAAGGTTCCGGGCTGGACAAAATTCGTCTCTGAATTGGAGGCATGGATCGATAGCATGCAGCCACCAATCGGTATTTACGTTGCCGACGACATCTACTGCCGCTGCCTGATCGATGTGTTGCAGGCCAAAGGGCTGCATGTCCCGGGCGACGTCGCCATCTTGCGCTCCCCGTAATGGTCAGACAAAGCCAACCTCTTGGAATGGCTCGCCTTGTTTCCGGGGGCTGATTTGGATGGTCACTTTTTGTTCAAGGTCGGCCAACAGGCTCAACAGTTTGTCCGTCGAAAAGCGGCTGAAATGACCATTGAACAGGTGGGACACCTCCGCAGGTTTCAGGTGAAGCATTGTGGCAATATCCTTTTGCTTCATCTCCTTGGATTTGAGCAACTGGACGAGGTGCACCCCGATCAAGCCACGGGCTTCCAGTTCCTTGGCATCGCCAAGGCCCATGTCAGCGAAAACGTTTCCGCTGCTCTCGGTGAATTCAGTGTTTGGTTTCTTGCTCATCTTTCGCTAGCTCCTTTGCTTCATTGTAACGCTGCTTGATTAAATCGACATCCTTCTTGGCTGTTTTCATGCCCGTCGAGGACTTCTTTTGAAACGCATGCAGCACGTATATTATCTCGCCGAGTTGGACGGCCTGAACACAGCGGAAAGCGTCCTTGTTGAACTTCACCGCTATCTCAATGACGCCCGATCCGACGCCTTTGAAGGGCTTCGCATCTTTGGGCATCCCGCCGAACTGGATGAACTGTAATTCATCACCAATCAGCTTCTTGGCTCCGTCTGGAAACTCCAAAATATTCTTGAGCGCGTTTCCTAGCCAAACGATTTTGCGCGGTTCCGGGATGTCTTCCAATGCTCTTACCTTTCTATGTGTATTTTATTAGGAAATTTCCTAATCGTCAACGATTTCTTTTTCTGCCGGCAAGCCCGAGGTTTTTTAGCAGAGTTCCACGAGGACAGGCCTTCAACAGCTGTTTTCGTTTCACGCGGTCAGAATGGCACGGGATTATGCTCCATTTCGTTGAAATTGAACGAGGGAAAATCTGGCCGCGCGAAACTCCTCCGTAGCTGCGTTGGTGACAACGCTGGTGGCTAGACTGCGATCACCGGCGAAGCAGCCCGCGTTATCACCAACCCAGCTACGAAGAAACGGTCACGGCGGGCATCCCCCATGCCTTCGCTGCGTTCTTCATCAGGGAAAAGAAACGGCGGCCTTCCGGAGAAGGCCGCCGCTGCGGGTTGAAATGTTGGTTGATCTTCCGGGGCCGGATTAGTTACGGCGACGGAGGATCAAGGCAAGTCCGCCAAGACCGAGCAGAGCGGTGGTGGTGGGCTCTGGGATTGCCGTCAGCGAGAAGTCGTCGATCACGCCAATAGTGGCACCGCTGGACGAGAAACCGACGTACTGGATGTTAGCCAGATCGCCACCCCCCCCGAACGGCACCGAGCTTGTGATCGTGCTGGGGCCGGACACCAGGGCGCACTCGAGATAAAACGCGACGGTCCAGTTGGCCGAGATGGCATCGGTTGCATCGAGCACGATATCGACGTCGTTAAAGCCGCTGAGCGCCGTGTGGGCGTTAGCACCGTTGAGACCTTGGCCATCAAACGTCGTGACATCCGCGTTCACCAGTGTGGTGCCGTAGGGGTTGGCTGGGACCGTGTTGAAGTTGGCGTCAGGGTTGCCCGCGGCGAATCCGAGCGTGATCCAATCTCCCTCGACAAAGTCAATCGTCCCGCTGAGTTGATAGATGTTGCCGGTCGTCGGCGCAAAGGGAAGCCAGACGCCAGCGCTACCGGAAACATCACCGTCCGCTTCAAACACGCCATTGGTGCCGCTCCATGTATTGCTGCCGCCGTTGTTGTCAGTATCAACGGTGGTGCCGAAGAGGTTCACACCGTCCGAGCCGCCGAAGCTGTGTTCGTAAATGACCGCTGCCTGGGCCGAAGTGGCGAGAGCGAGGCCGGCGAATGCCGCGAGGGACATGGTTGTTTTTATCTGTTTTCTTAGTTTCATAATATGATGTTTTTTTGTGTGTGTTGAGATTCGCCATAATTGACGCTTCTACTTTTTGTAGTTTGCGCAACTCTCCCCCTTCGACATCAGAGAAAACGCCACACGAAATCCGTAAAAATCGTTATTATTTACGCCAATTTATGCTTGTTCTAAATTCTTTTTTGCACTAGGAACTGAGGTGCCCGAAACTGGGCACTAGCCCGGCCGTAAAGGTTTCCCCTCGCTCTGGGTCGGAACCACACAGCCTACAAAACAATCACCATGAGTAAGAAAAAAACACGACGAGTCGGCATCTGGCTCGACCTCGACTGGGG
>CAXMPN010000231.1:0-2828 GCA_964195195.1 Pontiella sp. | reverse complement strand
CTCTTTGCGATCATTGACGTGGACTTCAAGAGCAATATCTGCTCACCAAAGAAACTGGCAGTTTGGTTCGCATTCTGGGGGCAGGCTAAGTACCGGCCGACCTATCTGGATATTCACAGCAAGCATGATGAACAGCGCGCGGTTGAGCTCAACAGGCTATGTGGGGAGATCGCGGTGGACGGTGGGTATGACTATATTGATCCGGCCTCGGCCTCGCGTAGGATCGAATCGCTGATCGATGGTTTGTGGCTCAACATGCTGCTCTTTCCGAAAATATATTTGCGAACCGCGGCGCGTGACGATGCATTCGTTTTCCTCGCCGAATTGTTTCCGCATCATTTTCCCTTGCCAGCGGAGCCGCTGGACCGAGGAAACAGGCGAGCCCCTCAAGTGGCGAAGCATGAAGCGGGTGAGGTCGTGTGAGCCGCAGTTCGGATAGCCATTGCGCAAAACCGGTTGCCGAAACGTGGTTTTCCATCGAAGCCTACGACAACGACATCCTTCGTTTTCGAGAACACCACATCGACTCCTTCGCCGTCGGCGATATCTGGCTGGTCCGTGG
Source organism: Pontiella sp. (assembly GCA_964195195.1). Classification (GTDB taxonomy): domain Bacteria; phylum Verrucomicrobiota; class Kiritimatiellia; order Kiritimatiellales; family Pontiellaceae; genus Pontiella. Next base: position 2,266 of record CAXMPN010000231.1, on the reverse strand, counting down.
CAAAGACATGGACTTAGCAGTGGATACCGGCAGTGGCATCATCCCTCCCGCGCCATTGGTGGAGGCAGTCGCCGGGAAGCCAGTTACGGCGGTTGCCCTTAACCATTACTATGATCATGCCGGTGGATGGCATAGCTTTTCCAAGCGCGCCTGCCATCCCCTGGAGGCCCCTGAGCTCAAAAACCCCTACCCGGATAGATCGTCCATTGGCGTCTACCTGAACGATACCACCCTTTGGTCGTTACCTTGGGATGGATTCAAGGTCTCGGACTTCACTATGGTCCCGGCGGAGCCGACGCGCCTTGTCGAGGAGGGTGCTATTTTTGATCTCGGGGACCGGACGCTGGAGGTTCTCCATGTTCCTGGGCGCTCTCGCGGTGGATTGGCGATTTGGGAGGCAGCTACGGGGTGCCTTTTTACAAGCGACATGCTGTATGACGGCGATCATGGCCCGGCCTGGCCGCCCGATGATCCCGAGGCCTATTGCACAAGCCTCAGGCGGATGCGCGACCTCCCGGTCGGCCGTGTCTTTCCCGGTCACTACGGAACCATGGACATGCTGCGGATGTTGGATCTAATCGATGAGCAGCTGGCAGATCTTGGCCGGTAATCCAATTGATCCACATGACTTTCGGTGGTGCGTGAAAATAGAAGCCTACAGCCTGGAAATGAAGAGGGAAAAAAGCTCGGATTGTGATGAGATGCCGAGCTTGGCGTAGATATTTCTTCGGTGAATTTTGACTGTTCCAGTTGAAATTCCAAATCTGTTTCCAATCGATTCAGAAGAATGGCCTCGCAGCACCATGCGGACCACTTCACCCTCTCTACGGGTTAGAATACCGTCGCCAAACTTTTCAAACGCGCTCGTCACGTGACTGTCCAGCACGATGGGATCGGGCGTGTGGGTTTTGTGATGGTCGCGCAGAAATTCGGGGTTCTGCCAATGTCGTGCGGAGACGGCATGAATCATGGGTTCGACCTTGCGGAGCTTGTTAAAGTCGCGGTCGCTAAAAGGGGCGCTTGAGCCTGCTCTCATCAAGGAAATCACCAGCATCATTCCATGGTCGAGCTCAATCAGAAAGCCGATTTCCTCGGCCAAGCCGGTCCTTCGATAATAGGACCTGTAGTATTCGGAGTGATAAAACCTATCGGGCGCTATCTCTCGCAGCCGGTATAGACCCGGTTTCGATTGATCCGCGCAAAATTTGTAGAAAGGGTCCAGGAGGTACGGGCCTTCCTGATAGTCGTCTACAAAGACAACTCGCTGCTTCGGAGTGAAGGTATCGTGCACGCATACTGGGCGAAATTGCCCTCTATAGACGAATAAAACGGAGAAATCGAAGGGAACTACACAGCGCAACGCCGAAACTAGAACGGCCGGAAACGCGGGCGTATCCTCTGCCGCAATGACCTTCGCGACTTTGTCGTGCCAATTTCGGGAGTCTAACTTTAAGACGGCTTTTTCTTCTATATCCATGGCCGGAGGTAATATCCCTTGCCGAAGGTGTTTTCAAGTTTATATACCTTCGGGGGTATATACTTCAATTCCCACTTCAGGCATGCTTAGGCCTTCGAGGGTGCTATTTACGAGCGCCTGTCGCTAGGGACATTGAGGATCCTTCGGGAGAGAGCCTGGGGGATCTATGGGGCTGATTTATGGGCCAGCGCACCAGTTCACCTTCGCCTGATATCCAGTTCGAGGCGGTGACCAAGCGTTACGGCGATATCGTGGCTGTGGACGGATTGAGTCTCGCCGTTGAAAAAGGTGAGTTCTTTAGCTTTCTGGGGCCGTCGGGCTGTGGCAAGACAACCTCGCTTCGTTTGATCGCGGGGTTTGAGCAGCCATCGGAAGGTAACGTTTTGATTGGCGGTGTTGGCGTTGTTGGGGTGCCCCCCCACAAGCGGCCAGTGAACATGGTTTTTCAACACTACGCCCTCTTCCCACACATGACCGTTGCCCAGAACATCGGCTATGGCTTGCGCCAGCAAAGGCCGCAACCGCTCAAATCGGAAATCTCCAAGCGGGTCGATGAGACCTTGGAAATGGTCCAGATGTCGGGCTTTGGCCATCGCCGTACTTGGGAGTTATCAGGCGGACAGCAGCAACGTGTGGCGCTAGCGCGTGCGCTCATCAATAGGCCGACCGTATTGCTGCTGGATGAACCCCTTGCCGCCTTGGATCGCAAGCTGCGGCGAGAAATGCAAATTGAGCTTCAAACCCTGCAGCGCGACGTGGGTATCACCTTCATCCTGGTAACCCATGACC
>CAXMPN010000230.1:0-2871 GCA_964195195.1 Pontiella sp. | reverse complement strand
CGGAGAACTACATGACGCCGTCCGGGCTCAGGACAACGCGGCCGTCGAAGCACTCCTCGCGAGCGGCGTCGAGGTCGATGAAACCGACTTCGTTTTCGGGACGGCACTGCATGTCGCGGTGTCGGAGGGAAACTTGGAAATAGCGGGTATCCTGATCGACCATGGTGCTGACGTGGAGGCGATCAGCGAGCAGCAGGGTTCCCGTGCATTGCATTTGGCGGCGCAATTCGGCAACGCCGCCATGCTTGCGCTCCTGCTCGACAGCGGAGCGGACATCGAGGCGCGCGATGGACTTCAAAGGACACCGATCCATCGCGCAGCGACTGCGGGTCATGCTGAGGCGGTTCGGCAGTTGCTCGACCGTGGGGCCAACGTCCATGCAAAAGATGGGAAGTATGGGGCGACGCCACTCCACGAAGCCTCTCATCATGGGCGCCTCGAAGTCGTGAAGCTGCTGCTCGACCACGGTGCGGACATCAGCGCAATTGATAACTCCGGTCTGACCGCGTTCAGATTGGCGGCAACGCCCCCCTCTTATTCCGTGATCGGAGATGCCTCCCTGCTCGAATTCCTTGTGGCGCAAGGCGCCGATCCGAACGCGAAGGGCACCTCGGGTATGTCAGCACTGGCCTACGCCAAATTTCACGCTAGCGAAGGCAGTTTGGCGATGAGGGAGATAGTGGACATACTACGCCGCCTGGGGGCAACGGAATAGAACTACTCACTCCTAAGCAATTACTGCAGATTCCGCATGTCCGAGATGAGTCACTTTTCCCCGTTCCGCCGGGGTGTTGCCCACGTCTGAACCTGGGAGCATACCGGAAGCAATCAGTTCGAATCCGGACGTTGTGACCAGAATGTCTGAAGCTGAGGGACATTCTGGCCGCGATGTCCGGATTCCGCGTGATTCCTTCCGGTGTGCTCTCAAGTGCAGACGTAAACCCCCCCAGATTACGGGGAAAAATGACCCACGGCGGACCTTTTACAAGCACCATTTTTTCGGTTGGTTGTCTCGACAATAGCAGTGCAGACCAGTAACCTTGCGCATAAATTCATGAACTCGAAACGGTGGTCGAACCCGAGTTCCGGAGGATTTCGCGCCAGTACCGGATGGGCGATGACGTAGTCCTGGTCATAGATGATGAACGTATTGCTGTCTTCGCCTTCCGGCGAGGCGGCGAGAAGATTTGACAATTCGGCCACGGTTACGGTGGAGAAGAGCACGCCGATGAACCGGTCTTCCTGCCAGAGCTGCGCCATCAAGGATCGTTGCACTACGGGCAAGGAGCGCCGGATCACCCGCTGGGAACACGAACATGTCCTTGAGACCGTCCAGCGACGCCTCCACGAGCACCCGGAAAAGATGCGTCAGCGGCGCGAAACCGTCGAGCATCCATTCGGGACCATCAAGTCCTGGATGGGCTATACACACTTCCAGATGAAGACGCTGAAGAAGGTCCGCACCGAAATGGCCTTGCACGTACTGGCCTACAATCTCAAACGCATCATGACCATCATGGGCAGCGGCCCGCTGATCGAGGCGATGAGCGCGGCATAGGCGCTCGCCGGCTTACATTCGCGCCCGTATCCGGCCGAATCGCCGCTCACAACGGCAAATCCCGGCGCTTGGAACCCCGTGAGACAAACCAATCGGAAAACCGGAAAACCACCCCGACAGATCATCCAAACCCGCAAGCCCGTCCAACACAGTGAGCGTTCTCACACAGCCTGGACCCACAGCGGGCGTAAAATCACCATGCAATTACCCGGGGCTACGGTGCGATTGAAGGTCCCTGAAAAAAGCCAGGCTCACCAGCAACAGCGATCGATCAAGGCGCGCGCGGGGCTCCTTCGTTGGCGCGCTTTCGCGCCTCGGCAATCCAGCCATTGAACCTGGCTCCAGCGATCCGACTGCCTAATATCGCTTCCAGGTCTTCGGGTGTGGCTTCGGCCAGTTGGGCATAGGTTTTGATCCCCGACTTATTGAGCCGGTCTTGGATCACAATGCCGATGCCCGTTATGGCGGATAGGTCATCCGAAGAGATTGCCTCCGCAGTCTCCACGGAAGTCTTTCCCTTAATCGGACCGCGGCATGCGCATCCCCACGCGCGGCACAGAAATCTTAGCAGTGGCGCCATCTCTCTTGTCCTCCGCGGCGCAATCTGCCCTGTCATTGTGGCCAAAATCTGACCTGAAGCGTTCGAATCTACAGGGAATTTTGTTTTTCTCCCGTAACCGCGGATCGAATTCCGATGGTGGATCCATTGACATTCGTGGCGCTGAAAGTCCAACGGCAATCCCTGTTTACCTGGATGGCATTCTTACCGAAAGATGTGTACATTAGGCGTCCAGCACCTCGATTAGCATAGTGGCCAGGCTTCGGGCCGTATGATGTATCGGAGGGAGCATCGGATGGCTGGGAACAAACCTATATCGATGGCGGTGATCGGTGTCGGCCATTTCGGAAAGCATCACGCTGAAAAGATAATACGATTGCCGCGAGTGAAGTTAGTCGCGGTCGCGGATATCAACCCAGAACGCGCGGCCGAGATCGGCAATCAATTCGGCGTCGACGCGGTAACGGACTACCGGAAACTCTTGGGTCGAGTCGACGCTGTAAGTGTCGCGGTTCCGACGTCTGAACATTATCAAATTACGAAGGCCTTCTTGGAACGGAGGACCGACGTGCTGGTCGAGAAACCGATGACGGCCACTCTGGATACAGCCCGAGACCTCATCGATATCGCAGGACGCAACGATAGAATTCTTCAGGTGGGGCACTTGGAACGCTTTTCCGGTATGATTGAGATGTTGAGAAAGCACGTCCGCCAGCCGCTATATGTCGATTGTCAGCGGATTGCCCCGTTCAAA
>CAXMPN010000229.1:0-2876 GCA_964195195.1 Pontiella sp. | reverse complement strand
TTTAGAAATCGTCTGCAAACAGAGTTCGACCTTGCGCAGAGCAGATTTAATAAGGTCGATTTGCTTTTAGAGAGCGTGAAGGCAAGAACCATCGAAGAACAGGGTCAGGAGTATCAACCCTTTCGGAAAGCGTTGGCCGATTTGGATATCGAACGGATGATCTACAACCAGCTGAGTGCCAAGTTGCGTCAGGAAATAATCACTTTGGATGTGCCTCGCAATCCGGTTGAGATTATCGATTCAGCCGAGCCGAATCGCCGGCCGGTAAGTCCAAACCTCTTCATGAATGTGTTGCTGAGCATTTTTGTCGGTCTGGGGGCCGGAGTGGGTCTAGCCTACTTTATTGAATATCTTGATACTTCGATCAAGACCGCTGACGATGTGGAGCGTATTCTCGGATTACCGGTGCTCGGCCAGATTCCGCAGAAAGTGCGACCCTTGATTGAGGAGGGGCCCGACAGCGAGCATGCGGAAGCATACCGTGTTCTCCGCACCAATCTGGCGTTTACCGAAGGCGGTTCCCATAGGGGCGCATTCTGTATGCTGAGTGGCGGTGTGGGCGAAGGTAAATCCACGACCGTGTTCAATCTTGCGTTTGTATGTGCTCAGCAGGGTGAAAAGGTTCTGCTCGTTGACGCCGACTTGCGGCGTCCGGTCCAGCATACCATTCTCGGGGTATCCAACCGGTTCGGCCTCACCAACGTGCTCCTGCGGGATGTGCCGGTTGAGGAAGCCATTAAGGCAACCAGTGTTCCGAACCTCCACTTCCTGCCAAGCGGCCGTCTTCCCCGCACTTCATTAGGTGTTTTGGAGCCCAAGCGAATTGGAGAATTGATAGCCAGTCTGAAATCCAAGTATGATGTGGTATTGATCGATACGCCGCCTCTGGTGGGAATCAGCGATGCTTCCATCATTGCCAAGGAGACGGATGGAGCCATTATTGTTGTACAGTATCGTAAATATCCGCGGGAGATGCTGTCAAAGGCCCGGCAGATGATCGAATCACTGGGCGTGACGGTTATAGGTGCCGTGCTCAATAACATTAATATCATGCGCGACGACTACTACTATTACTACCATTCTTCTTATTCGGACTATGACCGCGGCACGCAGAGCGAACTAGCCGATGACAGCCAGCTATAACAAGTATAATTTGAAGAGGTTTATGAGAATGCTACACAAGTTTACTATCTGTGGTTTGTTTTTAATGATGGCGGTACTTTCCGGGTGTGTCATACAACCTATCGATCCTGCTGCCAATAGGACCCCGCAATTTTCGATGCCCTCCCCGCAGGGAAGCACTAATGCTGCATCATCGGCACAAGCGTTGGGAGCGTATACGCTGAAGGCTGCAGATCCCATTTATTTGCGCTTCAGCGGGATTATGGAGCAGCGGGAGCTGAATCTGGTAATCGATGAAAACGGTGAAATCGATTTGCTGCACATTGACGAACCGGTGATTGCGGCAGGCTTCACAACGTCCGAATTGGAAGACAAAATCGAGCGGCTTTACATTGATGGCGGCATCTACAAAACCGTCTCGGTTAATGTCACCATGACCGCCAAGGTTTATTATGTTCAAGGTGAAGTGAATGCTCCCGGACAGTTTCAACTTGTTAGCGGAACAACACTGGTGCAGGCGATTGCCGGTGCGCGCGGATTAACCCCGTTCGCCAGCAAAAAAGTGACCGTCACTCGCCAAGGTAAAATCTATACCTTCAGCTGGAAGGAACTTGAAAGAGATCCTTCCCTGGATGTAACGATAGAAGCGGGCGACGTAATAAAAATTTGGCAATCCTGGTACTAGGCCTTTGGCCCCTAATGGTATCTGCCTATGGAGCAGCTCCGATCAAAGGCGAAACGTGTTGGTATCATTGGAGGATCGTTTGATCCCCTGCACACGGGACATTTAGTAATCGCCCAGGATGCTCTGGAGAAACTCGAGCTTGCGGAAATTGTTTTTGTTCCGGCGGCCATCCCTCCCCATAAACAGCATAAGCAGCAAGCCGATGCCGCCCATCGGTATGACATGCTCCAGTTGGCGACGGAAGCTGATGTACGGTTTTCCGTATCCGATGCAGAAATTCGACGCGGCGGGATTTCCTATACGATCGACACGGTGAGGTATTTACGGGATGAGCGTCCGGAGGTCGAGTGGGTCTTGATTGTCGGTAGCGACACCTTGGTGGACCTGCATAACTGGTACAAGATTGACGAACTGCTCGGCCTGTGCGAGGTTGCTTCTTTCCTGCGGCCGGGGGAAAGTTCACTGGAGGAGATTGGGCGAAAAGTGGCCTTGCCCGAAGCCAGCAGGAAAAAGCTGCTGGAAAACATTATTGAAGCGCATCTCATCGAGATTTCCTCGACTGAAATCCGCATGCGCGTCGCCGACGGACTGGGTATTCGCTATCTGGTGCCTGCAGAGGTGGAGATGTATATTTTCGAGCATGGCTTGTATAAAGGTTGAAGGGAATGATGGAGAACGATTTGGATATTATAAAAGAGATCGTCGGTTTTCTGGACGCCCGCAAGGCCGAGGATCTAGTCGTGCTGGATCTAAGGCAGCATGCAAATATCGCGGATTATTTCGTTATCGCAACCGGAGCGAACAAGCCCCACCTGAAGTCGTTGTACGACGGGTTGCAATCCTGCTTCAAGGATGCCGGATTCAAGGGCTATCAAAAAGCCGGGGTACCGGATAGTGGATGGATGATCATGGATTACCAAGGTGTCATGGTCCACGTCTTCGAACGGGATCTGCGCGAATTCTACGACCTCGAGAAACTCTGGAAAGATGCGCCCAGAATCGATGTGGAGGCCGGATAGCCATGGCTTTCAGGATTTACAACACCATGAGCCGGACCACGGAAGAACTG
>CAXMPN010000228.1:0-2879 GCA_964195195.1 Pontiella sp. | reverse complement strand
GGAATCCATGGATATAACAGAACTTCTGGCGTTTAGCGCAAAACAAGGTGCGTCTGATCTGCACCTTTCGGCGGGCCTGCCACCGATGATCCGGGTGGACGGTGATGTCCGGCGAATAAATCTGCCCCCGATGGAGCACAAGCAGGTTCATGAGTTGATCTACGACATCATGAATGACCGTCAGCGCAAGGACTACGAAGAATTCATGGAGACAGATTTCTCCTTTGAAGTCCCGGGCGTCGCCCGTTTTCGGGTCAATGCATTTAACCAAAACCGGGGTGCCTCCGGTGTATTTCGTACTATTCCCTCCAAGGTACTGACCATGGAAGACCTGGGCATGGGTCAGGTTTTTCGCGATATCTGCATGATGCCACGTGGCCTGGTGTTGGTGACCGGTCCGACTGGCTCCGGCAAGTCCACTACTCTGGCGGCGATGGTAGACTTCGTCAATGACAACAAGTACGAACATATCCTGACGATTGAAGACCCGATCGAATTCGTCCACGAAAGCAAAAAATGCCTGGTAAACCAGCGCGAGGTACACCGGGATACCCTGGGCTTTGGCGAGGCCTTGCGCTCGGCGCTGCGCGAAGACCCCGATATTATCCTGGTGGGCGAGATGCGCGACCTGGAGACTATACGGTTGGCGCTAACCGCGGCGGAAACCGGACACCTGGTATTCGCCACCCTGCACACGACCTCGGCAGCGAAGACCATTGACCGGGTTATCGACGTATTTCCCGGGCAGGAAAAGTCCATGGTGCGTTCCATGCTGTCGGAATCCCTGATGGCGGTGGTTTCGCAGACACTGCTGAAACGCACTACCGGTGGTCGCGTGGCGGCCCATGAAATCATGCGCGGAACTCCCGCTATCCGCAATCTGATCCGGGAGGACAAGGTGGCACAGATGTACTCCGCCATCCAGACCGGTCACGCCGTGGGCATGCAGACCATGGACCAGTGCCTGGGCGACATGGTGGATAAACGCATTATTTCGAAAGAGGCTGCGAAAGAAAAGGCCAGAATGCCAGAAAATTTCTAGGCTTAAGATATATATCGACAGGAATTGGCCGAGACTCAAGGGAGAGCATAAAGATGAAGATCGATGATTTACTCCAACGCGTGGTCAAAGAGAAGGCCTCTGATGGTTTCATCTCGGCGGGTGCGGCACCGAGTATTAAGGTCGATGGGGAGCTGTATCCCATCTCTGATCTCAAGCTCTCTGCAGAGGAGTCGAAGGCCCTTGTGCTATCGGTAATGCGCGAGGACCAGCAGCAGGAGTTTCTCGAGCACCACGAGTGCAATTTCGCGATTACCCGGGGTGAGTTGTGTCGATTCCGGGTGAGTGCCTTTGTGCAGCGGGAACAATGCGGCATGGTGCTACGGCGCATCGAAGCAAAAATTCCAACAGTCGACTCGCTGGAACTGCCGCCGATCATTAAAGAACTGGCAATGACCAAGCGCGGGTTGGTAATTTTTGTGGGTGCCACGGGTACGGGTAAATCGACCACCCTGGCGGCGATGGTGGGCTACCGCAACCACAACAGCAAAGGCCATATCATCAGTGTCGAAGACCCGATCGAATTTATCCACGAACACGCGGGATGTATTGTGACTCAGCGTGAAGTCGGATTGGATACCGAGTCTTTCGACATCGCCCTGAAGAACACGTTGCGACAGGCCCCGGACGTCATCATGATCGGTGAGGTACGCTCTGCCGAGACCATGGCTCAGGCCCTGACCTTCGCCGAGACGGGCCACCTGTGCTTATGTACCCTGCACGCCAATAACGCCAACCAGGCACTGGACAGGATCCAGAGTTTTTTCCCGCCGAATCAGCACTCTCAGATCTGGATGGACCTGTCCCTGAATCTGAGGTCTATGGTGGCCCAGCAGTTGCTGCCCCGAAAGAGCGGGAAAGGTCGCATCCCGGTTGTGGAAGTTTTGCTAAATACTCCTTTGGTCGCAGACTACATTCGCAAGGGAGAGGTTCACCTGATCAAGGAGGTGATCGCTAAATCTAACGAATTGGGTATGCAAACTCTGGATCAGGCTCTGGTGCAGCATTACAAGGATGGCAATATTACACTTGAGGACGCGGTGCGCTACGCTGATTCGTCAAACGATGTGCGCCTGATGATCAAGATGTTCGAGAAGGGCAAGTCCGTCGACTCGAGTTTTGACCTGACCTATGACGAACCGGATAGCGGCGGTCAATATCACGGGCGCTAAAGCCGCCCTGTTTCCCTCATCCAGGTTTGTAAAATCAGCTCTGCGGCGTAGCTGTCGATCGGGCTGGCCTTGTAGTCCCCACGGTGTCCGCGTTGCTCCAGGCCTTGCTTGGCTTCGAAACTGCTGAGTCGCTCGTCGGTCATGGTTACCGGCAATCCGAGCCGGCCGTGAATCCGCCGCCCGAATTTTCGGGCTCGCTCACACAGTACCCCATCGGAGCCATCCATATTCAGCGGGTCGCCGACGATGATCAGGTCGGGTTGCCATTCCTGGACCACTTTTTCCAGTACCGGCCACTGAGGTATACCATTTTTTGCTTTGATGATGGTGAGCGGCTGGGTGCTGGCGGTCAGGCAGTTACCCACCGCGACGCCTATCTGGCTAAGTCCGTAATCGAAGGCTAGTACTGTGGAAATCTGTCGGCTCACTCAGGAATGGCGGATCACGCGTGGCCGGCCTGCCCCGAGATCAGGTTCATGTCGATTCCCAGAACCGCGGCGGCGGCGCCGACACGTTGTTGATAGGGAGTGGAGAAGATAATGTCGCTATCGGCAGGCAGGGAGAGCCAGCTATTTTCCGCCAGTTCGAACTCCAGCTGACCGGCGGTCCAGCCCGCATAGCCCAGTGCTATCAGGTGATCCTGGGGG
>CAXMPN010000227.1:0-2884 GCA_964195195.1 Pontiella sp. | reverse complement strand
GATTTGACCGCCGATTCAAGCTCCAGCGGCTAAAATCCTATCTGTGACACTCTTCATCCATAAGCGAAAACGGTTTCCGGTGGCCGGGCGTCTGTCAACCGCGACCGCGCTTGTCGGTCCGAAGTTGCCGCTTACGATCGCGCGGGTGTCAACCGCGACTGCGTTTGTCGGGCCAAAGTTCCCGCTTGCAGCTGCACTCGCAGTCGTTTCAGCCGCCCTTTTCGGCTGCGCCACGGCCACAAGCCCCGCCGCTCTGCCTCCCATTTCGAGCCCGACCGCTACGGCCGCGCCTCCCCCCTCTCCAACACCCGCTCCCGAGCTGCTTCTGATCGCGGAGGGCGAGGTTGCCTGGGAGGGCGACCTGGAGGAATGGGCGGCTCAAAAAGGCTGGGCACTCATCTCCGCAGACCCTTCGGGCGCCGCGGCCTATCGTGAGGAAGCGAGGCCGCACTTGCAGGGGATCGTCAGCCGGCGGGAAGCGCTGAGCGGCGAGCTGCAGCTGGCAGCTGAAGACGGGATTCCAGTGGTTGCCATCGATGTGCCTGGGGTCTCGCCCATGTCCGCGCTCAGTACCGTAGGAAATCCGCGGCACGATCAGGCCGGATTCCTGGCGGGCGTGATGACCGGCCTGACCAGCCAGACCGGATGGGTTGGCCTGGTCACGGATACCGGTGGTCCGGATGAGCAAGCCTACAGCGCCGGGTTCACCCAAGGATTGCTCTGGGGCTGCCCGAAATGCCAGCTGATTAGCCAGACCGCGGCTGAGATGACTCTGGACCGTTTCCGCGCCAATACGGTGGATGCCGTCTTCATAATTTCCGGGCCGGCGGCCGAAGAGGCCTCAGATAGGTTAGCAGGTGGCGGCCTTCCTATGCTGTGGGTGGGAGAAGGCGGTCCCACGGTGGAGGCGCTCATCGGGCGGTTGATCTTTGTAGAAGGTCCGCTGGTACTCCTTGCACTGGATGACCTCGTAGCGACGGGTGAAGGTCAGGCCTGGCGGCCCTCGATCGAAACCGCAACCCTCATTCCAGTTGACATAAATGATGAATTCATCAGTCCGGGCAGGCAAAGGCTGTTCGAAGAGGCTTACAGGGCGATCGCGGCAGGCGAATTGGATATTGGAACCGGTCCAGGAGAGTAACTTTTAAGTCTCAAATCACCCCTCAAAACACCGTATTTTCGGACTCATTGTCAGTCCCCGAGTCTCATAGTATGATCTGGAACGTGTTCCGGATCCCTCCGGAAAATCCCATTGAGAAAGGAGCGGATGTCTATTAGAGGTCACGAAAAGTTCTGCGCGCGCGGCGGCATTGGCCGCCGCACTACGAAACAATGACAAAACCAATCAATTTGGAGGAGAGAATCGTATGAAGAAGCATCATGTCATCCTGGCAAGTCTGCTTGTGATGGCCTTTACCTTGGGCGCTTGTGCTACCGATACGCCCACCCCCGAACCAGTAACGCTTCCTGAGGTCGAAGAAGAAGCTGCACCAGAGCCCACAGAAGCCATGGAGGAAGAAGAAATGGTGGAAGAGGGCTGCGCCCACAAGATTGCCTTTGTAACCGATGTGGGTACGCTCAACGACCAGAGCTTTAATGAAGCCGGTTGGAATGGCGTATTGCAAGCGGCTGTGCAGCTCGGATTGCCCGAAGAGTGCTTTGGCTTCATCGAGACCCAGGACAGCGCTGACTACCGGCCCAACATTGACTCGTTTGTCAATGAGGGCTTTGACATCATCGTGACCTCGGGCTTTGCCATGGGTGCTGCCACGCATCAGGCGGGCATCGATCTCCCAGACGTGTTCTTCATCGGCACGGATCAGGGGCAGGTCGATGCAGATTTCGCTCCAGAACCGCTGGATAACGTCGCTGGGCTGATTTTCCATGAGGATGTCTCCGGCTTTTTGGCCGGCGCGCTGGCAGGTCTGATGACCGAGACCGACGTGGTCGGTGGCGTGTACGGATGTCCGTTCATCCCACCCGTAGCCCGCTTTGAGGTTGGCTACTACAACGGCGCCAAGTACGTCAATCCTGATGTCGAGGTGCTGAACGTTTACCATCCCGGAAGCCTTGACGACTGCTTCACGGATCCTGTATGGGCCGCGGACACCGCTGGGACTCTGATCGATGAGGGAGCGGACGTGATCTTCGGCGCGGGCGGCCTCACCGGCAACGGTGGCCTGGTAGCAGCCTGCAACCAAGACAAGATGGTAATCGGAGTGGATGTTGATCAATTCCTCACGCTGCCCGAGGTTGCGGACTGCATCGTGTCCAGCGCGACCAAGGGTTTGACTGCTGATGTGACTGCTCTCATCCTTGCCGCGGTTAACGGCACGTTCGCCGGTGGGGATGTGTTCGGCCCGGCTGTACTGGCTCCGTTCCATAACTTTGAGGATGTAGTTCCTCAGGATGTGAAGGACCAGTTGGCAGCGATTTCGGACGCGATCGACAGCGGCGAAATCGATCCATGTGCACCGTTTGAAGGTTCGAACGAAAGCACCTTCTGCGTACCGGTTGTGATGCCCTGACTTTGACATCCCATCGGACAAGGGCGACTAACTAAGCTAATCGCAACAAACAGGGGAAGCGGATAGCACCATCGCCGCTTCCCCTGCTCTTTTCCGAAGCCCTAATAATCAAAATCTATTTATGAGAAAAGTCTTTGGCAACGGCTGAACCAAGGCGAGGATCACGGATGAGGTCTCTCGTGACCCGCGCAGCCATTCCGCTGCTGGCGATCTTTACCGCGCTGCTTGTTTCCGCTGGGGTACTGCTGTTGCAAGGAACCAGCCCGATCACAGCTTACCTGGCGTTAGGCGAAGGGGCGTTCGGAACTCAGACCGCAATTATCGAGACCCTCATCAAGACCACTCCCTTCATCCTG
>CAXMPN010000226.1:2614-2898 GCA_964195195.1 Pontiella sp. | reverse complement strand
ATGAGGCAGAAGCTCTATTTGCTGACAATGGGATTTACTACAGTCAGGATCTAATGTGGATGGGGCCTGTAGGATTAGTATTCTATTTCAAGGCGGCCTTGGCATACTTGAAGAGTGACGCTTCACAAGATGACTCTGATTTTGTCAATGCTGCGATTGGTACATTGGGCTTTAGACTGACAGATGAGTATAACGATTATGAGGCGATTAAGGGTGGACTAGAGTATTATACAGAATTTTGTCAGCATGTCCTCAAGCACTATGACAAGTATGATTTAGATCCG
>CAXMPN010000226.1:247-2604 GCA_964195195.1 Pontiella sp. | reverse complement strand
CATACTGGAAAGAATAAATAGCTAACCCCAAAGATAGCTTCTCATCGGAGTGATAGCGGAGCATGAAAGGTATCGGTTGCTGAACGTGCCCGCCGTCGAGTGACCCTTGCGCTGATGATTTTTCTGTAACTCAGGCTGGTCGAGAGAGATGGCTGAAAACACCCAAAGAAAGAGCCGATAAAATTTCGTTTGAATCGACAATGGTGCAATAAAGCCCGTCCATGGAGGTGGCTGTCATTTTCGGAAAAAGGACGGGCCGAAATCGGGATCTGCAGACGAGGAAAAAATAATCTGAAACTATCCACTCTGGATCTTGTTCAACACGCATGCTATCCCAAAGCCGCAACTCAAAATCTACCTTGCCATCGTGAAAACACAACTCAACCGTCGTCATTTTCTCCGTGGTGCGGGAGTGCTCATTGCACTGCCTGCGCTGGAGTCCATCGGATTCCGCCATTTCGCTTCGGCTGCCGAGAACGCACCCGGCACACCGCCCAAGCGCACGGTCTTCCTCGGCTTCGGCTATGGCGTGACCCAGGAGAGCTGGTACCCGGATATCAAGCAAACGGGTGTTAAATACGATCTACCGAAGGGCCTCGCCCCTTTGGCGCGCCACCAGTCGGATTTCACCGTGGTGCAGGGGTGCTCGAACCAATACACCAACGAAGCCCATTGGGGCAGCACCTTCTGGCTCACCGGCGCGAACCGGTTTTCCGTTCCCGGCCAATCCTTTGCCAATAGCATCTCGGCCGACCAAGAGGCGGCTCGTCATTTAGCTCAGGACACCCGCTTTACCTCTCTCCAGCTCGGCAGCAAAGATGTCCATGGCTCGGGGCATGGGCCGGGGCTTTCGCTCGCCTGGGACCAACACGGCAAACCCATGGCTGGGCAAAACACGCCGTTGGAACTTTACCACAAACTTTTCTCCGCCAGCAACCTTCCACTGGCACAACGCCAGGCCGCCATCGCCGAAAAACGCAGCGTGCTGGACGCCGTGCTCACCCAAGCGAAACGGGTGCAGCGCGGTCTCTCGAAGGCAGACACCGATAAGCTGGACGAGTATTTCCAGGGTATCCGGGACATCGAAACCCAGCTGAGCAAGGAAGAGGCATGGCTGGAAATCCCCAAAGCCAACCCCCCGATCGAAGAGCCAGCATCTGGCTTGAAGGGGAAAGAGGAAATCAAGGTGATGTATGACCTCATCGTCGCCGCCCTGCAGACCGATAGCACCCGGGTGATGAGCTACCGCCAGCCTGTGCAATCGCTGTTGCAGAGCCTGGACATCAACGTGGCACCTCACAACATGAGCCACTACACCCCGGGCGAACGCATGGAGGCTTCTCAAAAACGCGACGTCGCACAGAGCCAGCTGCTGGCTGGCTTGCTAGATAAACTCAAAGCCACCAAGGAAGCCGATGGTTCCAGCCTGTTCGATCACGTCGCGCTCGCCTATGGATCAAACATCCGCTCGATCCACTACCT
Organism: Pontiella sp.; assembly: GCA_964195195.1. GTDB lineage: Bacteria > Verrucomicrobiota > Kiritimatiellia > Kiritimatiellales > Pontiellaceae > Pontiella. The sequence goes on along the minus strand of CAXMPN010000226.1, from coordinate 1,122 downwards.
CGATAACTGCCCGACCATCCTCGCCGGTGGCGGGGCCAACCTGAAAATGGGCCAACACCTTGCGCTGTCCAAGGACACGCCACTGTGCGACGTCTGGCTGACGATGTTGCAAGGGCTCGGCGTCCAAACCAATCGCCACGGTGATAGCTCCGGAGTGGTCAAAAAATTGCAGGCCTGATGATCTTCCACCTAAGTACTCAATCACCGGGCATGAAAAAACTTTGTTACTCATTCTGCACGCTAGTGCTGTCGCTTGGTGCCGTCGCGCAGGCTTCCCCGCCCGATGCCCAGCTGCCGAAAACACACCTCGGCCTGTTTAACTCCTACTGTTTCGAATGCCACGACAGTCTAATGGAAGAGGGCGACGTGGATTTGGAAAAGCTCTCGTTCAATCTCAGCAAGGACATGCAAACAGCGGAGACTTGGCAGAAGGTGCTCAACGCCATCAACTCCGGTGAAATGCCGCCCGAGGACGAAAAGCAGATCCCGGCTGCAAAAAAAACCGCCTTTCTTGACGATCTTTCCAACCAGCTCGTCACCGCCCGCAAGGTCCTGAGCGACTCCGGTGGGACCATCACCATGCGCCGACTCAACCGGCGGGAATACCGCAACACCATCGAGCAGCTGACTGGCGTCAAAGTCGATATAGAATCTCTACCCACCGATGGCGGTGCCGGCTCCTTTGATACCGTTGGGGCATCACAGTTCATGTCCAGCGATCAGTTCGAGCAGTACCTGAAACTCGGACGCAGCGCGATCGATGAAGTGTTTGAGCGGCAAGCTGCCCAGGTTCAAAAGCCGATGATCTTTCGAATCGAGCCGGAAAAGACCATCAACCCGGCCAACGAAAAAGAGGCAAAGGCGATTGAAGAAAG
>CAXMPN010000226.1:0-237 GCA_964195195.1 Pontiella sp. | reverse complement strand
TGGCAAGTGGGGGTGGACAAGGTGGCGAAAACACCTGAGAACCGGGCGAAGATTGAACAGCTGAAGAAAAAACATCCTTCGATTACCCATCCGATCCACTTTTATAAATATGCGGATCGGTTGGAGGGAGCACCGAACGCCAAGAAATTCGGCTTTCGAGATTCCCCAAAGGCAGCTTCGTCCAACCCCGAGTGGGATCGCTCCCAGTTGGCCTATCACAATCATTATCTCACTCTG
>CAXMPN010000225.1:0-2902 GCA_964195195.1 Pontiella sp. | reverse complement strand
GTGTGCGGAGCTTGGCAGAGAGAGAGGAAAGATCCTCTCCGGCGTCTTTACGCTGGCGCAAGATGTGCTGTACCATGTGGGAATACCACTCGTTGGTATGCGAGAGATATTGGATCAAGTTGGCAGAGGATGTGCTTGCTAGATCAACTTTCACCGGCTTGAAGGTTTCCTTCCATGCCATGCGGTAGATTCGACCGTTAGTGCGGTCCCAGATTTTGGGATCGTTTCTGTGGCACTGTTGTTTGTCCGCCCAGTCGGAGATATAGACGGCGCCGTCAGGACCATATTTCAAATGGACACCTAGGTATTCCGGATCAGCGGAGTAGAGCTGGTCTTTTCCGTGGGAATAGGAAAGGTAGGCGGAGTCTTTTTTTACCAGATTTTCTCGGTTCATCTGGCTACCGTGAAGGTTGAGAGTGAAAAGATTCCCCCGGTATTCCTTGGGCCAATTATCACCGAGATAGACCATGGCGCCGACGTGTGAGTGACCGCCGAAAATGGTTTTAGATCCGCCTTTGCCGGCTCCGCCTTCACCGTGTCCGTAAGCGGCGATGGAGGTCATGAAGTTGATTTCAGGCTGGGAACTTCTCGCATATCCGCTGGGAGGCGCGGCGATGAAGGGTCGGTGGTTTCTATTGGCTTGTGACCAGTAATGGCCATCGCGGAAAATTTGTGTGACTGGACCCAGCCCCCATGCACTGCGGCAGTGGGTCATAAACATATCACCGGTAGCATTGTAGCTGAGCCCCCATTGGTTAGAGCCGCCATGGGCGTAGATCTCTATCTGATGAGTAACTGGATGGAACCTCCAGATGGCGGCTTCAATGTAGATACGTTTGTCTTTGGGGGTGCCGGGTTTACCGACGTAGGATTTGTTGAAAACTCCTTGGCAACCGTAGAGCCATCCGTCGTTGCCCCAGATGAACGAGTTAGGAGTTTCGTGGGTGTCATCGAGTGCCCAACCGTCTAATAAAACTTGTTTCGGTCCGTCGGGTTTGTCGTCGCCGTTCTTGTCCGGAATGAAGTAGAGCTCGGGTGCGGCTCCGACAAAAACGCCACCGTAGCCAATAGCAAAGCCGCTAACGAGGTTGAGGTTTTCGGCGAAGACTTTTTTGGTTTCAAAGGTTCCGTCGCCGTCCTTGTCCTCGAGGATGACGATGCGATCCTGTCCTTTGCCTGTCGCCTGACGGCGCGGGTAAGCGAGGGCTTCGGCCACCCAAATGCGGCCTTTGGCATCGAAGTTGAAGCTGATCGGTTGACGAATATCGGGTTCAGCGGCAACCGTGGTGACTTCGAATCCAGGAGGGACATTCATGTCTCTAACCGTCTCGAGTGGGTCACTTTGATTGGAGTTTTTCTGCAAATGCCAGAGTAGAGGGCTGCTGGTGAGGCGGGCATCTTGAGCAGCGGGTGGATTCTGGTGAAAGCGGAAGTCATCGTAGTTGATATGTCCCCAGCCACCCTTGACTTCATCGACAACACGAATGGCGATTTCCTTTCCGATGTGATCGCTGAGATCAACAGAGACGCGGCGCATATTTTCCGAATCATCGCCACGGGCAGAAAAAATGGGCTTGGAGGAACCCTGGACGAGAATGTCCACCCGAGTGTCGGCGTGCTTGCCTCCGCCGATAAGAAACGATGCCCAAGGGTGAGTGACGCGGAAGGAGGCGGAAGTCAGCGTGCCAGTGCCTTTGTCGGACTGGCTCACCTCGTAACTTCCGAGCCAGAAGCTGCCATCGTGGCCGCTTGCGCCACGTCCTCTGGCAGCGACGGTGTCACCTTTGACTGGTTGGCCTTTCCAAGCATCTCCTGTAGTTTTCCAATCGCTAAGATTACCAAGTTCAAAACCAATATTGGGAGCATCGACGGGGGTGATGGATGTGTTTGATTTCTTCGTTACACTTACCGGCGGATCAGTTTTACCAAGACGCGTGAGTTGGATGTTTTTAAATTGGATTTTTGCTGGCCCCACACCTGAGTGCAGTTGAAATGCGAGTAGGCCTTTAAGATCACTCTTTTTGGTTTGATAGTCTTCCAGAGTCGAAAAATGAACACCATTCACGTAGATCTCAGTGCGATGTCCTTGGCTGAGGATTCGATAGGTATTCCAGTCGGATTTACGAGGAATGGATTGAAAACTTTTGGGGCTGGAAAATGGGATGATGTGGCTCTTTCCTTCAGCCGATATTTTGGTCAATGTGCCTCGCTCAAGAATGAGACCTCTGCCTTGTTCATCATAGATGCGACCGAGCCATGTCATACCTGCATCAAGGTCAGCTTGATATCCAACAGCGTGGCCCTTTGCATCACGCTGACTACGGAACTGAATACCCGAATTGGCAGAGGCATTACCAATAATGCGGTATTCAAGGGAAAGGTCGAAATCGTGAAGTTCCTCATTCCAGAAGATGAACTCATTTTTTTTGAGCTTCTTCCCTTTGTCGATGGAGGCGGTGATTGCTCCATCTTCGATTTTCCAGATTTGTTGATTCCCTGACCATCCGCTGAGTGACTTTCCATCGAATAGAGATTCAACTTTTTGTGCGTGAGTGGATACAAGTGTTGCTGCAAGGACGCAAGATATGATCGTGAGTGGTTTCATAGAAAATTTGATAGTTGTAAGAACTCTGCTATGAGAGACTGGAGTAGAGTTTACCAAACACGATAAAATTGATTGGATCAATGGGACAAAATTTATGAGAAATGAGACATTTTCCTAGCTTGCTTGAGCTTTAGCTCTAAATCGACGGGGTGTCTGCCCCATGTGTTGACGGAACTGCAGGGTGAATGAGCTTTGATCATAGAAGCCGAGATTGATCGCTATGTCTGCGAGGTCGTCATTACTGTCTCTGAGTAACTCACAAGCAGCCTGAACGCGCATTTTGATCAAAAACTTTTG
>CAXMPN010000224.1:0-2917 GCA_964195195.1 Pontiella sp. | reverse complement strand
CCGGCGCGACATTCCGGGCTTCGATGGTGGCGATGTATGATCTGGCGGTCGCGATGCGCGATGAGGGACCGAACGGCGAAAAACGCTTCAACGAAAACTTCAATGAACACGTGATGGGCGACTTCCACACCTTCGCGGGGTTCGACGAGATCATGGAGCTGGAGCGCAAATTCATGCCTGAGGAAGAACTTGCCAAATACGACGATTCCGTCGGCCACCGCCGGCAGGCTGCCGAGTGACGATTGAGGCATCTCAATGACCGGTAAAACGCTCTTCGAAAAAATCTGGGAACGGCACGTCGTCACCGAGCAGCACGGGCAGACCCTGCTCTATATCGACCGCCATCTCTGCCATGACGGCTCATTCGCCGCGTTCAAACGGCTGCGCCAGCGAGAGGTGGTGTTGCGCCGCCCGAACCAGACCTTCATGACGCCGGACCACTACACGCCGACGCATACCGCTTCGCTCGACGATCTCGAAGATCCTCGTGCGCGCGAGATCGCCACCGCGGTGGAAACGAACGCCAGGGAATTCGGCGCCACAGCCTTTCCCTGGGGTGACCGGCGCCAGGGCATCGTCCATGTGGTCGGGCCGGAACAGGGCATCACGCTTCCCGGACTGACCATGGTGTGCGGCGATTCCCACACCTCGACCCATGGCGCGCTAGGGTGCATCGCATTCGGGATCGGCTCATCGGAAGTCAGCCATGTGCTGGAGACCCAGACGCTATGGCAGAAAACGCCCAAGACTATGCGGATCATTATCGATGGCAATCTCGGATTCGGGGTGACCGCCAAGGATGTGATTCTGGCCATCATCCGCCAGATCAGCGCCTTCGGCGGCACCGGTTACGCAATCGAATATGCGGGTTCCGCGATCCGCGACCTTTCCATGGAAGGTCGGCTGACGATATGCAACATGACCATCGAGGCCGGGAGTCGCTTCGGTATTGTGGCGCCGGATGAAACGACTTTCAACTATATCGAGGGACGCCCTTTCGCGCCGGAAGGCAAAAAGTGGGATGAGGCCCTGGCCTTCTGGCGCACCCTCCCATCCGACGACGATGCCGCCTTCGATGCCGAAGTTTCGCTCGACGGTGAAGCGATTGCGCCAATGGTGACCTGGGGCAATAGCCCGCAGGATACTATTCAGGTGACCGAGCGGCTGCCAGACCCGGACAAGGAAACCGATCCCGAACGCAAAGCAGCGATGATCGCGGCTTATGATTATATGGATCTGAAACCCGGCATGGCCGTGACCGACATCCGTCCCGACAGGGTCTTCATAGGTGCCTGCACCAATGCCCGGATCGAGGATCTGCGGTCAGCCGCCGCAGTTGCGAAAGGCCGCAAGGCCGTGATCCCGGCGATGGTTGTTCCGGGTTCCGGTCTGGTGCGGGAACAGGCGGAGGCGGAAGGTCTGGACCGGATCTTCACTGACGCCGGTTTCGAATGGCGGCTTTCTGGCTGCTCCATGTGTGTCGGCATGAATGGCGATACGCTCAAGCCAGGTGAACGCTCTGCCTCGACCAGCAACCGGAATTTCCGTGGACGGCAAGGGCCGGGCAGCCGCACACATCTCGTCAGCCCAGCAATGGCGGCCGCGGCAGCCGTTACAGGAACCTTCACCGACGTGCGGAAGTTGAAGGAAGGTGCGTGATATGAAAGCTTTCATCACATTCAAGGGGGCAGGTATCCCGATCGATATCCAAAATTGCGACACCGACCAGATTATTCCGGCACGCTTCCTGCGCTGTGACCCGACCGATGAAGGCTATGACCGCTTCCTGTTTCACGATCTGCGTTTCGCGGAAGATGGCACTGAGAAACCGGACTTTGTCTTAAACAATCCGGCCTATCGGGATGCAAGCGTTCTCGTCGCTGAAATCAATTGGGGCTGCGGTTCGTCGCGCGAAAATGCCGTCTATGCGCTGGTGGTGAACGGCATCCGCAGCGTCATCGCTCCTAGTTTCGGCGATATCCACTACAATAACTGCATGAAGCACGGGATTTTACCCGTGCGCCTGCCGAAGGCCGGTTGCGACACGCTTCGCCAGCAGTTGCATGATACGCCGGGCGTGGAGATCGCCCTTGATCTCAAAGCGCAAACGGTGACCGGCCCCGATGGGAAAGTCTACAGTTTCGAGATCGACAGGTTCGACAAGCACCGGCTTCTCAATGGTCTAGACGAGATTGGCATGACCCTCGGGCACGATGAGGACATAAAGGCCTTCGAGCACAAGCATCGCGACGACTTTGGCTGGCTTGAGCAATAGACGGTCATGCGCCGTGATCTGCCAAACTACGCTGACCGTCGCCTGTTGGTCTGCCATTAGTAGTATGACGGCAACGCCGAACCATTATTCTCCAATCTTTTTTGGCAATGTCCGCTATTGGCACAAAGCAGACATTTGATGCAGTGCGGAATAATGTCCGCTTTCGGGGGTAAAGCGGACATTGTGCGGATAGGTGATTTATGTCTGCTTATGACCCAAAGCGGACATTAGAGCCAAGTTTGGACCTGTTGTTATCGAGCGCCTTCAATTCCACGTTATCTTTGTCCGCACATTGGCGGAATCCCGGTTACTACTCAGTCCTGGGGCATCCCTGACCATGCGTACCAGCACGCAACCGCAAAACCGATAAATACGGCCGCAAATATCAGTCGCTGCCACCATTTCGCGGTGCTTGTGTGGTTCGGATTAGACGTGCGGTAGCGCAACTCGATGCTTTGCCCAATTGGCCACTCATCATTGAGCCCGATATCCCCCAGAACCTCGTATGTCTTGCCGCTAGCCGCCTGAAATTCGATGCGGGGAAAATAGGCATATTCGTTCCCATCGGTTGATCTGAGGTCGGCAACATTTCCTGTGACCGTGCCCGTCGCGCGAGGCCACAGCAAGATCATAAGGAAGTAG
>CAXMPN010000223.1:0-2921 GCA_964195195.1 Pontiella sp. | reverse complement strand
TGCCGGATACGGGCCCTGATTTGAATAGCTCCAGCTCTTTGGCGGTGGTTAGGTGCAGCACGTGGATCGGCGGGTCATATTGGGTGGCAAGCTAGATGGCGAGGGTGGTGGATTTGTAGCAGGCCTCTTCGGAGCGGATGAGATGGTGTTCGGAGAAGGGGATGTTTTCACCATATTTATCACGGGCGGCCTTTTCATTTTCCCGGATGGTGTTGGTATCTTCGCAGTGCAGGGAAATAGGCACCTTGACTTTGCTAAAGATGTCTTCGAGCTGCTGTTGACGGTCAACGAGCAGGCCGCCGGTGGAAGCGCCCATGAAGAGCTTTACGCCGCAGACGGTTTTCGGATCCATGGCCAGCAGTTCATCCATGTTGTTATTGGAAGCGCCGAGGTGGAACGCATAGTTGGTCAGGGACTTGGTGGCGGCGAGGGCAAACTTATCTTCGAGTACCGCGTTGGTGATAGCGGCGGGTTTGGTGTTGGGCATCTCCATGATGGAGGTGACGCCACCGGCAACGGCTGCCCGGCTTTCCGAATGCAAGTCGGCCTTCTGCTCAAGCCCCGGTTCGCGGAAATGGACATGACAATCAATCATGCCCGGTAGTAGGGCCTTCCCTTTGGCGTCGATCACCTGATCGGCAGTCTGGTTGGTCAGGCTGGATGCGATTTTTTCAATCCTCCCGTCCTTGATGAAGACATCGGCAGGGTGGATGGAGCCTTCATTTACGAGAGCGGCGTTGGCGATCAGTATCGTTTGCATACAGGGCAATCTATGCAAGCGGAACGAACGATGCAAGGCGCGACGCACATCGAGTAAGGCCGGAATACAGTTTTATGGCAATCAGCTCATGATTTTCAGTGAGAGCCAGGGAACCAGCACGAAGACAATGAACACGATTTTGTAAACGCCGAGATAGCCGTAAATGAATGCGCTGATTGTTTCCGGCGCCAGATCAAACAGCTTGCCGTGAAAGCGCTGAATCATCTCTTTGGCCATCATGCACATAATGGCGGTAAAAATTATCAATCCCAAATTGATCACCGTCATCCACATGAAGAATTCTTCCAGATATTGAATAGTCATGATGAAACGCCCCTCTGTATTTGTTTTCTCCTGTGAAAGGAAAATAACGCATTAGGATTAGGTGCGCAACAGGTTGAATCGGCAGGGTTGCAGGAAGGCGTCCAGCAGGTTGGCAGCCGAGACTGCGGAAACCTCGCCCGGGTCGGTGTCTGCGAGGGCTTTGTAGATGTTTAGCAGTCGTTGTCCGTAGGCTTCGATTCCATAGTTTTGACGTACAATCGCACGGTTTTTTTCAATCAGGGCGAGATCGGCTTCGGGGCGGAACGGGGGGAACCCGTTTCGGTCTTTCGGACATTCGACGAGATGCCGAATGACCTTGCGCTGTAGTTCTTCGTCAAGAATGCCGAAGTCGACTTTTCCATCATGAACGAGGGCGGCTTTTGCCCGCTCGAAATACGTGGGCCGCCACGCCTTCGCATAGGCGGCATAGCTCTGCTTCATGGCCCTTTCCAACGCATCGAAAAACGGCTTTTCGCCGATCCATTCCAGCGGGACGGGCAGCGATGAATAGAGTCCGGACAGGTCGAGTCCCGCGTCTTCAAAGTCCGTGGTGATTTCCGGAAGTTTACGGCCCATCAGCGACTTGTTTTCCAGCCAGGGCTCCAAGAACGCGAGCCCGAAACCTTCAGCAATACTGGTGGAGATCAATGCTTCTGCATTCTGGACCAGTTTCGAAAAGTCGTGCTTCCGCCCGGCATCGAATTCGACGGGTAAGTCCAGTGCCTGTGCGAAATCAACCCATTCGTTGTAGTAGCGTTGCCACGTTGGGTTCTCTGGGGCGAGTGTGCTTTGGAAAAGATAGCCTTCCGGTGCCAGCAGGCTCCATAGTAAAAACTCCCCTAGGTTCTTTCGGCGAATGGCCCGTGCAGGATAGACGATGTTTTTTGAGGTTGATCCGGCCGGAGTGGCTACGTGTGCAGTTACCGCATTGGGCAGTTCGTGAACATTCGGCAGGCTAATGTCATCGAGAAGCGCCTTATCACGATAATTGATCGGTGCATACCAAACGTGATCGGCCGCCGGATAGAGCATCTGATCAAGTGTTTCGCCAAGATGTGTACGGAGCAGTCGATAGTTTTCCGGACGGCCATCCTCTGCGAAATCATGCGGCTGAAGCAACAGGCGGCAGCCGGCTTTGGCCAGATGCCATACCAGTTGCGGCGTAAAACTATTCTTTCCCAGCGAGTGGTTGTGGATGTGCCAAAGGTCGGGATCCCGTCCGAGCACGCTGCGTGCAGTGAACCGAAGATCTTCCGCCACCTGGCCGAAATCCGGTCGTTTTTCGTCCGAATACCCCAATGCCTCGAATGGTTCGGTGATCGGTGTCAACGCATCGTCGGGAGCGGGTGCCTCGCCGGTAAGAACCAGCACGTCGACCTGATCGTTCAGGGATTCCACCGCGCGTTCGATCACTCGCGTAACGCCCCCCGGGCGCAGGTGGTAATGAATGATTGCAACTGCCGGTTTTTGCGCCATTACTTGATGCCGAATTTTTCCCTGTATTCGGGTATCTCAATCATGGGCTGCCGTTCTTCCTCGACGATTTTGTGGGCAATCTGCTCGAAGGTTTCGTCCTTGGCCTGAAACTGCCGCAGCAACGTGCTCAGTTCGGGGAGCTCTCCGATGACACCGAGAGCCTCAGCCCGGAAAAGAAAGGCACGCAGGATGCCGAAGGCCATTTTGCCGAGGTCGCGGGTTTCCTGATTGCGATGGACCCGCTGGTCGAGGTCGACCTGCGCGATGGCATCCATGCCCCATTTTTCATAGACATCAATCAGGTGGGAGGTCTCCACCCCGTAACCGATCGGGAAGGGAATCTTGTCGAGGACTTCGCGTC
>CAXMPN010000222.1:0-2924 GCA_964195195.1 Pontiella sp. | reverse complement strand
CCCTCGCGCCAGGCGATCCGCAAATCACGCGCAACAAGGCTGATGAAGGCGTTCATTGCCGCCCCCCGGCATCCAGTTTCAGGGTTTGCGCGAATTTGACGCCCAGCGGTGTGTGGGTCGCGGCGATGACCATGCCGCCTGCTGATATGTGCGCGGTGACGGCATGTGAGAGAATTTTCCGTGATCCGGCATCGAGCGACACAGATGGCTCATCGAGCAGCCAGAGGGGCCTGTAAACCAGCGCAAGGCGGGCCAGCCCGAGCCGACGCGCCTGGCCAGCGGACAACATACCCGCGGGGATATGGGCCAGGTTTTCCAGATCGAAAGCTTTGAGCGCTTTATCCACGTCCTTGCCGCCGAGATACTCAGCCCAGAAGGCGAGGTTTTCCTGCACGCCCAGCGCACGCTTTACCCCGTTGAGGTGTCCCACATAGTGGCACTGCTCTCCAAGCGATGCCTCATGCTCACCACCCTCAAGGCGGATGCTCCCCCCTGCGGGAGGGATGAATCCGGCCAGCACGCGCAGCAGGCTCGATTTGCCTGACCCGTTGGGACCGGTCAGCTTGACGCCCGCGCCACTCTTAATCTGTAACGAGAGCCCGTCGAACACGAGCCGCCCGCCGCGCACGCAACTCAAATCTTGAACTGACAGCTTCATGGGCATGGGTTTTGCGTATCGATACATCAGATAAAATGAACACAAATCAGGATACGACCAGGTAATATGTCTGTGACCGGACTTGAGCAGTGGCTCGCAATATATTAAGTCAGGTCTCATAAGACGCCAGCGCAAAAACGGGGTGCTCCCAGTGCATTGGTCGCAAAAGCGGCAAACAGGGCCGGAATATCTGTCCTGAACGGCATTGAAGAGCATCAAACCTTCCGTCGGCACACCGGCGGCGCGGGCACAGGCAATTCGATAAAACAGGAGGTTGCCCCGTGAGCGCGCACGAATCCCATTCGCTTGACAGTTTTACCTGCCGCAGGACCCTTGAGGCCGGCGGTAAAACTTATGACTATTTCTCTCTGCCCGAAGCTGAAAAGAACGGCCTTGAGGGCATATCCAGGCTGCCCTTCTCGCTCAAGGTTCTGCTGGAGAACCTGCTGCGCCATGAAGATGGCTCGTCGGTCACCGCGGACGATATACGCGCCTGCGCGACATGGCTGAAAACCAAATCGTCCAAGCAGGAAATCGCCTATCGCCCGGCACGTGTGCTGATGCAGGATTTCACCGGTGTTCCGGCGGTCGTCGATCTGGCTGCCATGCGCGATGCGATGATGACCATGGGCGGCGATCCCGCCAAGATCAATCCCCTGGTGCCGGTCGATCTGGTAATCGATCACTCGGTGATGGTGGATTTCTTCGGCACCGGCGATGCCTTCAAGCTCAATGTCGACAAGGAATATGAACGCAACCAGGAGCGCTATGCCTTCCTGCGCTGGGGTGGGGCGGCTTTTGACAATTTCCGCGTTGTCCCCCCGGGGACCGGCATCTGCCACCAGGTCAATCTCGAATATCTCGCCCAGACCGTCTGGACCAAGGACGCGGACGAGAACGGCGGCAAGGTCACATACGCATATCCGGACACGCTGGTTGGCACCGACAGTCACACGACCATGGTCAATGGATTGTCCGTTCTTGGCTGGGGCGTCGGCGGCATCGAAGCGGAAGCGGCCATGCTGGGCCAGCCCATTTCGATGCTGATACCCGAGGTCGTGGGCTTCCGCCTTGAAGGCGAACTCTCCGAAGGCATCACTGCAACCGACCTCGTGCTGACCGTGGTGCAGATGCTGCGGGCGCAAGGCGTGGTTGGAAAATTCGTCGAATTTTACGGACCCGGCCTCGATCATCTCAGCCTTGAGGATCAGGCGACCATCGCCAACATGGCGCCCGAATATGGCGCGACCTGCGGTTTCTTCCCCATCGACAATGATACCATAGCCTATCTGAAGGCGACCGGCCGCGAAGACGATCGCATCGCGCTGGTCGAAGCCTACGCCAAAGCGCAAGGCATGTGGCGCGCAAGCGATACGCCCGACCCCGTTTTCACCTCGACCCTGGAGCTTGATCTGGGCTCGGTTGAACCCTCCATCGCCGGGCCGAAACGCCCGCAGGACCGAGTTGCCCTGAAAGACGCGTCAACCGGTTTTGCCAGTGTCATGGATGGAGAATTTGCCGGCTCCGGAGGCACGGAAAAACGCGTCTCCGTCGAGGGCCGCAATCATGATCTGGGTAATGGCGACATTGTCATTGCAGCCATTACATCGTGCACCAACACATCGAACCCGGCCGTTCTGATCGCCGCCGGGCTGGTCGCCCGCAATGCCCATGCCAAGGGCTTGAAGGTAAAACCCTGGGTACGGACATCACTCGCCCCGGGCTCTCAGGTGGTAACCGACTATCTCGAGCGGGCAGGACTGCAAAGTGAGCTTGATGCGCTTGGGTTCAACCTTGTCGGCTATGGCTGCACCACCTGCATCGGTAATTCGGGACCTTTGCCCGAAGAGATCAGCGAGGCTATCGTGGACAACGATCTGGTGGTCGCATCGGTGTTGTCGGGCAACCGCAACTTTGAGGGGCGCATCAATGCTCATGTAAAAACCAACTGGCTGGCTTCGCCGCCGCTGGTGGTTGCTTATGCCCTTGTTGGCTCGATGAATATCAATCTTGTGAACGACCCCCTTGGGCGGGACACGGAGGGCAACCCGGTTTATCTGAAGGATATCTGGCCATCCACTGCTGAAATATCCGAGCTGATCCGCTCCAGCGTAACGCCCGAGATGTTTGCCTCACGCTATGCGGACGTATTCAAGGGCGATGCGCATTGGCAGAAGATCGGCGGCTCGGCTGAGAAGACCTATGACTGGCCCGAAACTTCTACTTACGTGAAGAACCCGCCTTATTTTGAAGACATGCAGATGGA
>CAXMPN010000221.1:0-2947 GCA_964195195.1 Pontiella sp. | reverse complement strand
TCGAATTGGCCAACCCCCCGAAGTTAAGTGGGGATTTGATGAAAAGCGAGGACCAGGACGTTGTGCCGAGTTCGCCGTTTCCTACCGGAGGAACCATTCCGGAGGCGCCCGACCTTTTGTATATCCAGTTTGGCGCCCGCGTGAAGCAGCTGGATGCGAAAACCTACAACCATAACTTGAGAATACAAATCTATGGCTTGACGCAGCAAGTATACGATCAGGATAAATATCACCTGATTTGTAAAAGCGACAGCGAGCCTTTCGAGATGTCGAAAGCCAATGGACGGCGGTATGAGTTTACAGGTCCGCATAAACATAGATTGTTGACCTATACGATACATGTGGACTATCTGGGCTGGGAGGAGCTGCGCGGAGAAAATTTTGGTGAAACCCTAATAGTGGTGCGGGATGAACGGGGCGAAATCATAGCGTACAACGGTAGCAATAACTGGATGTATAAAATTCTCGATAAGCTCGATAAGCTGCCTGTTGGCGCATGGCTGGATAAAACCGGCACCCGCGTACATCCCACATCGCCGAAAGTCACCAAAGCCTCGGGTGTTGGCTGGCTTTAGTGAAAACCGCAGGCAAAGCCATGCGGTGACGTGCATTGCTCTCACTCAAAGGTAATCCTGAAATATTCATCTTGTCGCTTCGGAAATTGACGAATGCTTCCGTGAAGGGACGCGTGCCCTGTCTTCCCAAGTGAATGCCGTTTTCTTTCCAGACCATGCAGCATATTCCCTACTCCCGTGAATTGGTATGCCGTGAACCCCTCTAAGTACGGGATTTTGGCTTGAGTCAAGTAGGCAAACCACTATGGTTGCGCTTCATTTTTCAGGACAGGAATCAACGGGTATGAAAGAGATAAGAATCGGCATTCTTGGCTTCGGTACGGTGGGGGCCGGCGTGGTGGAAGGTATTCAGAAAAACGGAGGCCTGATGGCGGATCGGACCGGTATCGTTCCGGTCATCGCCAGGATTGCAGACCTCGACATCGAAACCGACCGGGGGGTTGTACTGCCCGAAGGGGTGCTGACCACCGATGCCCTCTCGATCCTCGCGGATCCGGACATTGACTTGATCGTGGAACTGGTCGGCGGAACGACGGTGGCGAGAACCTTCACCCTGAAGGCCCTGAGACAGGGAAAGCCGGTCATCACCGCCAATAAGGCGCTTCTGGCCGATCACGGCGAGGAAATCTACAGGACGGCCTGCGAACACCAGACCGGAATCTACTACGAAGCGGCCGTTGGTGGGGGTATTCCGATTCTGCGCTCGCAGCGCGCCGGACTGATCGGAAACCGGATCGAGAGCATCTACGGTATTCTCAACGGGACCTGCAACTATATCCTGACCCGCATGGAACGCGAAGGCTTGCCCTTCGACACCATTCTCGCCGATGCCCAGGCGCTCGGTTATGCGGAGACACCGCCGGATCTGGACATCGACGGCATCGATACGGCGCACAAGGCCGTGGTATTGGCCTCCATGGCCTACGGCGCACCGGTGCCCATGGATGCGTGTCCCACGAAGGGGATCCGCGGCCTCGCCGCTTCCGAAATCGCCAACGCCGATGAACTGGGCTACCGCATCAAACTGCTGGCCATCATCAAGGACAACGAGGGCGAGGTGGAACTCTCCGTAGAGCCGACCCTGGTGCCTAAGGAACATATGATTGCCTCCGTAAGCGATTCGTTCAATGCCGTTTTCGTGAAGGGCGATATTGTTGACGATACGATGTACTACGGTCGTGGTGCCGGGCGCCTCCCGACCGGAAGCGCGGTGATCGGCGATATCATGGAGGCCGCCGCCAACAAGCTCAACGGGGTGGGCGTTCCGGTCAGCGTGACCATGATGCTACAACGGGATACACTAAAATACTGCTCCGCCAGCAATATTGCGAAGCGTTGCTATGTGCGCTTGTGTCTGGAAGACAAGCCCGGAGCGATGGCGCAGGTGATGAGCATTTTTGGCAAGCACAACATCAGTATCGCCTCCGTGGTCCAGAAGGAACGCCACGAGGCCGGCTATGCACCGGTCGTGATCCTCACGCAGGATGCCAAGGAATCTGAATTTACGGCATCGATGGCCGAGATCGCTGCGCTGGACGTCTCCTGCTGTGAGCCCGTCCGCATGCGCCTGGAAGATTTTGAATAAGCCGCTTGGGTTGATGGGGACATTGAGATGAAGGTTGTAAAGTTTGGCGGATCATCCGTAGCGAATGCGGAGCAGATTTCGAAAATCATTGATATCGTGGTATCGGATGCCGACCGCCGGATCGTGGTGGTTTCCGCACCGGGCAAGCGTACCGGTGATGACACCAAGGTTACGGATTTACTGATCGTATTGGCCAACAAGGTGATCGAAGGCGGGGATTTCGAGCCGGCACTGCAACGTGTGATCGGGCGGTACGCGGAAATCGCGCAGGATCTTGATTTGCCGGACGAAGTAATCAGCACCATCGAAACTGACCTGCGCGGCCGCATCGCATCGCGCGGCGAACACCTGCTCCAGTTCATGGACGACATGAAGGCTTCCGGCGAGGACAACAATGCCAAAGTGATCGCCGCGGCATTCGCCAAGCAGGGACATCCGGCAAAATACGTCCATCCCGGCGAGGCCGGCATGCTCCTGAGCGATGAATTCGGCAATGCTGAAGTTCTTCCGGTATCCTATGAAAAACTGGCGCAGTTGAAGGACGAGTCTAAGATCGTTGTATTTCCCGGCTTCTTCGGCAGCACCCGGGAGGGCGAGATTGCCACCTTTCCGCGCGGGGGTTCCGATATCACCGGCGCCATCCTGGCCGCCGCCGTGAAGGCGGACGTCTATGAAAACTTTACCGATGTCGACTCCGTCTATGCCATGGATCCGCGCATCATGCCCGATGCACCCGCCATCGAACGGATGACCTACCGTGAAATGCGCGAACTTTCTTATGCCGGGT
>CAXMPN010000220.1:0-2974 GCA_964195195.1 Pontiella sp. | reverse complement strand
CATATTTTCTCTCCTGTTGAAATTGGACGCCCCAAAAGAAGCGCCTTAGTTTAGCTGGCGGACTGAACCGCCAACCTGGAGCTGCACCGGGAAGATCTCCTTTTTGGGCTCCCCACCACTGCCGCAAAGCCCAGGACAGTCGCTCGGCGAGGTCCTGCTCGGAAGAATTGTACGTCGCCATGCCGCAGACCTGGCTGGATGAAATAGCCGAAGGCCAAGGGGGGGAACTAGTGGCCGTATGGCGTCCCGAGGATAGGACGGGCGCGGAATAATAAATTTCAATAATTCCCTCAATCAGGCAACGCGAACGCTACATACACATCCCCCGACTTAGTCCCCATCTTCCCCCCGCCCGCCGCGATAACAATGTACTGCTTGCCATCGACCGCATAGACACTCGGCGTCGCGTAACCCGCTGCGGGCAATTGCGTTTCCCAAAGAATGTCGCCGGTAGCCTTGTCGAAGGCCCGCAAGCGTTCATCCTTCGAGGCGGCAATAAACACAAGCCCCCCCGCAGTTACCACTGGGCCACCGTAATTTTCCGTCCCGGTGATCGGGATTCCTCGCGCCGTGAGCTCTGGGTATTCACCCAGAGGAACTTTCCAAAGAATCTCGCCTTTATTGAGATCAATCGCGTTCAGCGTTCCCCAAGGCGGTTTGACGGCAGGGTAGCCGTCAGCATCCACGAAACGATTGTATCCCGTGCTGGTGTACGGTGATGCCGGGGCGCTTGGTTCATCCGTTGGGCTTGAATCGATTTCGGATTCGCTCTCGTATAAGTAAGCCAGCAGCCGTTCCATTTGCCTCGCGTTCAGAAAGTCGAAAGCAGGCATGCGACCGTTCTCCTGCCGAATCGCAGCCTCCCCCTCCGCCCGCGTCAGTCGTTCACCCAGGTTCAGCAGCGACGGAAATTCGCCCTCCTGGTCGCCCTTCCGATCAACACCGTGACAAAAAAGACAGTGTTGCGCGTAGAGGGCGCGCCCTGCGCTGACGAGGTGGCTGTCACCGGGCGTGGCGGTTTCGACCATGGTTAGTATCCAGGCCATCTCGCTTGCATTGACATACATAATGCCCGAGTCGGGATCGACCGCGGCGCCCCCCCACTCGCCCCCGCCATCGAAACCCGGATAGATGACCGTACCCTCGCGACTGGGCGGAACAAACTGCCCGTCGGATTTCGAGCGCTTCAACCGCTCCAGCGCAAAAGCGCGAGATGATTCGGAAATGTCCGTGAGTCCGTCTTCGGTCAGAAATTGTCGCGAGAACGCAGGCGGTTTCGTGGGGATCGGTTGCGTGGCCCAAGCCTCTTCCCCCGCCAAGTCGGATTGAGAAAAGGATTTTTCCTCGATGGGGAATACAGGTTCGCCGGTGATGCGGTCAAAGACGAACACATGTGCAGACTTGGTAATTTGCGCGACCGCTTCGATAGTCCGCCCTTCACGTTGAAGCGTCACAAGGTTCGGAGGCGCCGGCAAATCGCGGTCCCACAAATCATGATGAACAATCTGGTAATGCCAGACGCGCTCACCCGTTCTAGCATTGAGAGCCAGGAGGGAATTGCCGAAGAGGTTCATGCCCGGTCGATCACCGCCATAGAAATCGAAAGCCGGCGAGCCAGTCGGCGCGTAAACGATGCCGCGTTCGCTATCAATACTCAAACCCGCCCAAACATTCGCCCCACCCGAACGTTGGTAAGCCTCCTTCGGCCAAGTGTCGTAACCAAACTCTCCCGGCTGCGGTATCGTGTGGAACATCCAGGCAATGGCGCCCGTCCGCACATCGTAAGCGCGGATATGCCCGGGTGCCGATGGCAATCCCTCGGAAACGCGTGTGCCGAGTATCAGAAAATTCTCATATATGATGCCGGGAGTACGCGAATCCACCGAAAGATTCCCCACATCGCGAATCAAGCCATCATGAAGATCCACGCGGCCATCCGCACCGAAGTCTTCGTGCAGAAGGCCCGTTTCCGCATCGAGCGCGTACAAGAAAGATCCGGCGGTAAACAGAATGCGCTTCTCCGTCCCGTCGGCCCAATACGTCACGCCGCGATTAACACCAAAACCAGAACGTTCCCTCCCGCCATCGGCAGGATCGAAGACCCACCGCTCCGCGCCGGTCGCCGCATCAAGAGCGAAAACTTTGATTTCGGGCGAGGTGGCGTAAAGAGTGCCGTCGATGACAATCGGATTGCACTGAATCTCAGATCGATTGTTCGGACTTGCGCCGCCGCTGTGATAGGTCCACGCGATCTCAAGGCCGGAAACATTGCTGCGGTCTACCTGATCCAAAGCGGAGTATTGACCGCTGCCCGGTCCGCCCAGATAGGATGGCCAATCCGCATCAGCCCCAGTCGCTCTGAATTGGGCAACAGCGGGTTCTACTAAAAACGCGCTGTAGAAAAGAGCGAAGATGAAGTACGAGATGGGTTTCGGTTGAACGTAACGCGACATAAGACCCCTTCGGATGGCAAATGGCTCAGCCCATTTTAAGGTACTGACAAGTTAACTTCTTCGGATAAATGTAAATGGCAAATCTTCTTCAGGCCACTGCTGCATTCCATTCCTTGAACGCACTGATCCTAAGACTTCGGTAATGCTCAGCCCTAACAAGATGTCTCCCAAGGTTGAATAGATTGTAAACGGCTGCATGCGCGCTCAGAAATCGCTGCGCCTGCTTCGGTGATTTAAATCTTCGCATGCCGCATTCTCGTACCCTGGTCGATTCATGCGACTGCTCTGCCCGATTGTTTGCGTATCGCGCTGTATTGTGGATTACATCAGGCATCAGTTCTCGATGGGCCACACCGTAGCTTCTCAATTTGTCCGTCACGATGTTCCTGGGCTCGCCACCACAACTCTGCATAAGCCGCTTGAAGAAGCGCTTTGCTGCAGCGCCATCTCTGCGAGCCTGTAGATAGACATCGACTACTTCTCCATCCTGATCCACAGCACGCCACAGGTATTGCTGCTTG
>CAXMPN010000219.1:0-2989 GCA_964195195.1 Pontiella sp. | reverse complement strand
CCCTGGCCGAAATCGTTGCACTGAGTTTCTTTGTCCCCATTATCATGGCCATGGGCGGCAACACGGGCATTCAATCGTCGACCCTCATCATTCGCGGTATCGCACTCGGAGCAAGTCATAGCCGGCGTATCAGGAAGATCATCACTCATGAAATTATCGCCGGCGCCTCCATGGGGCTTATCTGTGGCACGACCATCGGGCTGTGGGCAAACTTCGTGATCACGCGTGATGGTGGATCATCCATTGCCCCATCATATCTGGCGCTGACCGTGGGCGTAGCACTCTTCACCGCCATGGCATTTGCAGCCGTATTCGGGGCACTGGTTCCCGTATTGCTTGACCGCATCAAGATTGATCCAGCCGTTGCATCCGGCCCGTTCGTCAGCGCATCGAATGCTGATCTACTATGGGGTCACCCTCATCATGATCAGCGCCGCCCATCTGACCTAGGGTAAATGATTGTGATCGAGCGTGCCACCGCCATACCCCTCGCCTGCTTCCCCTACTCCAGCACATCCCGCGTTGTGCACTGGCTCACTCGGCATCATGGAAAGATTTCCACCCTGCTCAAAGGTGCCCTGCGCCCCAAGAGCCCGTTCCTCGGAGAATACGATCTGTTCAGCACCAGCGAAATTCTATATTTCGCCAAGCCAAACCAAACCCTCCATACCGGGAAGGAGTGCGCCATGCTCCACCGCCGCGACGCCTTCCGCACCGACTGGCGCGCGATGCAGACCGCCTCCTACCTTACGGCCCTATTGAATAAAACCACGCCCGAGGAGGCCCCGCAACCCGAGCTCTTCGAGCTCTATGAGGAGCTCCTCGACCTCGCGGAGGAGTATGGTCGCCATGCCCAGTTTCTGGTTTGGGCGGAACTGCGCTTCTGCGACCACCACGGCCATGCGCCCCAGCTGGATGATTGTGTTTTGTGCGCGGCGAAAACCGATCTGCGCTTCTGCGCATCGCAGGGCGGCGTTGTTTGCTCACCCTGTTCAAAGACCCGAAAACTAGCCACTCTTGAAAGCGCACCCGACATCCTTGCCATGCTGCGGGCATGGAAGGTTTCCGACCATCCGTCCTCCGTCATAAAGACGACTCTTTCCGGGAAACAGCTGGCCGCTCTCAACACACTCATGGCCACCTTCATGCGGTATCAATTCAATCTTGCACCCGAACACCGCGCCGCAATGCTAACGTTGTCCTGAAATAGATCCCAACGGGTATATCCGTGGTTTTTTGGATTCACATTACAGGTCCCGTCGGAGCTGACCTGGATCCTTCCGGCCTGGGCATTCGACATACCCTCTAACTGGTTGCTTCATCCACATCACCGCTACTGTCGAAGTAGTCCATGCAAAACCTTTTCAAATAGACACGTACTCACATCCCTTGGAACAGGCAGTATTTATGGTATTTCGAATTCTTTCCGGTACACTACTCGGCCCTTTCTGCTAGCCCAAGCATCGGAGGGCCGCAGGCCAGAGGCCTGGGATAACGTATTCAAAAACGGATCCGGATTGACCCATATATACGGCTCTTCGGGCGGACCTTTCACCCGACCGCTATAATTCTTCAGCGACGACCAAGTCGAATCGTCATACTCCAGCGATGACCAGTTCCCGGATGGATTGATCGCATGCTTCCAATGATCGGATGTTCCGACCACAAACCCTTTTGAGTCACGAACAGCGACCTGGGTCCAACTGGGATACGGTTGCCAGGCAGAAGAAACCGCCAGTACGTGCCTGCCCTTGCCTAGGGAAACAACAGTGGTTGCCGGGCTCTGGGGATCACTCGCACTTAAAATCTTCTTTCCATCAAGATAGAGATCGCTTTGCATATTGCAATAGAGCTGAACGAGCGCCTTGTCTTCTTCCGTGTACAGCCTCTTCAATGGACCCGCATAGGTGTTGGTTGACGCAGCAAGCTCCCCAACAAAATACCCCTCGGCTACTTGCCCTGCTTCGTAGAGGCAAGCCAGGCGGCGCAACGCAAGCACGGCTGCAAAGGGAGGGTTGTACTGACTCGTGTACCCTTCAATGTATTCGGCCTCGCCCCGCAAATCACCAAATCGTTCGTAATTCCACAGGTCGGTCATCAGCGACTGCTGTTGGAGCGCGTCCACCGGAGCCGTGCGGTTTTCCAAATGGCTATCGGCAGACTGCGGCTTGTCGAGATAATAGAAGGCGGTGCTCTCGAAGGCCGCGTGGCTGGCATGGTTCGGCCCCCGCTCGAACTCCATTTCAAAGCTTCGATCGAACAGCACCGGCTCGAGCGGATGCAACCGGTATTGCACGGCGCGGAAGGGTGCCTTGTTCGGAAGCCCGTGCAACGGACGTGCAAAGACATTCCCGTAATACCACCCTGAGTTGAAATAATCTTCCAAGCCGGTCCCTTGCCAGGTTTTTTCCCCATCCACATACATGCTTTCATCGGATTCGAGAGCCCAAAAGCTGCGGTCCATGCTCACCACGGAAAGAATGCATCCAACATAGCGTCCATGCCCGGCCGTCTTCAAAACCGTGTGTGGACGGCCCACAGCGCCTGCTCCGCTGTTGCGCCAATCCGCATGGAAATAGCCGCCCTCGACCCGTTCCCCGGTCTTGATGCCAAACCCAAGGGTCAGGTGTTGCGCGCTTTGGTTTTCGAGCACCAACCGGGCAGACGTCCCGAACGGCATCGGGAACCGGCAGAAAAAAGTATCGCCGACCGATCCAAAGTACATGGATTCCGCACGCCAACGCTGCCAGACACTTCCAAAGAAGTCGCCTAGCGGTACGGCCACCGACGGATCCGCGCTCCCATCCCAATAGATTTTCAGCAGCACGTTCCGTAAGACATCGGGATCGTTCATGGTTGAATTCACCGCGAAGGACTGGATCGTAGCGGGCCCCTGCCCGCTCCAGACTTCGGCAGTCTGACCCGCTGCCACCGTGATTTCCTGGCCGGAGGGGGGAAGCGAGCCGAAATCAAACGTCTCCCATGCTGC
>CAXMPN010000218.1:0-2994 GCA_964195195.1 Pontiella sp. | reverse complement strand
GCAGCAGCCCGGCGGGTTTTGTGGCCGACGCCACCGATTGCGACGACACCGATGCACAGACGCATCCCGGCGCAACCGAGATCTGCTCCGAGAGTGACAATGACTGCGACGCCGAGATCGACGAGGGCTTCGATGTCGATGGCGACGGCAGCGTCGCGGCTATTGAATTCAACCAGGCCAAAGTGGGGTTGTTTGAAAACCTGGATGGAAACGCGGATGGCATCATTACCTTCGCCGAGTTCGTGGAATTCCGTACAAAAACCAACTAGGTCAGGAAAGTTCAACCGTGATCCGCTTGCCGGGATGTGCCACGTCAACATGTCGAATTCAGCCCCTCACATCGCTCCCGAAGACCGGTATGGCATGCCGCAAGTCCGGCGGAAAAATCATGCCGCAGGGAGAGGCCCGAATTTCGTGACAGGATTACACATAAATTACACACGGCCCGACGAGCCATCGCGTGGGCCATGTCTTCGATTCTTCGTTAACCCATTGAAATCATTATGGTGCCCGCTGCCGGACTCTAACCGGCACTCCCCTGGGGGAAACGGATTTTAAGTCCGTTGCGTCTACCACTTTCGCCAAGCGGGCATTGCCGGCAAACGTAAGGAAAGCGGGGAGTTAATGCAATCTATGTGTTCGCCGCGTTTCCCGAAAATCTACTAATTGGCACCGGATTGGCACCGGAGCGTTTCCGGATCATTCCTCCAATGCCGCGCGCAGGCTAGCGTCTACGGTTTGCGCCGCGCGTTCCTCCATCGCCTGCAGGACATGCCCATACAGGTCGAGCGTGATAGCCGCAGACGAGTGGCCGGCTCGAGCGCTCACGGTTTTCACGTCAACGCCATCTTGCAATAGATGAGTGATGTGGGTGTGCCGCAGCCCGTGGAACGATATTCGTGTAACCCCTGCCCGCTTCACTAACGATTGAAAATTCTTGGTCTGCTTTGGGGCGCAAAGCGGACGTAAGCCGCGACACCTGTTTACGGCCGCTTATGACCCAAAGCAGACTTAGCGGAGAGCCGGTACGAGGTGGTGGGAATGAGCAGAAGAAGCCGGTCCTGGGAGTCGCGGTCGGTCAACTAAGCCAGCTATCCCGGGCTTGGAATTCGGCGACCTGATTCTCCGTGGGTTCGGCGCAACAGTACCAGGCTTCGCTCAAACACGGCACATGGACCGGAGCATCCGATGTTTCCGGGAGATCGGGCGCGTTCAAGCCGCATGCCTCATGCGCCAGGCGCCAGACCTCCGTAAATGTTTCTCGGCGACTGGAACCCACGGCCTCACCCGCCTCCACGGCCCGGTGCACGCGGCCCTGGAGGACGTCCATGCTCGGGTCTGGGTGGGACCATCGGTAACTAAGGGCGGCGGCATCGAAATTACCCAGGTGTTGCTGCATCTCGGGAACGACCAAGAGCAGCGATCCTTCGGGAACCAGAAGCCGCATGGCGAGCTGAACGGGCGCCACGTAATCGACTAATCCGAGGTCCGCCAAGAGCCGAAGGAGGTCCAGATATCCTTCACGCGCGATCCACGGCATGAACGGGATGAAGGTGGGCGAAAGCGTCAGGTTCGCCCCGCGAGCCAAACCGACGAGGCGGACGAAATCGTCGCGCCTGTGGCCTTTGTCGAGAATGGCGAGGACCTGGTCTTCGACCGATTCCACCGCCGTGGTGACAAAAAGGCATCCCGTGCGGACCAGAGTCTCGAGGTGGTGCGCATGCTTCAACAGGTGTTCGACCTTGATGGTGACGTCATAGGTCAGGTCCGGGAACCGCCTATGGAGCTCTTCCACCAAACGGATGGCGTGGCCGACGCCGTTAAAGAAATCGGGATCGCCGAAGGTGATATGCTCGGCGCCGCCGGCTATTTGTTGGCTGATGTCCTCGATGACCACGCCGCGTGGAACGACGCGAAACCTTCCACCATAGACGGGAACGACCGGGCAGTGGCGGCACAAGTGCTTACAGCCACGGCTGGCCTCTGTGTAGCCCACCGTGCGGCGCCTCTCATGGTCTGTCTTTACATAGGCATATCGTGACAGCCGCGGCAGGCCGTCGCGCCGGGGCACGCGGAAATCCTGCTTGATGAGGGAAATGACGGGCTCCGATTGCGGCTCCAAAGCGACGGAGCCGTTGGCCGACAACCGTTTGTACAGGCTGACCAGGCCGCTCTCGAATTCACCGCCAAGGATCGTCATACCACCCAATTCCGTCCGCAAGAACGCCTCGTTCAGCGGCGCATAAAGGCCATAGAAGCAGAGATGAGCCGACGAATTGAAGGACCTGATCCGTGGTACGACAATGCTGGCCAGGCGCGTCGCCGTATGCATGGGCAGGTAGACCGCGACCAGGCCAGCGGCGCGTATGGCCTCTTCATCCAGCGATTCGACCGCCAGATCGAGGCAGCTCACTTCGGCACCCGCTTCCGCCAGCCACGCCGCCGGAGACGCCAGCCCAAAGGGCTGATGTCCAAGTTCATATGTGGATACAAGAAGGACCTTCATGGCGGGTGTTCTCACCCGGCGCCGGCGCCGTCGGTTGGCCGGGAGGCGGATGGCGATGGTGGCGGAACGAGACGAACCCTATAACGCACTCGCGCCACCCTTGCCCGGCTGGTAATAGGGGTTGGTGCCGCCGGCGTGGTCGGTGACGTCGAGGACATTGTTGATCGTCGGGACAACGGCCTGGATCTGCGTCGCCACGCCCTGCTTCAGGGTGACGTCGGCCATGCCGCAACCCTGGCACCCCCCTTCCAGGCGGATATAAACGGTATCGTCCTGCACGTCGACCAGGGCGATGTGACCACCGTGGCCGGCCACCTGCGGATTGATGCGCTCGTCCAGGAGCCGCCGGATGGTCCTGCCTTCCTCGGTATCGAGACCGGGCTTGGGCATGGCGTCGCGGTAATCGAGAACCCCTTCGATCGTGGGGATGTAATGGCGCAGTGTGTTTTCGATACCGGTAATCATCCCGGATGTCGATCCGCTCATTT
>CAXMPN010000217.1:0-3007 GCA_964195195.1 Pontiella sp. | reverse complement strand
CGAAGACCTTGGCTTTACCAGCCGTGTAGAGGGCGAGTTCATCACTGAACGTGGAAACCAGGATAGCCGAGGGCGAACGACCATCTGTGCTGGCGGCCTTCTGACTGGGGTCAATCTCGGTACTTTCATCGACATCAGCTCCTGCTGTCAGTAGCGGATAGCGGTTATCTTCAATATTATAGGTCAACTGTCCGGTAGTGCGATCATACCAATTGTTTCCGATCATTCCGTGGATGGCGGGTATGGCGCCGGTCGCCAAAGTGGTGTGGCCGACAATGGTTTCGGTGTTGGCATGGGGATGGTGTGCATTGGCAAAGACGACCCCGTTTTCCATCAGATATCGAAATCCTCCTTCGCTCATTTGGGAGAGGTGGCGATTAGGCAAATCTCCTCTCAGCTGATCAACGGTTATTTGAAGGATGAGCCGTGGCGGATCTATGGATTCCTTCGCTTTTTCGGCTTCGGCTCCCGATGCCGGCGATAGGCCGCACACTAAAACAATCAGACAGGTTAGAATATAAACTCTTTTCATCGGTCGCTCCTTTATCGCCCAGGCCATCATCGTGACGACATTTTGTTGTCTCTGGATTTTCATGGGCAATTCATTTCAGTTGCATCACGTATCTATTATCGGGTTTAGCAGTGGCAGGGGGGATTCATCCGTCTTTTCCACACGGCCATCACGGACGCGGTAGCTACTTCCGTTGAGTTTTTCAGAATAAAAAGGGCCGTACTCGGTGAAGTGAGTACGGCCCGACAGGTTGATCCAGCAGGACCGAATCGACGGCGTTACTTGTCGCCTGAGGCTCGGGTGACCGCTTCCATTACGTTGTCGAGGTTGAAGCTTCCTGGTTTCTGGCGCGGCGGAAAATCCTTGAAGCTTTGCAGCCATTCGCCGACGTAGGCGCCGGCAGGGGCGAATATGAACATGTGATCCGCCCACCATCTCGGGTAGCCGATCGATTCATCGTGGGCGCGCTCGAACGGATCCATCCGCAAGTTGCAGAGCATCGGTGCGCGCAGCGTCGTGAATGGGTTTTGCCACACGTGATATCCATGGGCTTCCTGCACCAGGAAGGTGATTTTCCAATTGTTGTAGCGCAGGGCCGCGACGCTGCCGTCGTCGGTCCAGTAGAGGAACTCCTCGCGCGGCCATTCGGCCTCTCCCTTGAGCGCGGGCAACAGGTTGTAGCCGTCGAGGTGGACTTTATAGGTCATGTCACCGACGGTTCTTCCCTTCAACAGGTCTTCTTTGACCGTGCTATCGCCCGCTGCTGCGAGCAGGGTAGACAGCATGTCCTCGTGCGAAACAATTTCGTTGTTGAGGGTGCCGGGCTCGATGACACCGGGCCAGCGAATCACGGTCGGTACGCGGAATCCGCCTTCCCATTGGGTTGCCTTTTCGTTACGGAACATGGTGGATCCGCCGTCTGGCCAACTAAACACTTCTGCGCCATTATCGGTGGAATACATGACGATGGTATTGTCCGCGATGCCCAGTTCCTCGAGCTTGTCGAGGAGCTGACCCACCATTACATCATGCTCTGCCATACCGTCGGCAAATACGCCGAGCCCGGTGACGCCCTCGGATTCGGGTTTGAGGTGTGTCCAGATGTGCATGCGGGTTCTGTTCCACCAGACAAAGAACGGCTTTTCCGCCTTTACTGCCCGGTCCATAAAGTCAAGTGCCGCTACGGTAACCTCTTCGTCTACCGTTTCCATGCGTTTTTTGGTCAGCGGGCCGGTATCCTGGATACGTCCGTCGGCGTAGCTGTGAATCACGCCGCGGGGGCCAAACTTTTTCTTAAATTCCGGGTCCTTCGGATAGTCGGGATGTTCGGGCTCCTGCTCGGCATTCAGGTGATAGAGGTTGCCGAAAAACTCGTCGAAGCCATGGGCGGTCGGAAGCATATCGTCGCGGTCTCCCAAGTGATTTTTGCCGAACTGGCCAGTCATGTAGCCCTGCGCCTTGAGCAATCCGGCAATGGTCGGGTCTTCCTTCTTCATTCCCTCCGGGGCCCCGGGCAGCCCGACCTTGGTCAGACCGGTGCGCATGGGCGACTGGCCGGTGATGAAGGCGGCGCGGCCGGCCGTGCAACTCTGCTGGCCGTACCAGTCGGTAAAGAGCGCACCTTCCTTGGCGATGCGGTCAATGTTCGGTGTCTTGTAGCCCATCATGCCCATATTGTAGGCGCTGACGTTGAACTGGCCGATGTCGTCTCCCCAGATGATGAGGATGTTGGGTTTGTCGCTTTC
Organism: Pontiella sp.; assembly: GCA_964195195.1. Lineage (GTDB taxonomy): Bacteria > Verrucomicrobiota > Kiritimatiellia > Kiritimatiellales > Pontiellaceae > Pontiella. The sequence continues at coordinate 751 of CAXMPN010000217.1, read as the reverse complement.
AGCGATACCGATGATGGGTAATGCGATAGCCGTACACACGGCGAGTAGGGTCGATTTCATTCTTTTCCTCCCATTTGGATGACTGTCATCGAAGCCGGCATTCCGAACCTCATTGAGGCTACCGACCCCTCGAAAACAGGGCGATTATAGTACTGTATTAATCAATGACAAATAGAAACAGGTAATATTAAGGTTGGAATATCAATAAACTATTGCAAAGAGCCTGTGCCTTAAATAGCAAGCGGAGGCACTACACCATGGGGGATCCAGCCTGCAGGCACAGGCCATGAAGCGAGTGGATCGGGCTTTACATTCGATTCGGACGACGTTTACAACTGGAAAGCATGAACTACTTCTATAAACCTCTCTTGCTTGCATCATTTGTTTTTCTCTCCGCATCAGGAGCCCGTGCGCTCGATTTTACGGACGAAGGCGAATACATGGTCTCATCCGACTGCCTGGCCTGCCACGCGAGCTTCTACGAGCTCTGGAGCACATCGCACCACGGCAAAGCCATGCAGGCGTTCAGTGGAACTTTTGCCCGCACCCTCATCCCCATGAAAGAGGGTATGCAAATCGGTGAAGAGACCTTTTTCATCGAACTGAATGCCGCCGGCGGTGTGATGCGCCAAACCGATGCTGCGGGCACGACGAAGACCTATCCGGTCCTGCACGCGCTGGGCGGAAAGAACGTCTACTTCTTTCTGGTTCCCTGGGAAAAGGGCAAGCTCCAGGTCGCTCCGCTGGCCTA
>CAXMPN010000216.1:0-3027 GCA_964195195.1 Pontiella sp. | reverse complement strand
TGAGCTGCAGAGACGAGCCCGCGAACACCCAGGGATCTTGCACCTGAAATTCTTTTTTTGGCTTATTCAGTGGAGCCACCTCAGCGGCCACTGTGATGTTCTGACGATCGCGGATCATAGATGTTAGGTTGACTCGCTTCCGAACTCCTTGCTGTTGCCATTCCACCTCGATTTTGACTCGTGATTGTTTCTGCTTCATCGCCTTTTCAGACCAGAGATCGATCATCCCTCGGAGTTGAGGGGTGGGTTTCAGTCCACACAGGAGAAGTGCTGCGTGTACCAACTCGGGTTTGGCGTTAGTGGTGAATATGGCCTCGTGCTCGAAGGTGTCGGGTCGACAGACGACATATTCCAGAATACCCGACTGCAGGCAGACCTCGGCGTCGATGCGGACTTCATGGGTTGTCCGGTCGATGGTAACGCCGGGCATCTTGATCTCCGTCGCGGTGACCTCAAACGGAGGCTTTTTTTCATCATCAGGAGCGGGCGACGCAGGATCACCGAACGCGACCATTATGGCAGCAGCCCAGAGGGCTAGCCCAAGTAAGTTTTGTTTCCGTTGATGACGCATAAAAATTCTTGGCGGAAACTAGCCCATGGATTCTAGGACTGCCAGCTCAGATTTTTTCTCCTTGGAAAGGGGGGGGCCTGAGTGCTTATTTTTTGGGTTGAGGATTTCCGGGCTCTTCGGATATTCTTGTCGCGTACTGCTACGATAGTTCATCCGCCGATAGAGATGGTCGACACATCTGACGGATCAGATGCTATTACTTAGCGGATTTCTCCGTTTTCCCAGTCCATTGCTTGAGTGGCAGGTAACGATTGTTACTGATCTTAACATCCTCGCAGTCGATGATTTTGATGGACGAGGCGTCATCGGCAACTGGCTCTGAGTAGATGGTGTTGCCTGTGAAGGTTAGCCCTGTGGTGTTTTGGCCTTTGACGCTTGTCTTGTTACGCAGGACAAAATGATTCCCTTCGATCCGGATGTTCTGGTGGACCGCATTGTTCGGCGCACTATTCTTGGGGTTGAGATTTACGACCGGCTCAGCGCAGCGGATGAAGCGGTTATTACGGATCGTCATATCGCGCACGCAGCCCGACTCAAACCACCCGTTGGCGTCAGCTTCGATCAGGATGGCGCTCATGTGGGTCATGTTGAAGGTGTTGTCTTCGACCAGTACTTTGCGACGTGTCGTGATCAGGAACCCACGCGTCGGGACGCGCGAAATGGTGCAGCCACGTATCTCGGCCTCTGGGGTCCAGGTGACATTTTCCAAGACATCCTTTTCCTTGAAGTCGGCGGGGAAGGGGGTTTCCAGTGTGAGCAGCATTTCTTTAGGGCTCAACATCTTGGCATCCTTTACCTTGTTTGAGCTGTAGGGTTTGAGTGAGTCACCCCTGATGAAATCGACGTCATCACCGGGGTTGAATGCCATAAACCCGTATGTCTGATTGTGGATGAAGCGGACCTTGATCTGACGATCGGAGACCTTCTCGGTCACCTGCAGGTGGGTGCCGTGGATGTTGATTGCATCATCGTGGGTGCCTGAAAAAACGCAGTTTTTCACGAGAAGTTTCCCCTTACAGCCGGAGACCTGGATACCATCGGCCCAGGCTGCGGTCGTTCTGCCGCTCGCTGGGTCCGGCGCGATCTTAATGCCATCAAATGTCAGGTTTTCAGAAAACTGGTTCACTATTCCCATGCCGTGCAGGAAGCGGAAATGAACGTCTTTCCAGGTGATGTCTTTGCTGCGTCGGGTGAAGACGGCGCAGTAATCGCGGAAGGGGTTGCGGATCTGATAGATGTGCCCAGCCTTCATTTTATGCTTCCCGCTAGCGCGTACAAGGAAGGGCTTAAGTTCTTTCATCGTCAGGCCATTGAGTGGGTCACGCCGACGGCGCACCTCGTTGGTTTCCAGATTCAACTCCTGTCCAAGTCCGCCTTGAAAGCTCCACCCCTCGCCTTTCCACGTGAGTTTCCCACCATCGATCACGTATTGGGAATCCTTGTGGATTTGCATATCGACATAACCATCGGCCACAGCAACGATTTTGTACTCGGTTACCGTCGGGTGTTGGTAATCAAAACTTAAGCCGGAGATTGTCACATTTTCACAATGGTCAACGCAGACTTCCATCATTTTGCCGCGACAAATGATATCGGCACCAGGGCCAGCGACGTTGATGTGCTTCGTGTCCTGGAGAAAAATTGCCATCAGCTTGTCAGCCTCAGACGAGGCATTGGTATTCGAGATGTTCCATTTTCGACGACATAGGTTCTTTGTATGAAAATCATACCGCCCTGGTGCGAAGTTGACCTCTACCGGTGAGTCGGCCGATCCGCTTCCCACGATCATCAACGTCTGGTCAAACGACCCGGGTGCCGTGATTTCCACCTTGTCGCCCGGAGCTAACACCAATTGGTTGATCCCACTGAAGCTACGCCACGCGAGGTTCTGCTTCAGCCCAGATTTCTTGTCATCCCCCTTGACCGGGTCAATGAAGTAGCTGGTGTTACCCGGCGAAGGTTTGCGGTTTTCCTTGGATGGGTAGAGGGCGTCGGAGCAAAGGACCGATGCAGTCGCCAGCGCCATAGTTGCGAGGCCCGTGAAGATTAATGATAATTTCATGATTCTATTTTTTGAAACTTATTTAACCTCCTGCGCCGGGAAAATAGGTGCAGGTGTTGCGGTGTCGGACCAACCCATGCGGACGAATTTTGGCGCCGTAATTTTGTCGGAATGGACACTGACTTGTTTCCCCTGAACGGTAGCGATTGCGGCGACAAATTCTTTGCCGTCTGCGGAGAGCTCGAAACAGGTCGGGGCATTGCCGCCCTTGGTGGTCAATCCCTTGTCGATATCGGAAAAGCTTACCAGCACCTTGTCCCGATTGCGGGTGGCGGCGGCGAAAACCGGGCCGGAGGTGACGACGTCTTTTCCGTATTGGGCTGTGAGTGCCATCGCAGCGAGTCGCTCACCGACCGGTTGTTTGTGTCGCGGGTGGATTTTTTTGACGTTGATG
>CAXMPN010000215.1:0-3033 GCA_964195195.1 Pontiella sp. | reverse complement strand
ATAGGTAATAACTGGAAGTCCAGCTCCAATTTGAGGAATTGTATTTAATCCGATTACTTCAAATGATTTGTCTCCTTTTTCAATTTCCCTTGAATAAACAATTCCCAATTCTTTTAAACTACTGATTAGATATTCATCCATTCTGGAATCTTCTTTGATCATGTCAGAGTAACTACTCACCCCGGTCCGCGTATAGCTGGCCAGAAAGCGCCATTTGAATGGCGACCAGCGGATTGTAACCCCGATTCGACATGGTCTGCAGGTAGCTGGAGATGCGGCAGTAGGCCTCAGCATACTCTCTGGTTCGGAAACACCCCGACACCTTTTGCTTGACCTTGCTCATCCTCAGGTCGCGCTCGGCCCGGTTGTTGGTAAAAGCGACATGCGGTTCCTTCGCAAACAGCAAGACTGCGGTCTCGTGCTTGTGCAACCTTTCCCACAGGTTATGGGCATCCGATTTGGCGATTCTGCCTCGCTTGCCATTTTGCCTCGGTGGAATCGGCGGGAGTTCTTTCTCTCCCCGTGTCAGGATGTTGCGATAACGTTTCCGCAGGTTCTTGTGCTCGCGTTCGGTCAGCTTTTTTCTCTTCCGCTTTGCCACCCGGTGGCAGGTTTCCTGCAGCAGGCGCTTCATATTCACCGCCCAGGCATACGCATTGGCGTCCACGATAAAGGTCAACTCCCGCAGCAGGTGCGAACCGCACAGAGCGTGGCTGCAGTGATCATAGGTGAGATAGGATGCCCAGCAATCGTGGATCACCACCCCACCATAGCGGGGGATAATGCCGATGGCCTCAATCGCCTCGCACCCTCGCTTGGGGTGCAGGAACTTACATGTGAAGTCGCCCGCTGAGCAGACGTGGATCCAGTAATTCCTTTTGTCGACCCGCAAAGAGGTCTCATCCACATGCAGGGCGGGTAGGGTCATGATCTGTTCCACCGCGGCGTGTTCCCACTCTGCCAGGGCGCGATGCAACTGCATCACGTATTTCAGGATGGTCGCCTCGGAGATCGCTTGTCCGATCAGCGTTTTCACCATTTGTTGAAGCCGCTTGAGGGGGATCATCTGGGCAATCAGCAGGTTCAGGGCATAGGCCTTGACGCCTGGCCCATATTGCAGCGGTCCGGCCATATCCGCCGGGAAACGCCCCCGGGTTCGCGCCTGGCAACCCGGGCATCGCTTGATCTGGGCGTCAATGTGGCTCACCTCCTTTTCAAAGATGATGTCGATCCGGGTGCGCCTTTCGTGCCCCTGACAGGGCACATCGCTGAGGTCTTCGCCGCAGGTGTTGCACTGATTGACGGGAGTAACCTGGATGGTTTCTATGGTCCGCGTGTTGCCGGAACGGATGTCGTTCTGCGACAGGCCCTTGCCGTTGGCGCCTGGTCGGGTCACAGCGGTATCGTCCTTGGGTGTCTGGGAGGAGGGTTTGCTGGAATTCCTGCTGTCTTTGGTGGTGCGTTTTTCCATGAACACGGCCATCAGCACCTCGAACAGCATCAACAGGGCCTGGAACAGGGCCCGGCTTTCCGCTGCCATCTTGCCGTCAGCGGAAAGGTGCTCGAATTCGGTTTTTAGGGTATCGAATTCCTCTCGGACGGACTGCTTATTGACGCTGCTCATGATCCGCCAAGGCAACCGCTATGGGAGTGCATAGTCAGGCCAGTTCCTGGACATCCACGGCCATCATGGCCGCCAGCACCGCCAGCCGTTCCGCCCGGGGCAGCGCCTGGTAGCGCTTTCCCCAGTTCGCGGCCTTGCGCTTGATACGTTGCCGGTCGGTGAAGTTTCTGCCCGCGTAGCTGGCCCAATGCACCCGGTCGATGGCGAAGTTGAACCAGAGTTTTTCGGTACGGACGCCGCCCTGGTTCATGACTTGCAGTTCCAGGCTGCGCCACCCGTCAAGCAGATCGTCGTACAGGACCGAGGGGTAGCCGGACAGGATGACGTGACAGGGCAGGGTCCTGAGCAGGTTCAACAGCTCGATATGGTCGGCTTCCTCGTAGTCGAAACGGTAGCTGCGCCCCGAGCTGCGTGTGCGCCTCAGGTAGGGCGGGTCGCTGTAGATCAACTCAGAACCCTGATAATCGTACCCGGCCAGAAACTGGTGCGCGCAACCGTTAATCCGTTTCACGGGGTAGTCGCAGGCAAAATCAGTGAGGGGTTGTGGGTCAAGGTCGATACCGATGTTGTGCAGTGCTGGCGGTTTGCGCTTCATGATCGCGCCCCCGCCCAGGTGGGTCTCAATGTAGGTGTCGTGCGGCGGCATCATGGCGATGATGGGCTGGCACAAGCCCGAGGTCGCCTTCGATCCGAAATAACTCATTCGCGGTGATCCCATTTACCGTATAAGATCAGCAGCATAGTTGCAGGTCGCTATGTTGTCAAGAAAGATTCGACCCCTTTGTGGCTGAGGGTGTGGGAAGACTTAATGGCTACGTTATGAGCTTTGAGCATTCGACTTCAAGGGTAAATTGGAGAGTGGTCTGATGACCAAATTTGTTGGTAGGTGGCGAATTGAAGAAATGGAGGTTTGGGGTCTCGATGCGCTTGACCTCGTCGTTCCAGCCCACATTTCTCTGGGGGCGGGTGGTCTTGGATGTTTACAATTTATTGCCATTGAAGCCGATGTTGACTACCGAGTAGTAGAACGAAACGGTGAGCAAGCCGTCGAATTTTCCTGGATAGGTCATGATGATAATGATGCAGCAGGAGGTCGCGGATGGGCGGTGTTAACGGACAACGCGCTGAAGGGTAGAATCTTTATACACAACGGCGATGAATCGGCCTTTATCGCCAAACGTGACGACAATAATGTCGGCTCATAAAAAGTGGCGGCAATTCGCAGCCTTCGGCTGCCGGACTCGTAGCTTCGCCACTTGCTGTTGCACTTGGCGGTATAGGGATAGCTTTTTGAAGGGTGGGTGAGTAGTTACCAATTTACCCAACAAGGAGAAGTAAACATGGCCGAATATATTCCCCCCTCACTGGATTGGGTGCGTGAGCAGGTCGAACTGTATGAGAGCAGCGGT
>CAXMPN010000214.1:1379-3035 GCA_964195195.1 Pontiella sp. | reverse complement strand
CGGTGACGATGGGCATCAGCCTGCTCGACTGTCGCACAGGCGATGTGGCTTCCACCGCACGGAATATCGAAGACAAGATACGCCGGCTGGCCGCCACCTTTGTCGCAACGTGTGATCGCATCGGTACCAAGTACGGTGTTGCGGTGGTTAACAAGCGCATATCCGTGACGCCCGTTGCGCATATCGGTGCCGGATTTTCCTGCGAGGGCTTTGTGCAGTTGGCCCAGGCCCTGGACCGTGCCGCCACCGAGGTGGGGATTGACATTATCGGCGGGTTTTCCGCCAATGTGGAAAAGGGCATTGGATCGGGAGACGGAAACCTGATCGATGCCGTGCCGGAGGCGTTGTCATCGACCAGCCGGGTCTGCTCGTCCATCAACGCCGGTTCCACGCGCCATGGCCTGAATATGGATGCCGTGGCAAAGCTGGGACGGACGGTGAGGGATCTGGCGGCCGCCACGGCAGATAACCATGGTTTCGGAGCCGCCAAATTCGTGGTCTTTGCCAATCAGCCCGGCGACAATCCCTTCATGGCCGGTGCCATCCATGGACTGGGCGAGGCGGATGCTGTGATTAATGTGGGTGTCAGCGGGCCGGGAGTGATTGCCCGTGCACTCGAAAGAAAGATCAATGCGGTCGGGGCGGATAACCTCGGCCTGGACGACCTGGCAGAGGAAATTAAGCAGGCGACTTTCCGGGTCACCCGCTGCGGCGAGCTGATCGGTCGTCAGGTGGCCCATGCGTTGGACCTACCGTTCGGGGTGGTGGATCTTTCGCTGGCTCCGACGCCGTCGGTAGGCGATAGCGTGGGCGAAATTTTAAAGATACTGGGGGTCGATGAAATCGGCGCACCGGGTTCGACGGCGATCGTGGCGTTGCTCAATGATGCAGTAAAAAAGGGGGGGTCGTTCGCCTCGCAGAGCGTCGGCGGTTTAAGCGGCGCCTTTATACCCGTCATGGAGGATTCGGAACTGGCCGCGGCCGTGGCAAGCGGGTGCCTCGTGCTCGAAAAGCTGGAGGCGATGACCTGCGTCTGCTCGGTGGGACTGGATATGGTGCCCGTCCCCGGGGATACCGATGCCGAAACCCTTGCGGCCATCATGGCGGATGAACTGATGATCGGCGTGATCAATTCCAAGACGACAGCGGCAAGGCTGATACCGGTTCCCGGAAAGTCCGCCGGCGAGTTCGTGTCGTTTGGGGGACTTTTCGGTGAAAGTGTGATAATGAAAGTCAGGAATGCAGGGAAATCGGCACGTTTTGTGCGCTTTGGCGGAAGGATACCCGCGCCGATCCATAGTTTGAAGAACTAGCCAGTAACGGAGAATACCATGCGGAGACAATATTTCATTACGATGTTTTGCCTGTGTTTATTTGTGTGGGCCATCGTGGTCGACAACGCCATACTACCGTCCTTGAGGGCCTTGGATCAGGATGTAGGCTCCTATACCCGCTATCGCGTCAAGGAATGGAGCAAAGGGAAGAAATGGGATATCGTGAGCGACGAGCTTTTGGTCTATGCCATCGTGGACAACCGCGAACAGCTCTACTATATCGAACGTTCCCCGCATTTTGAAACCACCCTGAAGTATCTTCCTAAAGGCACGCCGGTCCAGTTGCGGCATGTCAATCGCTTCCCGAAATTCTGGAAGCGGC
>CAXMPN010000214.1:0-1369 GCA_964195195.1 Pontiella sp. | reverse complement strand
ACATGCTCGAGAAGCAGAAGGAAATCTGGAAGTTTACCGGCATCATGGGCGGCGTCTACCTGATCCTCGTCATTCTCGGCATCATCAACAAGCCCCGCCCTAAATAGGTGCTGTCATGTAACTGGGTAGGGCGCTCGGCCTCTGGCGCGCCGCGGCCGATGATCCAGTTTGTCCATCAGTAAGTGTATGGAATCCTCCGCTGTTTAGAGCATATCACGATAAGATGCCGTACGTTACAAGTGGAGGGACGACCTCTGTGTCGTCCTTTCGGAGGCCGAGGTACTGCTCTGCCATTAATTAGGACGACACAGAGGTCGTCCCTCCATAGGGCATTTCAAACGGTAACTGCTCTCGCATGGCGGCGCGATAGGGACATCGCGCCACACCACCTCCCATGAACAAAGCCATGATCAGGTTGGCAAACGAGAATCGGGAACCATCTTCATGCCGAGGAACGTGTAGGGCAGGGGCCATGACCCCGCCTGCTGTTAAGAGGCCATTCCGCGATCATGGATCGCGCCTCCCGTGCTCCCCAAGCGGCGAGAACCAAGACGATTGAACAGATTTTCATAGTTGGCATCTAAGCAACCACACACGGAGATGATTATGAAAAAAATGCTAATGCTTGTTTTGGCAGCCGCTTCGGTCGCGGCGTTTGGCGCGGACAAAATGGAGGGTGCAAAGATGGAGAAGGCGATAGTTGCGGGCGGATGTTTCTGGGGCGTGGAAGCCCTCTTTCAGGAATTGGACGGCGTGATTGATACCACGGTCGGCTATACGGGCGGACATACGGAAAATCCAACCTACCGGGATATCTGCAGCCACGGGACGGGCCATGCGGAGGGCGTCGAGGTGGTGTATGATCCGGATCAGGTGACCTTCGAAGAAATACTGGCCTATTTCTGGCGGTTGCATGACCCGACTACCATGAACCGCCAGGGACCCGATGTGGGCGACCAGTATCGCTCCGCCATCTTTTACCTCTCCCCCGAGCAGAAAGCCGCCGCCGAAAAGGTGCAGCCCGAGGCGCAGAAAAACTGGAAGAAACCGATCGTTACCGAAATCGTACCCGCCACCACCTTCTATCCCGCCGAGGACTACCATCAGGACTACTCTAAGAAGCACGGCGGCGCTCACGGTTGCCACTACCTGCGGGATTGATTTTAACGTTAAAGCTCAGCCGCTGTGCCTTGTGCATTGCCTGACTCGACGGGCGTTTTCACAGTAGGCTGAAGCTCCTGGTTGGCAGATTCTTTTTTTATTTGTTTAGGATGTTCAGACTCGCTTGGGATTACTTCCTCTAACGTCATTCTTCTCATTGGTGCCGAGAAATTGTATGCGCCGATAACCATGTTGTTTGCATCAATCC
>CAXMPN010000213.1:0-3052 GCA_964195195.1 Pontiella sp. | reverse complement strand
CGGCCCTAACCTCTTCCTGCGAAAAATCGCCCTCAGGGCCAATCAGCAGTGCAACTCGCTTTTTCCTGGAGAAATCAACCTCCCGGAAAGGCTTCGTGCCTTCATAGAGCGAGCCGATCAAAGCCAGATCATACGCCCCGAGCGTCGGCAGGAGGACGTCCATCGGCTTCAGCGGCTTGAGTTGCGGCAGCCAACGGACTTCGCACTGCTGTGCCGCATTCAGGATCCACTTTTCCCAGCGCTCCTGCTTTTTGGGGTTCGGCTTGAACTCGGTGTGTTGCGTCAGGATGGGCTGAATGCTTGTTGCGCCCAGCTCGACCGCCTTCTGCAATACCATTTCCCAACGGTCGGGCTTCGGCACGGCCTGGATCAATTCGATTTCAACGGCGGGCGGAGGAACTGTCCAGCGCTTGGCGATGCGCGCTTCGACCGCAGCCTTGCCGACGACTTCAATCACGGCTTCGGCCGCGCCACCCCGGCCGTCAAACAGCTCCCCCGATTCAATTAGCGAGTTGATTCTCATTGGTTCCAATGGCCACAAAGAACACAAGAATGCACAAAAAGATGCCGCTGTTCGGTTTTCGTGTTTTTTGGTGTTTTTAGTGGCTAGTCCCTATTCCGCTTCCAACTTGCGCTTGCGCTCGTAGAACGTGGCCGCCATTTTTCTCATCTTAGCGGATTCCTCGAAGTGGCTGTCGTGCAGCATATCGCACAGCTCCTGCATCGCCTTCTTTTCCTTACCGGAAAGGCGGGCAGGCACTTCCACCTTGACCATTACATTCTGGTCGCCCTTGCCCTGTCCATGGGCGGTGTCCACCACCCCCTGCCCGCGCAGGCGGAAAATCTTGCCGCTTTCGGTGCCGGCCGGAATCTTGAGCTTGGCGTCCCCATGGAGGGTCGGAACTTCGATCTCGCCGCCGAGCATGGCAATATTAAACGGCACGGGTACTTCGCAGTAGATATTCAATTCGTTGCGCTTGAAAAACTCGTGGTCGCGTACGTGGAACACGATAAACAGATCCCCCGCCGGGCCGCCGCGCGCGCCGGCCTCGCCCTTCCCGGGCAACCGCTGCCGCGACCCCGACTCCACGCCGGCGGGAATGCGCAGCTTGATGGTCTTGCGCTCCTTGACGCTGCCCGCGCCGTTGCACTCACGGCATGGGCTGGTAATGGCTTCGCCCGCGCCGCCGCAACTCGGGCAGGTTTGTGAAAACTGGATGAAGCCGCCGCCGGCAGTGACCTGGCCGCGGCCCTGGCAGGTGGGGCAGGTGCTCTTAGAGGTCCCCGGCTCTGCTCCGCTCCCGGTGCAATGGCCGCAGGTTTCGGATACCGGCAAGGTCAGCGTGCGGCGCGATCCAAGGGCCGCTTCCTCGAAGTCGACATCGAGGTCATAGCGCAGGTCCGACCCGCGCGCCGGGCCGTGGCTGCGGCGGCGTCCGCCGCCCCCACCGAAAAGATCATTGATGTTAAATCCGCCGCCGAACACCTGCTCGAAGATGTCGGAGGCATCGTGGAATCCGCCGCCAAAGCCGCCACCGAATCCGCCGCCGCCCGGCGCGAAGGCCTGATGGCCAAACTGGTCGTAGCGCGCCTTTTTATCGCCATCGGACAGCACTTCATAGGCTTCGGAGGCTTCCTTGAAGCTCTCTTCGGCGGCCTGATCGCCGGGATTGCGGTCGGGGTGATACTGCATAGCCACCTTGCGGTAGGCCTTCTTTATCTGATCCTCCGAGGCGGTTCGATCCACGCCCAGCACTTCGTAGTAGTCGCGTTTGTCGGCCATCTATAAACTCATTTCAGATTGTTGATTTTTGATTACCGATTTACGGAACGCTGGCGGCGTTGGTCTCTTGTAGAAACAAGCCGTCGCAGACCCGCAAATCAAAATTTTAAACTCGAAATTCAAAACTATTTTTCATCGCCTTCATTGGCTTCGGCAGGACCCGAAGAGACCACGACCTGCGCGGCGCGCAGCAGCTTGTCGCCGAACAGGTAGCCGCGGCGGACCTGGTTTGAGCAGGTTTCTGCCGGGAACTCGTCCGACGGCATATGCGTCAGCGCCTCGTGCTTGTGGGGATCAAACACCTCGCCCACCGCTTCGATCGGCGTGAGGTTAAATTTGTTGAGCACATTCTGGAACTGATCGAAGACCAGCTTGAAGCCGTCCACCACCGCTTGGTCGGCATCGTGCTGCGCCGCCGTCTGCAGTCCCATCTCATAGTGATCGAGCACGGGCAGGATTTCCAATAGGAGATCCTCGTTGGCCCGCTGGTAGAGTTCGATGCGCTCGCGCTGGGTACGGTTGCGGAAATTGGCAAAGTCGGCCTGCAGGCGGACAAACTGATCGCGCAGCGACTCGTCTTCCTCTTCTTCGACGACCGGAACAACCTCCTCTGCAATAATCTCGGTATCCGGAAGCTCTTCGGCCTCAGCCGCTTCTTTATCAGCCAGCTCCTCTTCCGCCAAAACGGCGGCGTCGTTCAGCTCTTCGTCTTCGGTTTTTTGTTTCTTGCCCATAACTAAATCCTTTGTGTTTCCAGAGCTTGGAAAAATACGCGATACAGCCGTCCTGTCAATAGGTCATTGGTGTTCAATCCCCGGCGCATCTGCCCGTTTTCTTCGGGACATCCCCGGGCCCGCCTATTTCGCCAGACGGATGGGCTCAAACACCGTACTTTCCACTTTTCCCCCTTAATAGCGGACTTGGTGGCCTGGCGACACACCGTGAGGCGGGAGCTTGCGGCAGCAATGCAGCAAAGCGGAATGGCAACCGTAGATAAGATCCGTGCGCAAATAGTGCCGAACGCACGGTTAAAATAATGACCGAAGGGAATGATTCAGATCTTTAAAGACCAGGCATTTGGTGGTAAATAAAACAGTTACTTTTCCATGTTTCCCCCTTTAATGCGGTCATATGTGGAAAATTAGTCCACCCCATAAGGGGCATATATGGAAAATTTTCCACTTATGACACTGTTGTGAGGACATAAATATAATGACACGAAAAGAAACCACAGCCATAGCCCTCAAATGTTTTGCCCTCTATCTTCTC
>CAXMPN010000212.1:0-3053 GCA_964195195.1 Pontiella sp. | reverse complement strand
GTTTTTCAAAAGTGCGATGCGTAAAGCAAGCTTTAAATTGACCTCACGGCTATAATCCGGGCGGTCTCGGCTCAGGCCAGAGACACAGAATCATTCTCAGGCAGATGACATCAATGCGCAATCACTAATGAGAGTACAAGAACAACGCAAGCCACTGGTCAAACGGCGTTCCACTGTACTGAACGCCGCGAGTTCTCGTGTGATCACCCGGCCGCATATTCCCGGCGGCAAGGCGCGGATCCGAGGCTTGGTTGGCCGCGTCGTAAAGCTCAGCGACGATGACGTACATCAGCTGCTGGAGACTGTCTTCGAGGAGTTCTCGGCGCGCCATCGAAAATTCAGAGAAGCCTTGGAGAGGAACTTCCAGCACATTTCACAGCATGTGCCAAAGCGACTCTCTTTATCATCGGAGCGCCGCCTTCTGCTTGGTGCCTATGTGACCTCTGAGTACTCAGTTGAGTCGGCGGCGCTGTTTAATCCCTCCATCGTGCCTGATCCTAATCAAGACGGCTTGGACAAGGGATCACAGCGTTTCATTATGAGCTTCAGAGCGACGGGTGAGGGTCATATATCTTCCATTGAATTTCGTAGTGGGATCGTCGACGAGAACCACGACATTTTCTTCGACGGAATCAGTCAGTACGTGGCTACGCCGGAAATTCACACGGATCCCATTTTTAACCGCCTTCATTTTCGGCGCAAGCTCGAAGAGATGGGTGCAAAGAATCGGGTCATGAATCACCTCTTGGAAGGCCTGGAAGAAACATTTACCTTCGATCAGCTGGAGATCCAGATAAAGGACCTTCGATCGACTAAGTTTCGACTAAAAAGTAAACAGGAGGCGATTGATACAGCATTGTGGCTGGCCCGGTCCAACTACGAAGTGATTTTTCGCTCCGATCAGCAGATCTCTGAGCGGGTAATTTTCCCGGTGACGGAAAACGAAGTGGGAGGTATCGAGGACGCGCGTTTCGTGCGTTTCGTCGACGATGATGGGTCGGTTTTCTACTATGCGACTTACACGGCTTACAATGGGTTCTCAATACTGCCGCAGCTTCTCGAGACCAATGACTTCCTGACGTTCAAGATTCATACACTCAACGGCAAGGCCGTACAGAATAAGGGTATGGCGTTGTTCCCGAGAAAGATCAATGGTCAATTCGTGATGTTGTCGCGCCAGGACGGTGTCAATAACTACATTATGTTCTCGGACAATCTTCACTTTTGGAGTGAAGCGAGTCTCCTGCAGGAGCCCATTCATCCCCTGGAGTTTGTTCAAGTCGGTAATTGTGGTTCGCCGGTGGAGACGCCCGAAGGATGGCTCGCGCTATTCCATGGTGTGGGGCCGATGCGGAAGTACAGCATCTGGGCCGAGCTTCTGGACCTCGACGATCCGTCGAAGGTTATTGGCCGGCTCGGTGAGCCGATCCTGACCCCTGATGAGCATGAGCGAGACGGGTATGTGCCCAATGTGGTTTATTCCTGCGGAAGCATGATTCATGAAGACACGCTGATCGTTCCGTATGGTATCGCGGACCAAAGGTGTAGAGTCGCGTCCGTTTCAATTCCGGAGCTATTGTCCCGGTTCAGGGCGAGTCGATAGGCGTGCGCCGCACCGCGAAGTGTCCTAGACCGCCAATTTCGAACGCGAGTCCTCGACGTTATCGTGATCCGTGGTCAATCCGCGGAGGTTGTATATGGTGAGCAGGGCCAGAGTGTAAGAGAGCGTCGATTCCGCGCCCTGATTTTCATTCACACCATCCGCCTGCAGCCCGTCACGGCATCCACCACTGGCATGGTCGTAAAGCTTAATCTGTTGAGCGTTCTTGCCCAGATACCAGTTGAAGCACGTGGATGCCAGCTGAGTCCATGCTTTATCCTGGGTACACTCATACGCTTCAAGGCAGGCGCTGACCATAGCGGCCGCTTCCAGAGGCTGTTGATCATATTGCGCTTTGGTGCCACGCCGGTGAAACCAACCCTGATTACCGACCGGTGCGAACCATCCAACGGATGGATCGAGATGAATGTCTCTGAGCCATTCAAGGACATCGATACCGAGGGACACCATGTCACTATCATGGGTGGCGCGGCCACAGGCCATGAGTGCCTGGGGTAAGCGCGCATTGTCGTAAGTCAGCATCTCCTCGTGCCATCGCCAATCTTCGGTGGCGTATTGCCTGAAGCGATTCCGCAGTCTGTTGCCCAGTGCCTTCAGGATCTCCCGAACTCGATCGTCGTCCTCGTTGCGGCGAAGATACGCCTGAATCCCGAGGATAGGGAATGCGATGGCACGGGAGTCCGCAAAGGTTTCCAGTGCCGGCAGCGCGTCATTGAAGAGCTGGGTCGCAACAGCGACCTGGCCGTCGTTGAGGCCCCAGCCTGCCATGACGCCCAGGGCCCACACGGCACGGCCATGAGAATCCTCCGAACCGGTGTTTTCAAGCCACTGCCGATCGTAGGACATGAAATTTCGAAACCGGCCGGTCTCATGATCGAAAGCATCGTCCAGGAAGCTAAGATACAGGACGGACAACTCCATTAGTGAAACGTCTGTTTTATGCAAGTCATGTGCCATGGTGATGGCGATCAGTGCACGGGCATTGTCATCGACACAGTATCCGTGAGCGCGGTCGGGCACAGTAAACTTGGCATGCTGGAGGATGCCGGTGCCGTCCGTCATAAGGCGTAGATGCTTCAGGTTGATCTGCGGCAGTCGTTGCCTGCGCTGATGTAGCGTGTCGAGTGCCGGCAGATCCGTCACCGGTGAGCGTTCGGTTTCAGCGTCAGCAAAAACTTCCAGATAACGACGGCCCATTTTCTTCATCACCATGGGTCGGGAATAGTCATAAACAGCGCGGCGCAATGCGAGGCGCTCCTTCGGATGATCCAGAAGTTCATTGATCTCATGCGCCAAAGCCTTGTGATCTTTAAAGGGTACCAGCCTGCCCCGGCCATCAGCCAGTAGCTCCTGTGCGTGCCAATAAGGAGTCGATACGACGGCCTTACCCGCGCCAACCGCGTAGGCCAGCGTGCCGGATACGATTTGAGCT
>CAXMPN010000211.1:0-3073 GCA_964195195.1 Pontiella sp. | reverse complement strand
CCGACGCGGGCGATAATGGTGTCTTCGGTGGCACCGCCAACGAGGCTCTCAAGGTTGGTGCGGACGGTAACGCGCGCCTTGACGAGCAGGCGGATGCCGTCCTTGGCCACGGCATCGAGCATGCCGGTTGCCGTCTTGGAGGGATCGGGGCAGTCGATGACCTTGGGATTCACGCTGGTTTGCACGGCATCGACAATATTTCGTCCGGCGAGGTCGATGGCAGCGGCCTGCTGGAATTTGAGTTCGATGTTGGCTTTGTCGGCGGCGCTCATGGCACGCACGACATTCTGCATGCTGCCTCCCGCAAGATAATGGGCTTCGAGCATCCCGGTGGTCATGCTTAGGCCGGCCTTGATGGCGGAGATGTAGGTCAGGACCACCTGGCTGGGGGGAACGTGGCGGAGCTTCATGCCGATCAGGTCGCGGATGCGAACGGGGGCTTCGGCGAACAGCGCGCGGACCCAAAGGTTGATGACTGAGATGGCCAGCCCGAAGCAGACCAGCAGGATCAGGGCAACGGGGACGAGCAGGATATAGTACAAATTCATTTTGATTCCTCCGTAGTGTTGTTTGGTTTATTTCGTAATTCTTCCAGGTGTTTCAGTTCTTCCGGTATCTGAATGATCAGGCGGCGTTTCTGTAGCAAGGCCAGCAGGAGCGAACCCATGCCCATCCAGACGACGGCCAGTTGAACGGGAAGTCCGATGGTAGGGATCAGGGTGGCCAGGTAGATAACCGCCAGACCCGATGCCATCGACATAAGAACCCGCCCGATAGAGGTGCTTCCGGATTTGAGGATCAGCGACCCGATCATCAGGCCCATGATGATACGGCTGACATAAACCAGGATGCCCCAGGATGCCAGTATCAGCGCACCGAGTGGCAGGCCGACCAGCGATGAAATGCTCATCAGGCCAAAAACAGGCAACAGGAACGAGGCGACAAAGCCGACCGCCAGGCATTTCATCGGCGACTTGCGCGCCAGCAGCGAGGCCATCGCCGTGGTCATGGGGAAGGTGGCGATGAATGGAACACCCACCAGAAATGCCGCGAAAAACCACATGGCATGCGACTTCGCCCGGTCGATAGACAACACCGGAGGCGGTTTGGGAGTGACCCGTTGCAGTTTGCCTCCAACCACTCCATCGGCGGGAAGGAGTTCCTGGCTGGACGTGTAGCTCAGGTTTCCGCTTATGCGCGCCTGGGCCGGCAGGAAGATGTCGGGCGAGACCACCTTGACATCGCCCTCCATGCGGCCTCCCAGTGTTGCGACGCGTGCGGAATTAATCGAGACATTGCCCTGTACCGTGCCTTCCATGACCACACTGCTTCCGATCAGCCGGGCATTGCCGGCAATGGTTGCATTCGTGCCAATGATTACGGTGTTGCCCATAGCCATAAGATTGCCGGCGATCTTGCCGTCGATGCGCAGGGTTTGTCCGGCCATCCGCGCATTCCGCCGACAGTCTCCAGTCAGGGTGGCCGTTGTGCGGGAGGCGGCCCACAGGTTGCCCTCGTAGGAGCCTTTCAGGGACATGTCCGTGCCGGAGGCGGCGAACAGATCATCGCCGAACGATCCATCGGCCTGGACGGTATTCGCCACCACCCAGATTTCATCGGGTACCGTCTGGCCTTCTGCCACAATATAAGCATTGGTGGCCAGGAATTCCGTTGCATGCGCCGAAATCGACAATAAGCAAAAGAGCGCAATGAAAAATGGTTTAAAACGCATAGGTCTATACTTTTACGACGGACATATGTCCGTCGGAGGTTGATGAAATTTTTACTCCTTCGCCGGCCTCGATCCATTCGCCGTCGGCTACGACGTCGAGACGCTTCCCGTCGAAGATGGCAATGCCGGAGGGGCGCAGGGTCGAAGCGGCTTCCCCCACCTTACCGACCGGGAGGTCCGCCACTTTGTGGGATTTGTACGAGGCGGAACTTTCATTCAGCGAGAGACTTTTGCCAACGCGGCTTTTCGGGAAGTAGCGGATCCAGACCACAAAGGTCAGGATGCCGACCAGCAATAGGGAAAATGCGCTCACCATGTTCCATGGGGCGGGAAAGTTCTTCCATCCCACCACCGCCGCCGATATCCATGCGACCGCTCCGAAGATGCCGAGGATGCCACCCGGAAGAAATATTTCCATTCCGATCAGCACAAAACCCGCAAGCAGGAGTGTGAAGTAAAGTGTTATTGGTTCCATATCGGGATACTAGGTGGGGATGGGGCCGATTGAAAGATTGGATTGCCGGATAGTTGGGCCGTCTTTTGGATCATTTCGGAAGGGCATAATCACCATGGGGCCGTGGCCCGTGCCGAGGTTGGCGGGCGAACGAAGGCACTGGTTGAGGAAGGACTTGGCGGAAACGACGGCGTCGGGAATGGATTGACCGCGGGCGATGGCTGAGGCGATGGCGGCGGAGAGGATGCAGCCGGTGCCGTGTGTCGCACGGGTTTCGATGCGCGGACTGCTGAGCCAGATCGACTGCGTGCCGTCCGTCCAGTAGTCCCGGCACTCGTTCCCTTCGGCATGACCGCCTTTGATCAGTACAGACTGAACGCCGGTTTCGAGAAGCCTCGCCGCTGCGTCTTCAATCTTGATGACGTTCTCTCCGATGATCTGCTCGGCTTCCGGAAGGTTGGGGGTCAGTACGGCAACATGGGGACATATGCCGCGAATTAAAATATCGAGTGCTGCGGGATCAAGCAGGTTCGCGCCGGAGGTTGATTTCAAAACCGGGTCGCAAACGACCGGGGCGGTTGCCGATTCCAGAAATTCCGCAAGGATACGGCAGGTTTCGGCAGACTCGAGCATGCCTGTCTTGATGGCGGCGGGAGGCAAGTCGGCTCTCAGCGCTTCTAGTTGTGCTTTGAGCATGGGTCCGGACACCGGCTCGGTGGATTGGACGCTCAATGTGTTTTGCGCGGTGATCGCGGTAATAGCTGAGCAGCCATGCACGCCGAAGGCGTTCATCACCTTGAGATCGGCCTGGATGCCTGCCCCTCCACCGGAGTCGGAACCGGCGATGGTCCAAGCGATTGGGGTGGAAGGAATTTTGAGTTCTGAAT
>CAXMPN010000210.1:0-3123 GCA_964195195.1 Pontiella sp. | reverse complement strand
TGCCGGCGGTGGGGGGCCGTCCGATGCTCGAACAGGTAGATATCCTGCCAAGTACCCAGCGTAAGCCGCCCTTTGACCAGCGGCACGGAAATCTGGGTTTGCGTCAGGGCGGAGCGGATATGCGCAGGCATATCATCGTCCCCTTCCGAGGAGTGCCGGTATTGCGGGTCGCCGTCCGGCACCAGCCGATCCAGAAAGGCGCTCAGGTCGCGCAGGACATCCGGGTCGGCATTCTCCTGAACCACTAGCGAAGCCGAGGTATGCCGGATGAACACCGTGAGCAGTCCGGTGGTCATCCCCTGCGCGTGCACCCAGGAGATGATTTCATCATTGATGTTGACCAGCCCCCGCCCCCGGGTCTTGACCGATATCTCGTGCGTCGCCTGCTTCATACTTCATCCTTTTCAAAAATTCATCCGATGATATAGGGGAAAGGGATTAAAATCCAGCCGTCACCCGTGAAAAAAACCAGATGAATCCGGGAGGAAGGCCGAATTTATTACTACCCCCTTCCTCGAAATTGGGTTTAGCATAGAGGTATGGGCGCTGAGCTAATGGGGGGCTGTTATTTCTCGGAGTGACGCATGGCAACGACCGTCTATCAGGAAAAAAGTTTTCGCGAAAACGTCAACCTCGTATTTGATATCGCAGCCGCTACCCTTGAAATCAACCATGGCATGGCGTACTACCTTAAAGGGGCCTACAACGTTTACCAAGTCCGCTTCCCCGTAAAAATTGACGACAAGGTCGAAAGTTTTATCGGCTGGCGCGCCGTTCACAGCGAACACAAGCTCCCCACCAAAGGCGGCATTCGTTATTCTCCCCTGGTGACCCAGGATGAAGTGGAAGCCCTGGCCGCACTCATGTCTTACAAGTGCGCGCTGGTCGATGTTCCCTTCGGCGGGTCCAAGGGCGGGTTGGTGGTCGATCCCAAAAAGTATGACGATGCCATCATGGAGCGCATCACCCGGCGTTTTGCCTTTGAGCTGATCAAAAAAGATTACATCAACCCTGCCACCAGCGTCCCTGCGCCGGACATGGGTACCGGTCCCCGCGAGATGGCTTGGATCGCCGATACCTATATGCAACACCGTTCGGAAGATATCAATGCTCTCGGGTGTGTCACCGGCAAACCCGTCAGTCTGGGAGGTATCCCGGGCCGAACCGAAGCCACCGGGCGCGGCGTGGTGTACGGTATCCGCGAGTTCTTCCGCCACCGGGAAGATAAAAAGAAAGCGGGTTTCGAGGGCACCCTAGAAGGCAAAACCGTTATCGTTCAGGGACTGGGCAATGTCGGCTACCACACCGCTAAAATCCTCGAAGCCGAGGACGGCGCGAAAATCATCAGCATCATCGAACACGACGGCGCGTTGATGGATCTCAATGGCCTCAGTGTGGAAGCCGTCAACACTTACAATAAAGAACATGGTGGAGTGAAAGGCTATCCCGACGCCCAGTATTTTGAGGACGGCAACGCGATCCTGGAAGAAGAATGCGACTTGCTGATCCCCGCCGCCATGGAAGGGGTCATCCATATGGAAAACGCTCCGCGCATCAAAGCCAAAATGATCGCCGAGGCGGCGAACGGACCCGTCACCTTCGGTGCCGACGCCATTTTAAGGCAAAAGGGAGTGGTGATGATGCCCGATATTTTTCTCAATGCAGGCGGGGTGATTGTCCTACTTCGAATGGACCAAGAACCTGTCGCACATCCGGTTCGGCCGCCTCACCCGCCGCCTTGAGGTCAGCCAGAACGATCTTCTGCTCCAGGCCATCGAATCCAACGGCCATAAAATCCCGACTGAACTTGCTGAGAAACTATGTCATGGTCCCAACGAGTTGGATCTGGTCCGCTCCGGGTTGGACGACAGCATGCGGATGGCCTTCCAGCAGATCCGCGACCGCTACTGGTCCCACGACAAAATCGAATCCTACCGCATTGCCGCCATGGCCATGGCCATTGAAAAAATCGCCCTCAGTATCCAGGAACGCGGCGTGTATCCTTAAATCGGCAACCCCCCCTTTTTTCCGCCTCCAAAAAATTCCAAGGTCGCAGGCAATAATGCTATAGTACCGTCAGGAACCCTTGTCCATTCCTCGAGTCGAACATGTCCAGCCCAACCGGCAAAACATCGCAATACGAAGCCAGCGGCGTCAGCCAGTCGGGAGCCGAATCCGCGCTGGACGGCCTGCTCAAACATGTTCTGCCGACGCGCCAATTCAGTGAACGCTATCCCTTGAAAGCTGATATTGGCTACTTCGCCAACGTCATTGATATGGGCAATGGCGAAGGCATCGCGTTCTGCACCGACGGTGTCGGTACCAAGGTGATCGTCGCGGAGTTGATGAACCAGTACGACACCCTCGGTATCGACTGCATCGCGATGAACGTGAATGATCTCATCTGCGTCGGTGCGCGGCCGGTGAGCATGGTGGATTATATCGGCTGTTCGCACACCGACCCGAAAGTGTTCGAGGAGTTGGGGCGCGGCCTCGCCGAAGGGGCGCGGCAGGCAGAGATCAGTATTTCCGGCGGGGAAATTTCGCAGGTGAAGGAGATCATCAAAGGCATCGATCTCATCGGCGCCGCCATCGGTCATGTGAAACTCGATCAAATCAACACCGGCCAGAATATCCAGCCCGGCAATCTGATCCTGGGACTCGCCGCCAGCGGGGTGCATTCCAACGGCTTGACTCTGGCGCGCAAAGTTTTATTGGGCGAAACGTTGGAGGAGCAAAAGGGAAAGGTCAACCAGTACGAAGAATCTCTGGGCCGTACGCTCGGTGCGGAACTGCTGGAGCCGACAAAAATTTACGTTCAACCGGTAATGAAAATGCTGGAAGCAGGGATTGATATTCGGGCCATGGTGCATATTACCGGCGGCGGTCTCACCAACCTCACCCGCGTGCAAACCGACAATATCCGTTTTGTGATTGATCCTTTACCCGACTTGCTAACGGTATACGAGTTGATTCAGGAAGAAGGTGGGATCAGCGATGCGGAGATGTACGAAGTGTTCAACATGGGCACCGGCTTCTGCGTGATCGTCGACCACGCCAACGACGCCGATCAGGTCCACTCCATCTGCAAAGAATATGGCATCTCCTGCCACGGCATCGGCC
>CAXMPN010000209.1:349-3148 GCA_964195195.1 Pontiella sp. | reverse complement strand
AATACGTTTAAGCCGGCCGCCCGTGTACTTCAGTATTCCAGTATTAGTTTTGATGTATCCTTTCAGGAGATCACCACAACACTCGCTTCCGGCGGAACGCTGCATTTGATTGGAAACGATGACCGCAAGGATCCTCGAAAGCTTTTGGATCAGTTGGTTTCTCAGCGGATTGAGCGGCTGTTCCTGCCTTACGTGGCCATGCGCAGTCTGGTCGAGGCCGCGCATATGATTGGAACCTATCCGGAGATATTGAAGGAGATCATTACGGCCGGCGAACAGCTGCGCGTAGACGATGCGGTGCGCTCATTCTTTAAACAGATCGAACAATCCTCGCTCGACAACCAATACGGCCCCTCTGAAACACATGTCATTACTGCGTATCTGCTGGAGGGGGATCCCGTGGGCTGGCCGGATCTGCCGCCGATCGGAGCCCCGCTGAAAAATACCAGCGTCTATATTCTCGATGAAATGATGTGCCCTGTGGGTGTTGGAGAAGAGGGTGAATTGTATCTGGCTGGGCGAAATCTGGCCCATGGCTATCTTCATTCCGAAGAAAGTACTCGAAAGTCGTTTATCCCCAATCCGCTTGGAATTCCACAGCGGCCGGTTCTATACAAGACAGGCGATCTGGGCGCATTTAATGCAGATGGTTCGATCAGTTTTCTTGGGCGGAAGGATCATCAGGTCAAGATTCGCGGGCATCGCGTGGAACCGGGCGAAATCAACAATGCCACTTCCTGCTTTCCAGGCATCGCCCATTGCCTTACCCATGCCGCACAGAACAGTGATGGCATCCTGCAACTGGTTACATATTTCACGGTCAAGCAAGGTGAAGAGGTCGATCCATGGGTATTGCGCCGATATCTCGAAGATAAGCTGCCCGACTACATGGTGCCGTCTTTCGTGATCGCAATAGATGTGGTGCCCTACACTCCCAGCGGGAAGGTTGATTTCAAGGCGTTGCCGAAACCCGCAATCGGCAACAGCCAGTATGCAGGGGAAGAGTGTGAATACGAATCTGAGACCGAGGAAGCTCTGGCCGATCTCTGGAGCAAATTGCTGGAATTAGAACGGATTCCCCGCTCTGCGGAATTCTTCGAACTCGGGGGCGATTCGTTCCGGGCGGTTACCCTCTTCCTGCATATACAGCAGCGTTTCGGGATAGAGTTGCCGCTTTCGACACTGGCCCATACCTCTACCATTGCCGGTCTGGCCGGACTACTCGATAGTGGGGGCACTCCGGATTTGTCGGACTACCGTTCTCTGCAAATGCTCCAGAAAGGGACGGATGAGGGCATTCCCCTGTTCCTGGTCCATGGTGGCAAAGGCAATGTTCTTGTGTTCAGCAACTTCGCCCATAGCCTGGATCCTAAGCAACCGGTGTATGCCCTTCAGTGGTCGGGGTGGGATGGTGGGCGCGGGGCGCGAAGCATTCCAGAGATGGCACTGGCCTATGCATCGGAAATCAAGCGGTTCTTGGTGGGGAAGACCTGTCGGTTGGGGGGGAACTGCATCGGAGGTCTGATTGCCATAGAGGTGGCGCGCCTGCTTTCTAAAGACGGGGTCGGGATAGACGGGCCTTTGCTGATCTGGGACGCGCCGAACCTCAATTCCCCCTTCTACCGGCCACAGGAGCCCTGGGGAAGCAAAAAACAGCTTACCGCTTTTGAGCGAATGAAAGAGGCACTACTTAATCATACCCCCGAGCATGCACAGGCCGCCATAGAGACGGAACCCGCAGTGCACTCGGGTGGATTGGTCGGATTTCTCCAGCGCCTGCCGTACCTGCGAAAAATGGTGCAATGGAGCAAGGCGCAGTGCAAGAGCTTGCCTGTCTACGGGGCTGGCCTGACCGGACGTAAAGTGCCGATGGAGTTGCGGGAACAGCATTGCATCAGAACCATGCTGTCTGCCGTGCGCAGGCATGTCGTGCAACCCTATGAGGGGGATATGCTCTACTTTCGTTCCCATAGCGTACTCGGACGTGATTTTGGAATGACAGGTTGGTGGGATGATCTGTATCTGGGTTTCGATGAGCTATGTGAAGGGGACTTTGAGGCACATGTAGTCGGCGCAAAGCATCACCTGGTGACCGATGTTCCTGAGATTGCGGCCACTGTGCGACGGATGTACAAGTAAAACGGAAAAAACCAGGGATAGAGTATGAAAATCATTATCGTAGGCAATCTGGGATATATTGGCCCAAGCGTGACCGATCGGTTCAGAAATAGTTTTCCCGATGCGGAGCTGATCGGCTTCGATATTGGCTATTTTGCCCACAGTCTAAGTAACGCCGCCTGCCTGCCGGAGGTGAAACTAAATCGCCAGGTGTACGGCGATGTCCGTGCGTTTCCTGAAGAACTGCTTGATGGCGTCCATGCAGTAGTCTATCTGGCGGCTATCTCGAACGACCCTATGGGCAATCAGTTCGAGGAGATCACGATGGAGGTGAACTATCGCGCAGCCGTTCGCCTGGCGGAAATGTGCAAACGCAAGAGTGTGAAGAAGTTTGTCTATGCCTCCAGCTGCAGCATGTATGGCGAGGCCAGCGCCTATCCGAAGAAGGAGGACGACGAGCTTAATCCGCTCACGGCCTATGCCCGATCTAAGGTTGCGGCTGAGAAAGATCTGAAACCCTTGGCCGACGATGATTTTACCGTGACGTGTCTGCGTTTTGCGACGGCTTGCGGATTTACCAGCCGTCTTCGTCTCGATCTGGTGCTGAACGACTTTGTGGCCGGAGCATTGATTAACAAGGAGATCGGTATTCTGAGTGACGGTACGCCTTGGCGCCCGATG
>CAXMPN010000209.1:0-247 GCA_964195195.1 Pontiella sp. | reverse complement strand
ACCGAATGGAATACGCAGGTCAAACCGCTGGCTTAGGCGATCGCCGTTCAGATTCCAGGGGCAAAGGTAATCGTGAATCCCGACGCTGTTCCGGACAAGCGCTCCTACCGCGTCAACTTCGACCTTTACAAGGAGCTGGCGCCGGATCACCAACCTCAAATGAACCTCGAAGACACGATTAGCGAGGTGCGCGACAACCTCGTCGAAATGAACTTCAACGACCCCAACTTCCGCGAATCGCAGTTCA
>CAXMPN010000208.1:242-3157 GCA_964195195.1 Pontiella sp. | reverse complement strand
TTTACCCGCGTAGTAGACAAAGAAAGGCTGATCGCCTTTGGCGTTACGCTTGATGAAATCGATCGTATTGTCGGCCACCTCGGTATCATAGCTGTTGTATTTCTCGATGCTGTAGGGGTAGACAATCTCAGGCTTCCCGCCCTTGGTGGCGCGCATGACTCCGCCCAAGTCCCAAGGTTGCGCATCAGGCCCCGGAGGCCAGGTAAAATGAGCCCGAGTCATATAGCCGTCTGGATCGGTGGGTTTGACGCCCTTATTGTATCCCCACCACAGCGGATTCCCTTCGCTCCACACCGCCTCGTCAAAGCCATTATTGGTGGGTATATACTCCTGGTCGTCCAATGAGCCGCCCATGTGCCACTTGCCAAACATTGCGGTGGTGTAACCCGCATCCGAAAGCAGCTCCGCGATAGTCACTTCGTAGTTGGTAAGTCCAGCTCCCCTGGTTCCGGGAAAAAGAACAGCAGCCAAGCCAGTACGGGCTGGGATACGTCCTGTCTGCAGAGCGATGCGTGTGGTTGTGCAGGCCGGCTGGGAATAGTAAGACAGGAAGCGCATGCCGGTGCGCGCCATTTGATCGAGGTTTGGAGTTTTAAAGCCGCGAATGCCGCCGCCGTACGATCCGAGTTCGGTGTAGCCGGTGTCGTCTGCCAGGATGTAGACGATATTCGGTTTCTTGCCGAATTTTTTCTCAAGAGCTGCCAGTTTTTTTTGGACTTCCTTATCTTCGACGGCCCACTGCTTGCCGAATCGCTTTTCCTGTACGTAGTATTCGGCGTCTTGCTGTACGGCGTTTACCACCTGTGGCAAAGCCACTATTAGACAGACGCCCAGGCTCCACGGGGCTTGCCGCAAGGCGCCCAACGCCCCGGCCACGACTCCCTTCGCCCGCTCCGTCCATCTGTTCAATGGGGGAATCTTCATCGCATCTCTCCTCTCTTGGTTGGTCTAGATGTTATTCAGAAACTTGCGCATCGGGGCTGCATCGTTAATGTTTTTCTGATATGCATCGTCTTTCCTCCTGTCTTTATTAGTAGAGCTTGGACTCAAACAGATCGCTTCATCGTTCGTCTCCTTTCATCTACCAAGTCGTGCAGACAGGTTTGTGTCCATGCTCTTTAGCATGGAAGCGTAGAAGTGAGGGGTGCAGGAATCCTCTCCTTATTTGTTATTAGTCTCCCTGCCCCACGGGGGTGGCAACGAGACGGTAGCGCACATATGTTAGCTTTATCTTGCCGGTTAAAAACCATAGGCGGTATGTGGTTAGTCGTGCGGTGACAGAACGTCCGCTTTGGGTCGTTTTCTGCCTATCGCAACTCTATTATCTGACCGTCTGCTTCTAGGCGGAAGCGGTCATTCAAAGATGGTCTGACTGAGCAAATGAACTCCTTTGACGAATGTCGGCTTTCGCCTAGGAGCGGCCGGTCGAACGCTGATGGAGTCCTGATCGTGACAGGCAGCAACCGGCCACAACCGGTCATCAGCGTTGAGTGGCGTCAACAGATAAGGACTGACCCACCCATACGGCTACATTTTGCTACATCGGTGCGCGGATGTATCCCGCGTTTGGTTAGAAAAGATCACCGTCTTCGGCCAGAAGGATGTTCTTAACGCCTGCCGCTCGCATTTCCTTCAAGACCCCAAGGCGGTCGAAATGCTCAGGATCGCTGTAGTTCTGAACATGCGTCATGACAATCTGCTTGACGCCGGACTCGTCCTGCACCTTTTTCAGATCCTTGGGGAACATGTGGTAGGCGCCGATGGTCTTTACTTTCTCATCCACGGTCTTCCCGCCCCAGGGCGCAAATTTCACGTTCTTGCGCGTGATCGATTCGATAACCAGTACGTCCGCACCCTTCGAGGCATTGACGAGACCCTTTGAATAGTGACCGTCGCCGCCGAACACGAGCACGCGATTGTCTGGCTTGGTGGTGAAGCGATAGGCATAGGTATGGTCCAGGAAGCCGTGTTTCGTGGGGAAGGCTTCAACCAACACGTTGTCATCTTCCAGAATTTTCCGACCGTTTGTATCTGTCGATGGCCATACCGGAATGCCCACAGCTGTTGATCCGTCCGCTTTTTGGGTTGTCGAACCCTGAAACATTTCATTGCGGTCGATGGTCCACGCTGCATTGAGATGATTGATCATCACATCGATGCCTGCTGGACCATAGACCTTCTTATCCGCGCCGGGACCAAACTTGAAGGGATTGGAAATAAATGAAGGAAGTCCGACTGTGTGATCTTCGTGCAGGTGGGTGAGGAATAGGTACTTGATGTTTTCAAGCGCGAAAACCGAAGCCAGATCGACCGCGGGCTGAGAAAGCACCGACTTCCCTACCGCACGCCACCAACCATCACCACAATCAATGAAATAGGGATAATTGTTGACGATGACCGCATGAGCCGGTCCGTAGCGATAGGGATTCGGGGTCGGATCGCCGCTCCCCATGACGATTACCTTAGATGATTTGTCACCTGGCGATCGATCGACTGGGCCGCGGTTATAGTAAATCGGCCAATAACCCGGCGATGTATAGGGGGTCTTCCAGTTCTTCGGTTTGACGAACGGCACATTCGTCATGTTTTTTTCCGATGTGTCCGCACCCATCTTAAGGTGCTTTGCATAAGTGTCGGCGTAGGCGGTGTCGACAAAACCCAAAAGGGCCGTCATGCTCATGCTCAGGGCTACCGCAACACCACTTATCGACATGATGGGACGTCTTTGCCCGGTCATCCTTTCAATTGATGTCCGCGAACTGGTCTTGAATCCCTCAAGCAGGCCTGCTGCAATCCCGTTAGTCCCGTGACCAAACTGATTCCTACGGATTCTCATTTTTTTTCCTCCTCTATGGTCGTTGTTGGCTCATCGCCTTACGGCACGCCGCTCGTGGCGACGGTGGACACCGGCGGCG
>CAXMPN010000208.1:0-232 GCA_964195195.1 Pontiella sp. | reverse complement strand
GGATGTGGGACTTATGGGGACTCCGACAGGGTCGATAAATAATACAACCGCGCCCCCTGTGGCCGGCAATTCACCTTCGAGTACGCGCACTTCGAAATCAAACTCGTCACCCCTCACCTTGGGGGCGCTGGGTAGCACCACGACGACGTCCGTGATATCACCGTGAGTACCAAAAATCGACACTGCGGCATTCGGTGGGTTCTGGAGGAAATTGTTCTTGCCCTTGGTCACG
>CAXMPN010000207.1:0-3159 GCA_964195195.1 Pontiella sp. | reverse complement strand
CTTTCTCTTTCGCCGCAGCTTCTTTGATGGCAGCTTCCTTGGCGGCAGCTTCCTGCTTATCCTTTTGGACGGCCTTGTATATCTCCTGACCTTCGAGGCAAATGTCCGCAATGCGACTGGCAAACAGGCCTATCGAACGAATCGCATCGTCATTTCCGGGAATCACGTAATCAATCCCGTCCGGATCACAGTTGGTGTCCACGATCGCCACCACCTTGATACCCAGCTTGTTCGCTTCCGCCATCGCAATACGTTCCTTGCGGGTATCCACAATAAACATGACGTCCGGAAGGTCTTTCATGTGCTTGATGCCTCGCAGAAACTTATTGAGTTTCTCGATTTCCTTGCGCTTTGATTGAGCTTCCTTTTTATGCAACTGCTCGAACTGGGTTTCCTCCTCCAAGCGCTCCAGTTCGAGGAGGCGCTGGATACTTTTTCGAATGGTGGCAAAGTTGGTGAGCGTGCCGCCCAGCCAACGTTGATTGACGTAAAACATCCCGGCCCGTTCCGCCTGCTCGGCAATCAGCTCCTGGGCCTGCTTTTTGGTCGCCACAAACAGGATCTTTTTGCCCTGTTGTGACAGGTTCTTTAAATACTTCTCCGCTTCCTTGAAATGAGTCAGCGTTTTCTGGAGGTTGACGATATGGATTCCGTTGCGGGCCCCATAAATATACTTCTTCATTTTGGGATTCCAGCGCGCGGTCTGGTGACCAAAGTGCACCCCAGCCTCCAACAGTTGATTCATGGTAATTTCAGACATACATTCTCCTTAAGAATGGGTTGGATCCACCGCCCCCTTCGTCCCGGCACAGAAGCCTTGCGGTCACCCCTGTTCCAGTCCAAGAGCGTGTGAGTTAAATAATTGAAAAATAGCACTTTACAGTGCTTTTAGCACAATATAGAGCTGTGGCGGTAGCTTATCACAATGCCTATAGGGAGGCAAGGGCGGAGTACCCCGGCGGGCGAGGGCATTTGATCGCTACCCCCATTCCGCTTCTGCGAAACTTGCACCGGGCCGTGCCCGGTTAATCTTCGCAGGACATAATGAAGAGAGGTTTATTTTCGAAACTCCGGTAGTCGGGGCGGAGACGTTCGGTGTGGTAATGCTTCTTTAAATTCACGCGTTTTTTGCTGGCGGTGACTTCGGTCAGGTCTACGTCGCCGTACTTGCCGTCGCGCAGGCTGACCAGCCGCCCGCTCTTGCCTTCCAACAACAGGTTGAGAGCCATATTGCCGTAGGCCACGGGCACGATAGAGTCGATCGCGTCGGGATGCCCCGACCGCACCAGATACCCCAACCGCTGGTTGATGATGCCGACCTGTTCGCCGTCGTTGTATTTCGGCGACAGTTCCTTGAGGCGCGCCGCCACCTGCTCGCCGATGCCGCCGAGTTTTTTGTGTCCGTACGAGTCGGCCTCCTCGCCTTCGAACACCATGCCGCTGTCGGCGAACATGGCGCCTTCGGAAACGATGACGATGGAATAGTTGCTGGGATTCCTTCGCCGGTCTTCGGACAGGAGTTCGGCCAACCGTTCCATGTCGAACGGATGTTCGGGAATCAGACACCGGTTGCAGGCCCCGGCCATGGCCGGTAACAATGCCGTAAACCCGGCGTAGCGGCCGAACGCCTCGATCACCAGAAACCGTTCATGCGACCCGGCAGAGGTGCGCAATTGATTGGACAATTCAATCGTACGCGTCACGCAGGTACTGAACCCAAGGCAGTAATCGGTCCCGGCCACATCGTTGTCCATCGTTTTAGGGATCGCCACCACGGGGCACCCCTCCCGATGAAGGTGCAAGGCATAATTCAAAGTGTCGTCTCCGCCGATGGGAATGAGGTGATCGATGCCCAGGTAATCCAGATTCTGTATCACTTCCGGCGTCAGGTCGTTGATCTCCTGCGCGTACGTTTTTTGGAGAGGCGCCGGCACCTTATTCTTTTTCACCTTGGAGGGCTGGGTGCGCGAGGTGTGCAGAAACGTACCGCCGGTACGGCCGACCTTGTTGACGATCTGTCCGGTCAGCGCCTGGCAATATTCCTGCTCCGCCGCCGGGCGGTCGCGGTCGATACGAATCAACCCTTCCCAACCCTTGCGGATGCCCAGCACGCGGTAGCCTTCGCGCAGGGCACGCATGGTGATGGCGCGGATCGCCGGGTTGAGCCCCGGCACATCTCCTCCGCCGGTCAATATTCCAATCGTGCCTTTGATTGATGCCATATCTTCTATCTACGCTTATGAATGGTTATTCTTGATTTTCAGGAGTGGCCACCAGGTCATAGTCCAACGCGCCGGTGATGCACACGGAAACGATGTCTCCGGGTTCGGCCTCGCATTGTTCGAGAATCACCTGACCGTCCACGTCCGGTCCCTGAAACGGCAGACGTCCCAGCATGAGAAAGCCATCGTCGGAATCCAGCCCTTCCACCAGCGCCGGATGCGTTTGCCCGACGCGCTCTTTGTTTTTGCGGAGGGCGATTTTCTTCTGCGTAGCCATTAATTGATCGCGCCGCGCCGCGCCAAGTGCCGGGGCCACTTTGTCCTGGTAATTGAACGCGGTCGTTCCCGGTTCGTCGGAGTAGGCGAACACGCCGACGTGATTAAAATGAACCTCTTCCACAAATTCGAGCAGGTGTTGAAAGTGTTCTTTCGTCTCGCCGGGGAACCCGGTAATGAACGTGGTGCGCAACGCGACGCCGGGGATGCGCTGGCGCAATTCGGCAATCATCTGCCGCACGCCGGCTTCCGTTTCCTGCCGTTTCATGTGTTTCAACATGAAATCGTGCGTATGCTGGAGCGGTACGTCGATGTACTTGCACACCGGGTCGATACGTTGCACGGCATCCATCAAATCCGTGGTCAGCACGGTTGGATAATTATAGAACAGGCGTATCCAGTCGACCCCTTGAATCTCCGCCATCTCTTCCAATAATTTAATGAGACCGTGTTTCATGCCAAGGTCGTAACCGTAGAGCGTGGTGTCCTGCGACACGAGATTGAATTCCCGCACGCCGCGCGCGGCCAATTGCTTGACTTCATCGAGGATGGACTCCACGGGGCGACTTTGTATCGGACCGCGCAGTTTGGGGATGATGCAGAACGCACATTGGTTGGAGCATCCTTCAGAAATTTTGACATAGGCAGAATAAAACGGCGT
>CAXMPN010000206.1:2777-3205 GCA_964195195.1 Pontiella sp. | reverse complement strand
GCACGGATAAGACTAAACCGGTAATTAACTGTTTCTTGATCACCTTCACTTGGTACCTCCTAAACATTAACTTTTTTGGACACTCTTTTCGCATTCTCTTTCCTGATGCGGCTTGCTCGCATTCAGGTGTCGGCTTGATTCCGTTTTATTGTTTCGGCTTCTGCGGCAGGCCCATCATGAAGATTTCGAGGGCTTTTTGGGTTTCGGGACGCAGGTTTTCGATTCCTTTGTAGGGGATATCGTAAACCGGAGGACGGTCCGGATATATCATTTTGTAGGCCATGTGGCGCTTGACCATCCCTGCAAATTGGCCGCCAGCCCAGGGTCCATACTTGATGGAGTCAATCGGGCGCTCTTCACGGGAGTCGCGGTAGAGGTCAAAAATCGATGCGGCAATCGGATTGGATCCGGGAGGCGGCATATGCATT
>CAXMPN010000206.1:0-2703 GCA_964195195.1 Pontiella sp. | reverse complement strand
CGGGCGAAGGTTGTGAAGAGGTCACTGACATGGAAGATATCTTCAGCAAAGGAGCCGGCTTCAATAACGCCCTTCCATCGCATCCAGGCATTTACCCGCACACCGCCCTCGAGGTGATCGGCCTTGCCGCCGCGATAAATTCGGTCGTTCTGCCCGGTGATCCCTGCGTATTGCATGAAGGGGCCGTTGTCGCCCATGACGAGAATGATGGTGTTTTCGGCGATTCCAAGGCGGTCGACTTCATCGATTACCTGACCGATCCACTCATCGACTTCGACCAGAATGTCAGCCATCGTTCCGCCGTTAAGCGTGTTGTACTCGCTGCGGAATTCCTGAACGAAAGAGAGCGGGAAAAGCGGCCAGTAGTTGAGGAAGAACGGTTTATCCTGTTTGGAGAGAGTACGGAGCTGTTCGAGCGCGTTGCGCTGGTAGCGCTCGTTCATTTCCCGATATTTTTTCTGCGTCCAGGCCTCGCCGGACTCCATTTCCACTTCATAGAGTTTTCCTTCCTTCAACTCTACACCGGTAACCATATCAGCCGGGTTGGGCACAAATAGTTTATCCAGCGTCAGAGACTGATCCTGGCGGCTTGCATCCACGCCCCAAATCACATTGGCCGTCTCCATATCCCGCCCCATGATGGCGAGCTGGCCCTGCTGGTGGATGGGGAATTCAGCATGCATAAAGCCTTGGTTATTGGCATAAGCCTGCTCGATATCTCCCATATGCCATTTGCCAACGTGGCTGGTATAGTAGCCGGCATCGCGCAGCAGTTCGGCAACGGTGATTTCGTCTGCATGGAGGCCGTCTCCGGCCAGCGTGGCTTTAGCTTCCGTGGTTCCGGTGCGGGTCGGGTAGCGCCCGGTCATCATGGAGACGCGAGTTGGAGTGCAGGAAGGCTCAGTGTACATACGCTGCAGACTCATGCCCTCGTTCGCCAGCTGACTCATGCGCGGTGTTCTGTAGCCGCGAACAACACTGAGCTCATCCATTCCGATTTCGCCGAAGCCAACATCGTCAAGCAGGATATAAACTATGTTAGGGGGCTTTCCGTCGTTTTTATCTCGAAGCTCTTTCAGCTTCTGGTCGATCGCCATATCGTCTTTCGCCCATTGCTCACCGTTCTGTGCGGCAAGAATATAATACTCTGCATCGTGAATGATTTCCTGGTCTAGGGCCGACGCGGATCCAACTGCCAGAACGGTCGCGAGTGCATACAGCATCGTTACTTTCATGATTTCTTCTCCCTTGTTACGCTATCTCCAACGAGACTAATATATGTTCAGTGCTATTCAATATTAAATACCCTTTATTACATGACGTATACTTCCTGCGAAGGAGGACACATAACTCCTGTGCCATTCACTGGGTAATCTCAGAAGAATATTCCGCCTTCGGGTGACATTCCTGGAGGAATTTACGCAGCGCGCAGCTCTGAACTAAGGAGTAAAGGTCCCTGTTCGACCTCAGCCATTACATCGGATGGACTATACACCACACAGGGCACAGAGGCGGAAAAGGACCTAGACGGCGAGGACGCCATCTGCTGTGGCTTCGCCTTGTCCTATGGGGCCGTCCGCTCCCTGCCACCCTCGCCTGCGCGTCTTCATCCAGTCTGCGACTACAATGAATACGAAAATGATTCCATTTCTTACAGTTGTTCAGGCCCGAACTTATTTTTTAAACGGACTGTTGATGATTGGGGTGAGCTGCAGTCTAAGGTTCCATTCGGTTCCGTAGTCTTCAGGTCGGATAATCGAGTAGTGCAACTCAACGCGAACTTTATAAGGGTTGCCGCCCCAACGCGTTGTTTTAGTGACACCCAGTCCAACAGGCAGGGTCAGGGCGTTGTCTGAATCAGCCTTCCAATCATACGTAATGGTCGGTCCCATGCCTATGGACATAGCACCGGGGATGGAGCGCCGAATAATATATTGCAGGTCGGTTTTGGATACCTCTTGCCGGTCGCTCTCACCCGCATAGGATTCCCAGTGCTGGTAAAGAAGACCGCCCACCCATGGCTTCCCCATATAGAAAAGCATAGCGCCTGGACCGGCCTGCCATTTACCTGCTCCGAGCACCTCTTCTGCTGCCGTCGGAAAAATAAAGGTGCCGCCAGCCCCCCAGACCACTCCGCTGCTCTTGCTCGGACCAAAGAGCGTCAGCAACTGGATATCGCCCAGCCCGGTCTCATGTCCCGTTGAACTGCGGGGCGTAGGATCGGCTTCATTAAAAGTCGGTTGCGTAACCAATGGAAAGACGGGGCGTAGGGTCAACATGTATTGATCTTCAGAACCAACTTCGAATGGAAGGAACGGCTGAAAAAATAGATTATTGGAATATTCCTTCCCCTGAACGGAATCCCCTTTTTTTGACGACGTATTATTCTGAAAGGTCATTGACCAGATACTGGTCAGCGGATTGTTCAAACTCCGATCGATTTCTCCTAAATCCGCCGTCGAAAGATCAAGTGACTCCTCTGCCGTACAGAGGAGTGCACATGAAAGCATCCATCCTGCAATAAGTTTCACCCTCTGCTTCATCTTATTCTCCGTTCAGGCTAATAAGGAAATTTCACCGCCGCCCGTGATCATCTCGTCCGTTGGCCTCTTCGGCCTCCACACCGAGTGCGACTTTCGCCGCGATGCATGCGGACATCAATATTGTTTTTCATGCACCCATCCCTAGCCAGCTATGGGTTAA
>CAXMPN010000205.1:250-3239 GCA_964195195.1 Pontiella sp. | reverse complement strand
GTCCAGTACAGGAACTCCTTGCGCGGACTCGTGGGCACCTCTCCCTTGAAGAAGGGCAACAGGTTGTAGCCGTCGAGGTGGACCTTGTACTTGCGTCCGATGGCCTTCACGCCGCCCGAGCGCAACTTCTCCTTGATGTCGGGCTCGCCGACCGCAGCCAGCAAGGTCGGCAGCATGTCCTCGTGGGCTCCGATGTCGTTGACGACCCTGCCGGGCTCGATGACTCCAGGCCAGCGGATGGCAGTCGGGACGCGGAAACCGCCTTCCCAGTTAGTGTTCTTCTCCCCGCGGAAGGGAGTCGCGCCGCCATCGGGCCAGGTAAACACTTCCGCGCCGTTGTCGGTGGAATACATGACAATGGTATTTTCAGCAAGGCCGAGTTCTTCGAGTTTGTCGAGCACCACGCCGACGTGGCCGTCGTGCTCCACCATGCCGTCGGCATAGATCCCCTGTCCGGTGACCCCTTCAGCTTCTTCCGTCAGATGGGTCCAGACGTGCATGCGGGTGGAGTTCCACCACAGGAAGAACGGCTTTTTCGCATTAGCTGCGTCCGTCATGAAGCGAAGAGCATGTGCGGTCACTTCGTCGTCGATCGTCTCCATGCGCTTCTTGTTCAGCGGGCCGGTGCTCTTGATCTTCTGAGTGCCGTCCGGATTCGCCCACGTATGGATCACACCGCGCGTTGCGTACTTCTTTCTCAGCTTCGGGTCTTTGAAGTAATCGGGATGCTCCGGTTCATCCTCGGCGTTCAAGTGGTAGAGCGAGCCGAAAAACTCATCGAAGCCGTGCGCTGTGGGCAGGTGCTCGTCGAGATCGCCTAAGTGGTTCTTACCAAATTGCCCAGTCGCGTAGCCTTGCTGCTTAAGCAGCTGGGCCATCGTCACGTCTCGCTTTTGCAGGCCCTCCGTTGCGCCCGGCAAGCCGACCTTGAGGAGGCCTGTACGAAACACGGCGATTGGCCGGTGATAAGGGCTGCGCGGCCGGCGGTGCAGCTCTGCTGGCCGTACCAGTCGGTGAAAAGCGCGCCCTCTTTTGCGATGCTGTCGATGTTGGGCGTTTTGTAGCCCATCATGCCGTGGTTGTAGGCGCTAACGTTCCAATAGCCGATGTCATCACCCCAGATGATGAGAATGTTCGGTTTCTTGGCCTGCGCCCACGTGGGCGTGATGGCAGTGACTGTAAGCAGTAGTCCGGCCACCGCACTGATGGCGGTCAACTCGCATCCCAGTATAGAGATACATCTCCAATTCGATTTCATTAGTAGCACCCATATATAATTTGGTGTTGAAACGCAGTGAGCTTCCGGTGAAGCCGCTCTACCTGGAACGGCGATTATCAGTTAAGCTCAGTTCTGAGCGTAACGCCAGGGCAGAAGTTCATCAAGACGATGCAAATGGTTGCGCCGGGCCCTGCGGAATTCAGTAGTGTCCTGGAGAAACGAATATGAAGATACGATCTCAAATTTCTGTCGCTTCGGTCGGGTTGATGGCCGGGCTCGCCTTCGCGCCGTTCGTCAGTGCAAAAGAAAGCAAGGCAACGGAGGCACTACGGTAATTGTCCGTGTAGCAATCCTGCACCAACTCGTGCCGCATATTCCCATTCGGCCTCAAGGTCTGCTGTTGGCCCCTTTCTAGGCGTCCGTTCGTAGTACGTGCAAAAAGTTATCGTTTGGGGCCTCAGGCGGATATCGGAACCAGTTTGGGTTCGAGCGGCACCGGCTTATCGTTCATGTCGAGTGACCAACGACCAAAGCGCAGGATATGCCCGCGGATATAGGGGCTCAGACTGGCGGCAAGTTCCGGTGTGATAGTGAAGCCGTCCTCGGCCATGGCGTTCAGCACTTCGGTCAAGTCGACCACGTTGTGCAGCATGATGGCGTTGGCAACGACATCCAAATATTTCATGCGCTTGGCCTGCTCGACGGGATCTCCACTTTTTATGACGGTGCCGCCGAAGGCAATCCAGTCCATGAAGTCATGGAAGGACTCGATCTTGGTGGTCTCGGCGCGGATGCCGTAGTGGAAATCCGGATCGGAGATATAGCGTAGAAGGAAAATCGTGCGCTCGACGCGGCCGAGTTCCCGAAATGCACGGTAGAGTTTGTTCTTGCGATTTCGGATGCCGAGTTTGCGCAGTAGCATTGATGGCAGCACCTTGCCAGCCTGGATCGAGAGAATGACTTGCAGCATGTCACGGACATGCCGCTCCATGAAATCCCAGTCCACCATATCGGTGAACAGTGCATCGATATGCTTGTATTCGGCTGCCTTGGTGGGCCGATAGAAGGTCACGTCATTCCAGTTGCGCATGCGTGGGAACAGCTTGATCCCGAGGAGATGCGCTAGGCCGAATACGGGTTCTGACTGTCCCCATTCGATCCGCCGGGGTAGTGGGCACAGCACGTCGGAAAGGTGATGCAGGTAATCGGGGGAGACCCGTTTGGGGTGAGGGTAGCGGCCTCAACGTCGTTTTCAGACGGCGGTCCTGGCGGGAGTCGGACAGGGTCATATGAGTGTCGATGCCTGGTAATGCTGGCGGAGCAAAGGACCCTGACTTCTGGTGCGCTTTCGAAGAAGCTAAGGATCGGTGACTGGCGTATGCCTATCAGCACCATTGAGATCAGACGGCATTGGAGGGAGCTGTACCCTAAGGCGAAGACTGTCATGACCTGGGTGTTGTCGCACAACATCTGCATTGAAGGCCGTGTGTCGTGTGCCTTGCGGTGAAGCCAGTCGGAAAGCCGGATGCCGGAAATCGGCACGTCCGGTTTGATGAGCGGGGAGAGGAAACGGAGCCAAGGCGAAGAGTGAGGCACCGGCAACTGGCGAAAGCCGTCGGCAACAGCTACTCCCTATCGCCTAAATGCCACCGCGTCTTTCCTCGACTCTACCGACCGAGAAAGGCTCGGTCCGAGCATATCAGGTCCGGTGCTGGAGGTGGTGCGGCCGTCCCCAGCCAGCGGTCACGCCCATCACGATGACGCAACCTA
>CAXMPN010000205.1:0-240 GCA_964195195.1 Pontiella sp. | reverse complement strand
ACTCTACCATAGCACGCGTTCAGCCTCGGCTAACTTTCGGCAAGCTCGATCATCGAAGTTATACAGAAGCTGCCGAACGACTGGTCGAGCAATTTGGCTTAGATTCCATTGTCTTTGATGTCCGCAATCGGGGGTGCTACGGCCGCTTCCGGCGCCCTGAGTTCGGCAGAAAGTGACCCCGAGCGGGCATTTCGCGCTACGGCCTTATCCGACTTAGCTAAGGCTGCGATGCTTAAACAC
>CAXMPN010000204.1:0-3267 GCA_964195195.1 Pontiella sp. | reverse complement strand
ACAGCACCGCAAAAGACAGGCTGAACAGATCGCCGAACCCAACCGACGAATTCAAGCCTCTATCGATGTCCCGATACCCATGGTTGTTTGGCGCTGCCGTGGCAGGCTCGTTCTTCCTTGTGCCAAATTTGACCGCGGCCTGTGCCAGCCGCGCCATGTCATCAATGGTGAGGGCGACGATGCGCAATGCACGCTCAACGACACCGAAGCGCGCAGCAACCTCAAGGCCACGAACAGCTTGACCTGCCCTCGCGACCTGGCCGAGACCGAGAAGTGCCAGAACATGCTCTGCATAGAGCGCCACCACGAGCGCAAACAAGACCAGACCAATATCGAGCTTGACCTCCCACACGGCATGAAAGAACGGCTGCCGCACCTTCAGAAGATAACCGCGGACGATTTCGAGAACGAAGTGCGCCAACATGAGCGTCATGACCCAGAACAGATTGAGCACGATGCTGAGGAGGATGGCTCCACTTATGTAAAGGACCACAAAGGACAGGCGGTCATCGTGCTCTCTGATCCATTGGGCAGCGGCCGTCATCGCGTCCCCATCACAACCGTTTGCGGGAATCTGATCTTGACCATCTGCTGATTTGTAAAGTGATTCTGCCGTTCGATGGACCTACACATCGTCATTGGGGCGGGCAGCAGTGGATTTCTCCTGGTTGGCAGCCGCGCCGCAACGGGTGTCGACTTGTGGCACTTAGGGGATATTCGCGACGAGCTTGTGCCGCGTTCCGTTTTGGCAACGCGACTGTTCGTCATTAGGTGCAAGCAATGTGCGCGCCCATTAGCGGTAGCGGCAGGCGCTATGATCAATACGAAGATTGATAAGCGACCTGCCGGCATACCGAAGTCGAAACCGGCCGCTCGGTTCCGACGTGATCACGGAATGCTGGCGCATAGGGCAGCCGAGCTATTCAGCCGCGGACTCAGCCAATTCGAGGCTAGCTGGGTCAAAAAGCTCTTCGATCGTAAGCTCCCGATTGGATAGTCCTTGTTGATGGGAATACCGGAACAACGCTTCCAGTGTCTTTCGGTTCGGCGCGATACCGTAGGAATAGTAGTTGTCGCCCATCAACGCACGGGTTTCATCGAACTCTTGGCCGAACCAGGGTAGCGACCCGTATAACCAAGCATCCTTGGCCATGTATTCGTAGCTCATCTGCTTGGCTTGCGAGTACGCATTGAACACAGCCTCTGCCAGCCAGGGGTTCTGCTGTGCAATATCTCGCTTGATTGCGACGGCATGCATGATCGGGAAGATACCGGTCTTTGCGAAGTAAGCGCGCTCGACCGCTCGATAGTCGGAAAACAGACGCGCAACCTTGGGGTGGCGCTCGATAAAGGCCCGGGGTTCGGCGGCGTGAAACAGGGCGTCGACCTCACCGGAATCTAGCAAATCGGATTCATCCTTTCCTTCAGGCCCCGCAGTGATCGGGACGCCATCGGGGAAGACATTCTCCTGTTTGGAAACCTTGCCTGCAGCCTCGGCGGAGGAATCCTTGGATGCCACGATCCAATGAACATCGTTGGGCGAGATGCCGTATTCGTCCTGAAAGATCCCGCGGATCCAAGTGAGCGAGGTCGATGAATACCCAGGCGTGGCGACGGTCCTTCCACGCAGGTCCTCTGGTTTGTCTATGCCACGATCGTTTCGAATGAAGACGCTCTTGTGTCGAAACAGGCGCAACGGGAAGATCGGGAGCAGCACGTAGTCCCGAAAACCATCATTGGCATAGGCCAGCATGAAGGGGTGTAGACCGATTTCTGTCACGTCACGCGATTGCGGACCGCTGAATACATGCGTGTTCATATCTCCGATACCCGCCTCTTCGAAATGCACATCGCAGCCTTCGATGCCAACCCGCCCATCGGCCAGCGCAGCGATCCGGTCGAATTTGTATCCGGCGATCTGGATGGCAAGTTTCTCCGTTTCCTGCTTGCTCGTTTCCGCGGCTCTTGAGGTCGATGGGGCCAGCGTTGCCTCGCTGACCAAAGCGGCACCCGCCAACGCGGCTGTCCTGAGGAAATCGCGGCGCGAGGTGCGCTCATTTGAATTTCTTGGTTCGATGCCCTTATCCGAGCTCACTCAAATCTCCTTCCCGACCCCCAACGCCACTCAGGCCCCGCTGCAAAACTACCCTCCCCACCGCTCGGGCGGGATGGCCTCTCTCGGCTTGCCGGCCCCTTACTGCCCGATGTCGGGATCCATGTTCGGATCAAAGGGAAGTTGATCGAGGTGCTCCACGTACTCCAGCGGATCGAATGGAAGCTTCGTTGCGTCTATCTTTGGTTTCCCCAAGGCTTTGATCTCAGGTGACGCATTCTCGATGCCGGTCCAGGGCACACCATGGACCTCCTTCACATCCGGGTACTTCTTCTTCCACAGATCGTGGCGAAGTTTCATGCGATTGAACGGGCTCTTGAGGTGGATGAGGTTCACCAGCATCGGCGAGGCTTCGCGAGGATCGGCCGGCAAAAAGAAGAAGGCGGAGGGGATGCCGCTGGCCTCGCCGACGGGATCGGCAGAGATCCAATGGCGCTTGTAATTGCCCTTGACGGTCGCGCCCAGCCGGGGCCCCGCATAGATGAAGACATAGTCCCGCCGGCTGTTGGTATCGCCTTCAAACAACAGAGCAGTCTGATCGATGCCGTCGATGATGCGGTCGGTCGGAATGTACTGCGTCGCGCCCGCCAGCCGGGCAAACGTGGTGAAGAGGTCCGTCTCGTGGATGATATCTCCAACAACCTGACCAGGCTTGATGACACCCGGCCACCAGGCAAAGGCTGGCACGCGCACGCCGCCTTCTAGGAAGTCGCCCTTCCCACCCCGATAGATCGTTTCGGCCATGCCAAGCCCCGGTGGCGGATTGTGGGACATGGGGCCATTGTCCGCCATCGCTATGATCAAGGTGTTGTCTGCAATTTCAAGCTCCTCAAGCTTGGCGATCAGCGCAGCTATAAAGGGATCGATGTTGCATTGGAGCCCGTCCTGCAAGATGCTCCGCGACAGCGAGCATTTCTTCGGGTTGGGGAGAAAGCTGGTCAGGTTCGGCCAGTTGGCCACGTAGAACGGTTTGCCCGCCTTGGCATTGCGCTCGATGAACTCCAGCGTGCGCCGCTGGGCTTCGGGGTCGATCTTCAAATAATTCTCGTGAGAATTATCTCCCCACTGGCGGGCCTTCTCGCCTTTCTTACCCTCGGCGATTTGCACCCAGCCTTTGGTCACAAAGGTGTCGTCGAGTTTGTATGGGTCGGGCG
>CAXMPN010000203.1:0-3270 GCA_964195195.1 Pontiella sp. | reverse complement strand
TTGTGTTGCCGGACGGGTCGCAGGTGGTCGATAGCGAGGCCGAGCTGGCGGTGGTGATCGGTAAGAAAGCGAGCAAGGTTAGCCGGAAGGATGCGCTGGAGTATGTGGCTGGCTACACGCTACTGAACGATGTCACCGAACGCGTGGTTCAAAAGACCAACGGGCAATGGTTCCGGGGCAAGGGGTTCGATACATTTTGTCCGATCGGGCCGTTCCTCGCGACGCCCGATGAGATTCCGGATGTCGACCTTTTGAGGGTATGGCAACGGCACAACCATACCCTGCTTCAAAAAGGCAATACGGCAGACATGTTGTTTAAGATTCCGTTTTTAATCGAATATATTTCGCACGGCATGACGCTGCTTCCCGGTGATGTGGTTTCAACGGGAACACCCGCTGGAATAGGTTCGGCTCGCGAGCCGAAGGTGTTGATGGCTGCCGGCGATGTGATCGAGATCGGGGTGGATGGTCTGGGTGAACAGCGATCCGCAGTGGTTGCTATGCAGGCAGGGAGTGGATGATGCGAGTGGCGAGATCGACGATGCGGTCTCGGTTTATCGGCATGGGAAAAAGTTGATTTATGATACCTGTCTGCCAGAATCGCTGAGCTTGTTTATTGGAGAAACGATGAAGTTGCCCTTTTCCCTTTTTTTGGCGTTCAAATACCTGAAACCCAAGCGGTCGATGGTTTCGGTGATTACCCTGCTGACCATGATGGGAATCATGCTGGGTGTCGCGGTGCTGATTGTTGTGCTATCCGTCATGACGGGGTTCGACGATGTGCACAAGGAGCACATGATCAAGCTGGATTCACATATCCAGATCGCGGCTCGCGGGCAGGCGAGTTTTATGCCTGAACCGGTCATTGCACTGCTGGACGAGATGCCCGAGGTCACGGCGATCGCGCCTGCTATTGAAGGA
Organism: Pontiella sp.; assembly: GCA_964195195.1. Taxonomy (GTDB): domain Bacteria; phylum Verrucomicrobiota; class Kiritimatiellia; order Kiritimatiellales; family Pontiellaceae; genus Pontiella. The sequence continues at coordinate 2,349 of CAXMPN010000203.1, read as the reverse complement.
TTTGTGATGATGACCCGTCAGGGCGATGCGGTGACCGCCATACTGCGGGGTATCGATCCCGAACGCGAAAAGACCATTTCCGATGTAGCATCGTACCTGGTGGCAGGCACCTATGCATGGGACGACGAAACGGTGGTGATTGGCGACCGGCTTGCGATGAATCTGGGGGTGTGGGTCGGCGACCGGCTGACGGTCTACTCGCCGCAGTGCTTCGTGAGCGAGGACGAAATAAGGCTGCCCTCCGAATTGACGGTTTCAGGCATCTTTTCGGTTGGCATGTACGACGTCGATTCCCAGTTCATGGTGGCTTCCCTTCCGACGGCTCGCGATGTTTTCAGCATGGAGGCGGGTGTTCAGTCGTTGCGCATTATGACCAAGGATCCTTATCGGGCGGCGGAAACGGCCGAAAAGATCGACCGGATACTGGCAGAGGCGGCGGATGGTCCCAGTGTCCGCTGGTTCCGCTATCTGAAAACCCGCACCTGGATACAGATCCACGAGGAGCTGCTAAGCACGCTTAAGGTGGAAAAGGATATGATGTTTATTCTGTTGTGCGGCATCTCGCTCGTGGCAACGATGAGCGTGACGAATACCCTGATAACGCTATGTGTGCAGAAAACCCATGAAATCGGCCTGCTCAAAGCGCTGGGATTTTCATCCGGGAAAGTAGTGGGCATCTTTTTTTACCTTGGGTTCATTCAGGGGTTACTGGGCTGCGTGATCGGTATCGTAATGGGCGTGTGGGTTTCCGCCAATCTCGATACGGTACTCGGATTCCTGCGCCGGTTTAATCCGGGACTGATGTCCGCACAGTTCTACCAGTTCACCCAAATGCCGTCGCGAACCACAGTCCCCGACGTGCTTTCCGTCTGCGTCATCGTGATGGTGTTCAGCACATTGGCCGGCGTGCTGCCCGCCATGCGGGCTGCGCGCATGGAGCCTGTTGATGCGTTGAGGTATGAATGAGGTGGTTCGTACTCATTGCGACATTAGCCGGTGTTGCTTCGTCGCAGGCCGCATTCGACTGGGATCCGTTCTACGAGAGCTTGGTTGCACCCGATGGCGCAACCTTCGAGGCATGGCGGCCGGTCTATTCGACCTCCGTCGACGGCGAGCGCTGGCGGAAAGACTATCTCTGGCCGCTCTACACCAAAAAAGGATTCATGGATGAGCAGTACAGCCGGTTCCTGTTCTTCGGGTTTTCGACCGACTTCTCTACGGATACCGACCGCCATCGCACCTGGGTGATTCCATTTTACTACCAAGGCACCTCTGCGCAGGGCGATAACTATCTTGCGATCTTTCCTCTTGGCGGTTCGATCTACGAGTTTCTCGGGCGCGACAAGGTGTCGTTCGTGCTTTTTCCGATCTACGGAAAATCGCACATTAACGATGTTCATACCACGACGGTGCTCTGGCCGATCGGGTCGAAAACATCCGGCTCACGGATTGAGCGCTTCCGGGTATGGCCCCTCTACGGAACGAGCAGCCTTGAGAATGAATATGATAAAAAGTTCGTGCTATGGCCGATCTATACTTCGGTCAAATATACCAATGAACGTAATCCCGGCGGGGGGTTCATATTGGTGCCGATCTATGGACGGATCGTTACCGAACGTGCCGAAAACTATTGGCTGGTCGCGCCGTTCTTTCGTTACATGCATAGCGATGAGCAGTGGATTGTGCATGCGCCATGGCCATTTATCCAGTTGGCGGACGGCGAAATGTATAAGCGGATTTTCTGGCCGCTGTACGGAAAAAAGCACCTTGGTACGCTAACGCGGCAATACTGGCTTTGGCCGATTTTATGGAACAACAAGACGGAGTACGCCCGTCATGAACAGCGCCGCCGTAAGGTTATCCCGTTTTTCGCATCGACAACGGATGTGGTCACCAAACCGACGAAGCAATACGAGGTAGGCGATGTATCGACGAGATACTGGAAGCTATGGCCGCTGATGAGCTGGGAGCGAAACGAAGCGGGATCGCGGTTTCGTACCTTGGAATTTTGGCCGCTGCGCAACACACCGGGTATCGAGCGCAACTGGGCCGCCTATTGGACGCTGTATCGGCGCGTGGAAAAATATGACGATGAAAAGGTCGGCCATCATCTGCTGTGGGGATTGTACCGGCAGACAAAAGGCCCGGAGGACTTCGAATGGTCCTTGCTCAAAGGACTGGCAGGCTATAAAAAAACAGAAACCAGCCGCAGTTTTCGGATTCTATTCATGAAGTTTGGCGGCGGGGAGGAGCAACCATAGCAAGTTTTGTCAAAGACTATATCAGTCATCCGGTCCGCTCGGCTGAGCGGGTCGGCGGGCAGGTAATGAATGTGTTGCACAATACGGG
>CAXMPN010000202.1:0-3300 GCA_964195195.1 Pontiella sp. | reverse complement strand
CAACAGATACTGGCGGTCTGTAATGCGCCACCTTACTCACAGTTGCCGCCTTACCAGATCGTGCCACGCCTGGCCGACCAGGGCATTTACCTGGCCTCAGAGTCCAGTTTTTACCGCATCCTGAAAGCCGCCAATCAATTAACCCATCGTGGCACCGTCACTATCAAAACGAAGACCAGCAAGGTCCGTCATTTTACCGCGATCAGGCCCAATCAAGTCTGGAGCTGGGATATTACGTATTGCCCCAGTCGCATCATCGGACGCCATTATTACCTGTATATGATTGAAGACATCTATAGCCGTAAAGTTGTGGGTTGGGAGGTTCATGACAGGGAAAATGGTGATCATGCGGCGGCATTGTTAGAACGCAGCGTGTGGGCTGAAAAAAGCGTGAAGAGCCAGCTGGTTTTGCACTCTGACAATGGCGGCCCGATGAAGAGCATTATGCTGAGGGCCAAGTTGCAGGAACTCGGCGTGGTGAGCTCCTACAGCCGCCCACGGGTCAGTAATGACAACCCCTACTCAGAGGCTTTATTTAGGACAGTGAAATATCATCCGCGCTGGCCCTCGGAAGGCTTTGCCAGCCTGGATGACACGCGTATCTGGGTGAAGGAATTTGTCCAGTGGTATAACCATGACCATCGCCATAGTCGGATTAAGTTTGTTACCCCACAGCAACGCCATACCGGTGAAGATGTTCAACTGCTGGAGAAGCGTCATGCGTTATACAGCAGGATGATAAAATCACATCCAGAACGCTGGTCAACAACAACCAGAAACTGGCAACACGAGCCTATCGTTGAATTAAACCCAAAGCATCACAAAGAAAGAAAGGCCGCATGAACCATTTAGGCGACAACTTCGTTGACAAACACCGGAGTCGGCCAGAAGCGGCCGTTCAATCCTTTTCAGGACGCACCATGTGTACCCTTCTATTTGACTCTCTCAACTGGGTTCATCGGGAAGGTCTCGTCGAAAAAGGCCTTCTCGGGGCCATACAGCCTGAGATAGAGGAAGAAGGATTCGCCTTTGTTGGTCTGGATCCAGTTCGCGTCTTTGCCTACCGGGGCTTCGGGTCCGAAATACAGATCCACGGAGCCGTCGGCGTTCGTGATGAGACCTTCGCTGCGGGACGAACGGTCCGAACGTTTGGTTTCGTTGTGGATAATCACGCGTTTCTCGATGTCGTAAACGGTGATTGACCAGAAATCGGCCGCCGGCGGATTGGGCCCGATGTGAAACTTGTAGTTGTTGCCCCCCATCAAGGCATTGCCATCACCATCGTAATAGCTGCCCAGATAAGCCGAGCCCTTCCCCGCGACGCGCGAAACCATCCCGCTTGAGGTGGAAGCCGCCTCATAACCGTAGGCGGTCCGTTCGTTGAACATGGAATAGGTTGGCAGGTCGATTCGAGGATCCATGCCGGCCATCACATCTTCCCAGCCGGATTCTTTTCCGTAGAGCGCGGTTGGGAACATCTCCTTGGTTTTATTGAAGGCAATCGCCTGGCCCATGGCCATGCCCACGTCCAAGCCTTGCTGCAGGATGTCTTTTTGCGCCGCGGTCGGCTTGAAGGGCTTGCCTTTTTCGATCCCCAGATCTTTCAGCCACGCGTAGAAGAAGCGGTCGCGCTCGGCCATCGACTCTTTCTGCACATACTCATTCACCAGTTGCCAGAAGCGCATGTCTCTGGGCTGCGTGTTGAACGCGACCTTGTCACCTGGCTTCGGCTCGTACTTGATGAATTTGGTTTTCGGTGGGTTGGCGGCTTCTGACAGTTTGTAAACCTGCACTGCGGTCCTCAGCTTTTTGGCCTCATCCCCCGTTCCCAAAGCGCGATAGAAATAGAATACCAGAAAAGTGTCGGACTGGATGACCTCACCCTTGAAGTCTTTGGGAACCTCTTGTCCCGGACCCGCCAGCAGCAGTTTGCCCGGTTTGTCGTCGATATCCTTGAGGGGCTGCATCCAGGCATCATTGATCACGCCGTAAATGGCCCCGGCCGGGATATCGAGAACCAAGGGTCCAGTTATGGACAAATCGGTCATGGCGAGGGTATAGGGCGTGGTGACATTGGCGGTCAGGAACGGGTAGACACCGTCATAGCCGTCATACAAGCCAACGATGATCTCGTCTTCACTGCCCTTCAAGTTGCTGAGAATAGCGGGATACAGCTGATAGAAATTGACCATTGGCATCGCCCAAGAAACCAACTGCGTGGTTCGCTGCAGGAGAATCTGGCGGTGCAAAAGCTCTGCCGATTTTTTGGTGATGGTTTGGTCCTGGTATTCAAGCTCACCCAGATAGGTTTCCTGAGCGGTCACGCCATCTTCCGCCGCACTGACCTGCGATGTGATGCCGGTTATCAGTCCCGCAGTAGCAATCGTATATAGCAGTTTTGTTTTCATGTGATTAATGATCAACGTTTGTTTCCTCATACGTCGTGATGTCTGCTTTGGGTCGGAACCTTCCGTTCCTACCCCCAGAGTATAAACGGCGGCTTCCGTGCGCAAAGCAGACCTTCATTTAGCTCGAAAATGTCCTTGATGAAGGGTACAAAACGGCCAGGAGGAGACACTCAGCGTTCCTGGGATCGTCGTTTCTCGGGTGCGCCAGCCTCTAGCGTCTGACGTAACGCGCCAAAGCGCCGTCGGTACTGCGCCGGTGTTAGCGCGACCTCTCGCCGGAATAGACGACTGAAGAAGCTAGCATCCTCATACCCCACATCTTGGGCAATGCCTTCGATTGGAGCCTCAGTTCGCTCCAGCAAATGCTTGGCTTCCTCTAAGCGCAAGGTGTGAACGTACTCCAGCGGCGTCATTCCCGTCGCCTTCGCAAAGCGCCGATTGAATGAGCGTTCCGCCAGCCCACTAAGCTCGGCCATCGCCGACACTGGCGAGTGCGATTCGTAGTTCAGTGCGACCCATTCCTGACATTTTGCGATCACTGTATCTTCGCTCTTGAGAGTTCGCGCAAGGGCTGCAAATGGTTGCTGGCCGATGTCGTGCCAGTTAATCAGATAGAGCTTTGCCACCTGCATGGCTTCTTCTACACCGACGAATCGAGCGATCAAATAGAGCACGAGGTCCTGCCAAGACGTGCCACCTCCAGCCATCACGATTCGCTGTCCCTCTCCGGTGGCCACGAGAGCGCGATTCGGATGTAGCGTCACGCATGGGTAGTCTCGCCTGAAGGCGTTGCAGTATGCCCAATGTGTGGTTGCTTCGAGCCCGTCGAGAAGGCCCTCTTCCGCCAGCAATAGAGCGCCCGAACAAGCGGTTGCGATGGTGGCGCCGCTTT
>CAXMPN010000201.1:0-3303 GCA_964195195.1 Pontiella sp. | reverse complement strand
GAACTTCAACGAGGGTTACATCGCGGGTAATGCCGCCATAGTTCCACCAGTCGGAGTTAACGGTCGGAATGCCCTCGCGCTTGCGCGTGTTGTCGACCTTGACCACCACACTGTTGCCCGCTTCCTTGAGCAGGCCCGTGATCTCATACTGGAACGGCGTGAAACCGCCGATATGCCTGCCAAGCTTGCGGCCGTTAAGATAGACGTCGGCTTGATAGTTAACCGCACCGAAATGGAGGTAGACACGATTGGATGCATCCTGCCGGGTGTAGTCGAACTTCTTGCGATACCAGATCGTCCCCTCATAATAGAGCAGACGTTCGTCCTGCGAATTCCAGTCGCCCGGAACCCAGAGCGTACCGGAAGCATCGAACGAATATTCGACGAGGTCCTGCTTGTCCTTGGGTTTTCGGTCGAGGAAGAAGCCGCCGGTTGGATGTTCCTGCTCATCGAAGGCGTTGTAACGGTAGTCGTAGTACCCCGCTTCATACATATCGATGATGTATTTCCATTTTCCGTTGAGCGTGGTGGTCGTCCGTCCCGGAATGTTGATGAGGTTGTCCTTCGCCGTCGCGATGCGTTGGATTCCGGCGATGCCCGGCGCAGCGTCGACCGCCCGATCCCGTTCGTTGTTATTTGCAGTGACGCCGCCGGCGTAGAGCAGTGAAAAACCAAGCACGAGCGATACCGTATGTTTCATTTCAACCTCCGTCGTAAATCTTCAGTAGCGAGAGAGTATATCCAATGGCCGACGCAAACCCAAAAGGATTTACACGAGCATTCCAGGCAGCACCGGTTACCGGGATAAAGAGCGGGAATTGGGATCGGAATGGCCGTCCGGCTTGACGTCGAAAAACAACGGCCCGACTCGGGGCCATGCTCCGATTGTGATGGGGGAAAGGGTCATGGCGCATTTGCCTAAATTATTAAACTTCATGGTTCATCCTGTTGCCTATTACGTATTGCCTGAAATTCGCGAGTCCATCTTTCCTGGGCAAGAAATACGTTATACGCAGTACGAAATACTTCCCTACCAAACCGTTTTAATCGAACCGCCATCCACCGCGATGGTCTGGCCCGTGATGTAACTGGCGGCCTCGGAGAGCAGAAAGGCGCCGAGCCGTCCGAATTCCTCGCTGGTTCCGTAGCGGCCCATTGGAATACCCAGCTCGTTTGCGGCACGCACCTCCTCCACCGCGAGATTCCGCTTTTCGGCGGTCATGGCGTCGAGCGACTGAACGCGGTCGGTATCGATCCGCCCCGGCATCAGGTTGTTGATACGGATATTTTCCGGTGCAAGCTGTTGCGAGAGGCTCTTCGCCAGGCTCGTCACGCCGGAACGCATTACATTGGACAGCAACAGAAAGTCGATCGGCTCCTTCACCGAACTCGACGTGATAGTCAGGATCGAGCCACTGCCGGCCTGCCGCATCGAAGGAAGCACGGTGCGGATCATTCGGACGGCACTCATCAGCGTCAGCTCAAAGGCATCCTGCCAGTCGTCATCCTCAAATTGATCGAAATTCCCGGCGGGCGGTCCGCCCGCATTGACCACCAGCATATCCACGCCACCGAAGGCATTGATGGTGTTGTCGAGCCACTGGTTGATGGAGTCAGGGTCACCGGCATCGAGCACATTCGGCAGCACCTCCATCTCCGTTTCATCGGTCAGCAGTGCCGCCGCGTCAAATATATCGACTTCCGTGCGGCTGCCGATCGAAACCAGCGCACCTTCGCGGGCCAGTTCACGGGCAATACCGAATCCCAGCCCCCGACTGGATGCCGCTACCATCGCCACCTTGCCACGCAATCCCAGATCCACGTCCTTGCTCCATTCACTTCATGACTTAACTTTATCGCACCCGCGCATATTGCTCGCTAAATCCATCCGGAAGAAAGGGTCCAGCGTAGCTCATGTCAGATCTCCTTGTATAGCAGGTCTATTTTAGCCGCATACATTCCGTTGTCAAAGCGTTGTTGCATCGTTCCAGCGACTTCGACAAAGTGCGCTCATGCGTGAAGACTGGATACACCCGATACTCGACGAGATGAAAAGCAAGGGGCTGGAACGAACGGCGCGGGCCTATCCAGAAGCCGGCGGAAAGATCACCATCGACGGAACGGAAATCCTCAACTTTTCGAGCAACGACTATCTGAACCTGTCGCATCACCCGCATGTGATGGATCGTGCCCGCGAGGCGCTGGACCGATACGGCGTCGGCTCGACCGCATCGCGCCTAGTCACCGGCACGCTGCCCATTCACGAGGAACTCGAAGAGCGCCTGGCCAAGGAAAAGGGCTATCCGGCCGCCCTCGTTTTCGGAGCGGGCTACATGGCCAATGCCGGCACCATTCCTGTGCTTGCCGGACGCGACGACCTGATCTTTGCCGACAAGCTCGTACACGCCAGCATAATCGACGCCTGCAAGCTGAGCGGTGCCAGGTTGGTGCGCTTTGCACACAACGATGCCGGCGCGCTTGAAAAGCGACTGGAACAATTTACGGACTCCGATGGCCGCAAGTTGATCATCACGGAGTCGGTGTTCAGCATGGATGGCGACCTTGCACCGTTGGAGGAAATCGCCGCGCTGGCAGAAAAACACGGCGCGATGTTCATGGTGGATGAGGCGCACGCTTCCGGCACGTTCGGGCCCCATGGCGCCGGACGGGTCCGCGAGCACGGACTGGCCAATTCGGTAACGGTTTCGATGGGCACCATGAGCAAGGCGATGGCCGGCTTCGGCGGTTTCGTCGCCTGTTCCGAAAATCTGCGCCAGCTGCTGATCCATTCCGCGCGCGCCTTCATCTATACCACCGCCCCGCCGCCGCCGGTCATCGGCGCCGCCCTCGGTGCACTGGATGTACTGGAGGCCTCGCCCAACCTCGGCAACCGACTACAGGCCAACGCCGCCGATTTCCGCTCCATGCTGAACGAGGCCGGACTGGACACGTTGCAGAGCCAAAGCCAAATCATTCCGATCGTTATCGGTGAAAATGAAAAGGCCGTCGCGGCTTCGCTGAGATTGCGCAAAAAAGGTATTATCGCCGCCGCCATCCGCCCCCCGACCGTGCCTACTGGATCCGCCCGGCTGCGCATTTCTATCACCCTCGCCCATCACGTCGATGACCTTGAACGCGCTGCCAAAGTAATCATCGAAACCGTAAAAACTATTTAACCACGAAGAGAGGAAGGACACGAAGCAACACAAAGAGAGCCGGAATGACTTCGAGCTCTTCGTACTTTCGTGGTGAAAGCCTTATGGATTCAGTTTTAGTCATATCGGGATGGGCGCATGAAATCGA
>CAXMPN010000200.1:330-3324 GCA_964195195.1 Pontiella sp. | reverse complement strand
TTTCATCCAGTACGATTTCTCCCGCCGGGTATGCAGTTTCTTTTGTGTAGCCCAGTTTGCGGATGGCGGCCTTGTTCATGTAGCCGAGCGAATATTGGTACAGGATAAATGTCGGGACATCGCCGGTGGCATCGTTGATTTCTTTAAGAGTCGGCATGCGGCGCTCTTCAAACTGGTATTCCGACCAACCGCCGACCACGCGCACCCATTGTCCCTTTGGCGTGCGTGCCGCCTGTTCCGTGAGCATGGAGAGGGCCTTCTTGAGGCTGCGTACGCCATCCCAACGCAATTCCATGTTGTAGTTCAACCCGCCCCGAATAAGATGAGTATGCGAATCGTTTAAGCCGGGAATGACGGTGCGTCCATTCAGGTCGATGGTTTCTGTTTCGGTGCCGACGTGTTGTTTGAGGCCATCCATTTTTCCGGTTGCGAGGATGTACCCACCTTTGAGTGCGATGGCGGTTGTGGCGGGATTCTCGAACTTGCCGTTGTAGAGGATCAGATCGGCCGAGGGGGCGGCCCATACCGAGGAGGTGAAGGCCATGGCGAGCATTCTGGCAGCGGATTGGGTTGTTTTCATGAGGACTTCTCCAATGAACATCCGGGGCGGCGTTTTGGGCCGCCCCGGTTAGATTCGGTTTAATGGGTTGCTTCGGTCTTTTCTGCCGCCGTGCCGGTCTTGCGGCTCTGGGGGGCACCATGGACCATGGTGTAGGCGTATTCGATACCCTGTCCGTAGGCTCCGCCATGTTCCTTGAAGATTTCGAGCAGGCCGTCGTAGTGGGTCTTGTCGGCCCAGTCGCGCTGGAACTCAAGCACAGTCTGGATGGTGGTGACGGGTATCGCCCCGGCCTCAATGACGCGTGCCATCGCCATGTCGTGTGCTTCCTTGGAGGTTCCGGCGGACGCATCGGCCACGACGAAGATATTGTAGCCTTCATCGATCATGTTCAGGGTTGGCCATGTCACGCAAACCTCGGTCCAGAGTCCGGCGATGACGATGTTCTTTTTGCCGGTAGCCTTGATGGCTTCACGGAATCCTTCATTGTCCCATGAATTCATGCTGGAGCGTTCGATGGATTCCTGTCCGGGGAACACGTCAAGCAGTTGCGGCCACATGTAGCCGCTGAAGCTGGTGGTTTCCACGGTGGTCAGAATAACGGGGAGCTCGAACAGCTTGGCGCCCTTCGCAAGCATCAAGACGTTGTTCATGAGCTGTTGCCTGTCCATTCCGGAAACGCCGAAGATCATCTGAGGCTGGTGGTCGATGAAGACCACGGCGCAGTTGTCCCGCGTAAGCAGTCCGCCGTCTGTATTGGCCGGGATGTTTCCTGCGCTTGCAACGGTTGCGGCAAGCAGGAATGTCAGTATGACTATATGTTTTTTCATTCTATTACTCCTTGGGTTTACTTTAATGGAACTGTTTATCTGGGATGTAACTACTTTCGGTTTGCGATGTTCGGATGACCTCCTATTCTTTGGACCGGCTGAACCACTCGTTCGCGATGGATTCAATTTCCGCCTGCCGAGCCTGAACGACTTCTTCCGGATTGGGCAGCAGGTTCATCCCGCCCGCCGCCACCACCTGCGTTTCAAAGCCCATGAATCCGAGTTCGACCTGAGCCAGCGAGGCGGCGTGTTCATACGGTGCATAGTCCCCGTCGTAGATTCCGCCGGAAGCCAACAACACCAAAGCCTTGCGGCCGGTGAGCAGGGGCTCGTATCCGTTTTCGCCGACGGCCCAGGTTTCGTCTTTCAGCATCACCGAGTCGAACCAAGCTTTAACGACCGCCGGAAAGGAAAAGTTATGCATCGGGAAGGCCAGCACCAGATTGTCCGCACCTTTCAGCTGCTGTGTCATGCGATCCATTTTGGCCAGCCCAGTACTTTCTTGCTCGGTCAGCGTCTCCCCGAGATAGTTGCGTTTTATGTAGCTGCCGAGGTTCTCAGCGAGGAATACATCCGGCAGCTCTTCGAGCAGGTCGAGGTGTTCGAGTTCCTGCCCTGCGGCACTTTCGAGGAAGGCATCGAGAATTTTTTTGGTGTGCGAACGTTTGCCGCGCGGCAGGTAACTGACAATCAGTGTTTTCATGAGGTTTCTCCAAGAGATTTATGTAAAGATTAAGCGAGATCAAAGACGAGGATTTCGGCGCGTTCAACACCGGCGAAGCTTATCCGGTTCGGATTTTCAATGGCGGCGCCGTCGCCGGTTTCCAAGGTTTGGCCGTTTACAGTGAGCCGTCCTTTCACGACCTGGATCCAGACATGGCGTCCGGCACCGATCTCCTGCGCCACTTCCGCGCCGGGTTCGAGGATGGCGGCATAAAGCTTCGCATCCTGATGGATGGTGACGGAACCGTCCGCTCCGTCCGGCGAGGCGACCAGTCGCAGGCGATTGGTCTTTTCCTCGGCCGTAAAGGCCTTTTGCTCATAGCTTGGCTTAGTCCCTTTTTCTGCCGGCTGAATCCAGATTTGCAGAAAATGTGCGGGATCATCCTTGTTTGGATTGAATTCGCTGTGCGTTACACCGGAACCTGCGCTCATTCGCTGCACATCCCCGGGTCGGATCACGGAGCCATTGCCCATGCTGTCCTTGTGCTCAAGGGCTCCATCAACCACGTAGGAGATGATTTCCATGTCTTGGTGCGGGTGGGTGCCGAATCCTTCGCCGGCCTCCACGCGATCGTCGTTGATTACACGCAGGGTTCGGTAGCCCTGATGCTTCGGATCATAATAGTTCGCAAACGAAAACGTGTGGCGGCTATGCAGCCAACCGTGTTCGGCCACTCCGCGTTCGTCCGCCTTGCGGATAGTGATCTTTGTTTTTGTGTCCATTCGGGCCTCCTTGGCTTGTGCGGCAAGGGCAACTGCTCCCGTTGCTGCAATGAAGTTTCGTCGCGTTTTTTTCGTTTTCATGCCCCCGATCCTAGTCGGCTTTATAAATACGTATAATATATAATTAGTTGACGACTAATATGAAAAATATATTACTAG
>CAXMPN010000200.1:0-320 GCA_964195195.1 Pontiella sp. | reverse complement strand
ATGGAACTCAGACACCTTAAATACTTCATCGCAGTGGCCGAGGAGCTTCATTTTGGCCGCGCCGCCCAGCGGCTTCACATCGCGCAGCCGCCTTTGAGTCAGCAGATCAAGAAACTGGAAGAGGAACTCGGGGTTCAATTGCTCGCGCGAACCAAGCGCGTCGTGGAGCTGACGCTGCCCGGAAAACTGTTTCTGGAGGAAGCCCGGCTCACGCTGCAACAGGCGGACCGCGCGAAACGCATTGCAACGGAAGCCGAGCAGGGCATTCGCGGTCGCCTGCGGATCGGATTTGTAACTTCGGCGTGCTATAGCGTTCTGCC
>CAXMPN010000199.1:3016-3329 GCA_964195195.1 Pontiella sp. | reverse complement strand
CAGGCTTCGTAGAGCGGCCCGTAGCCCAACACATAGTCCAGGTCCTCTTTGCCGTTTCCACATTCGCCATCCCCATGCAGATAAACCAGCACCGGCCATTTTTCGGATGAATCTTCATCATAGCCATTGGGTAGATACAGGAAATAGTCCCGCTCAAGATGGTCGACCACGCTCTTGTAGGGCAGGCGCAGGAGTTGTTGGGTATGATTCTGATCGACGGCGTATGACGCGCTCAACGTGCAGCCGCAACCTAATATCGCCAGGGCGAGGTAAGCGCATAATTTCATCATCTATTCTCCTGGTTGTCTGTGTA
>CAXMPN010000199.1:0-3006 GCA_964195195.1 Pontiella sp. | reverse complement strand
GATGGGCATCAACCACTGTTCTGTCTATTTACTTGTGATCCCTCTTAAGAGCCAACGAACCAAGAACTGCGCCCATGATGGTGAGAAAACCAACAACCCATACAGCGACCATTAGGTTTCCTTCTGAGAAGATTGCAATGATCGCTACGACTGCGACCGAGAGGCATCCAATGATTGCTGCTATGCCTACAAACGGGTTTCCATCTTTATTTTCAGTCATCTTCATCTCCTAATCTATTGTACCGTACGTTAAAAGTGAGCCTCGTGGATTGTGCTTTACCTAATCAACGGGCGTTAGACACGTAGGCTCCAATTTCTGGTTCTGCCTATTTTTTCTGATATTCCTTCAGCACTGGGAATCCTAAAAATTGTTTCGGTAAATCTGTTCGTGGTTGTCCTCTTTCTGCGGCAGTCAGCCCGATTATTGATCGCTGTAGAGCGCCATTAATGCCGCTCCGATCGACTGCGAGAGTTCGCCCAAGGTTGCGGCATAGAAGCGCACATTCTTTCGTTGCATAGGGTAGAGCAAAGGCCTTGCGGCTTCTTCAATCCCTTTTAAATAGCGATTTCGAAATTCCTCCGTCGTGGCATCCGGATCGATTAATCCTCCAGCGATAACCACAATTCCAGGGTCCAAAGCCATACTCATATTTGCAACATGAATGCCCAGAGCCTTGGCTTGCGTGTCAAATATCTTCAGCGCCAATTCATCCCCTTCCTGAGCTAACGCACGCAAAGAAAAAGCATTCGCCTTCATCGTTTCTGTGGAGGTATGGAATGAATGATCAGGAAACTGCGGTAAAAAATAATCAATATATTGCGGTAACCCAGAGAGGCAGGAATACGCTTCAATGCAGCCCCATGTCCGGCCACACCCGCAGGAAAAAGGCTTCACTTTATCCAGGTCCTCTCCCAGATGATGTAAAGGTACGGGCATGTGTCCGCCTTCCATACCTGCAAAATTATCGCCGGACAAGGGGATGCCCCGGGAATTGATATAAGCAGTCCCTAATCCTGAGCCCGGAGCGAGAAGTAACACCGAAGAATCTCCATCTCCGCGTAACATAGCCGCTTCCCCGACACCGCCAAAATCTCCGTCATTCCCAACGACCAATGAAACATCACGACCAGCAGCGCCCTTCAATGCTTCCGAATAATCTTTTAGGAAATTCCAACCTGTAAAATGGTCTGGAAGATTAGGTGTATAGTCCAAAACGCCATAACTTTGGTAGGGACCGGGCAGGGCGAGACCAACCCCTTTTACCTGTTCCCACTCAATTTCATTCTCTTTCAAAAATTCTAAAACCCCGTCAACCCAGCCCGCAACGACTGCTTCTGTTCCATGTTCAGAATCCGTAGAGCTCTGTCTTAAATCAGTAGAAATTATTGACCCATCAGCCCAGACGCCGCCTGTTTTCGCAGTTGTTGCACCACTATCCGTTCCTATATAAACGTCTCTTTTTACACTCATGAATACCCCTTGGTGGTTGATTGGTTCAGATAACGGAAAAGGGGTCAGCCCGGAAAAGGGGTCAGCCCGTGAAATGTAGCAATTCCTGTTTTAACGCCCCGTTTTCAGGTTCCCTGTTAAAGCTGGATATGGCCCGTGATGCATTCGTCCGATGACCCATCCGCAACCTTTCAGCAATCCAGACCACGGTAACAGTGGTCCGATTCTTTAACAACCAAGCAACCGCCTGCTTTTCGGTCTGTGTGCTTTTCATCGCCTGCAATGTATTCTCCGATACACCCAACACATCCAGCGTAGCCTTGAGAAGCTCTTCAGCGGCTTTTTCATCATGGGCACGGCGCTGCGCACCCCGTAGATTATCCGTCCGTCCGGGAATCATATCGACGAGCTGACCACGGAAAGAATCGCTGCCGATAAACCAGCCACGCTTTAACTGTTTTTCCACCAGATCGCCCACGGCCTCCGCCATCGGATCCACCTCGCCCAGCATCCGCGACTCCGTGATGGCCTGATATCGCTGACAATATCCCCGTTGTCCCACCTCTAAATCAAAACAGCCCAACAGCCGATCCCGGCATAGCCAATCCGGGGGCTTGCGGTTAATCCCGACATAATACGGATAGCTGCTCCACCGATACCCCTCCAGCGGTTCGCAAGTGCCAGTTCCCGCCAAACCTGCGCGAAACGGATTCAAGTGGATATATTGCCCCACCTCGCGAAAGTAGCCCGTCTCTCCACCGCTTTCGACCGGGAGCGCCTTGTAGCGACCTTGAAACAAATGACCCCAGCGTTTGAACATGGCATTGAAGCGCTGGGTATACGTACCTTGAAACCACTTCATACCCGCCACCAGATTCGCCTCGGGGGTTTCCAGGAGCAGATGGTAATGGTTCGACATCAGGACATAGGCATGAACCACCCACCCCGTCTGCTGGCAGACTTCCTCCAGCGTTGCCAAAAACAGCCGCTGGCCAGCATCCGTCAAAAAGATCTCCTGGGCATTATTGCCGCGGCACATCGCGTGATATACCGCACCCGCGTACTCCTGTCTCATCGCCCTTGGCATGTGGAAAACTTACCGCAAGAAAAAGAGGGGATCAATCATATATGCTACATTTCACGGGCTGACCCCTTTGTGACCCCTTTGCTTTGCGCGTTGACCGAATCAACCGGCGTCCAACGAAGTAGGCTCACTCGACTGGTTGGGAGTCATTTTATTTGTTCTTATTCATACTCTGAAGAATATGTTTCTCGATATGTGTGGGAATAGAGCTCAAAAAGATTTCCGAATGGATCTTCTAAATAGACCATTTTATATGGTTTAGCATCATCTTCAGGATGATACCTCATGGCATCCATTCTTGCTCTTCCACCGAATTGTCCAACTCGATCAATCACACCTTGGAAATCATCTGTTTGTAAGCAAAAATGGAAGATCCCAATTTTGGAAAAATCGACCTGATGTCTCTCTTCTCTATCCTTCATTTCAAACAGTTCAAACCCAACCCCATCTTGCGTTACTAGGTGTGCAATGT
>CAXMPN010000198.1:0-3348 GCA_964195195.1 Pontiella sp. | reverse complement strand
GCCGCCCAAAAAATGAGCCGATCACACTCTGCGCCGTCTCAAAGGCCTGATCGCTCGTCGCCGCTGCTGCCAGCCAGTAAATTAGAAGCAAAGACCCAAAAGCAAGAATCACTCCACTGATGCGGTGCAGTATTGACAGCACCGATGTGATTTGCGGCCGGTAAACCTGCAAATGTGGTGACAAAGGCCGATTAGAGCTCGCCATTGTGATTCCCCTAATTTGGGTCCCCCGTTTTTGGGCGATTTCCCCGCTTTGAACCCGGATCTACCCTGGATCTTCCGGTTAACCAAGTTTGCCCGTTGGTTTAGACCGCCCGCACTTTATCGTCAACGCTGCACCCCCTGCTATCCCATCGACAATGTGCTGTCCCCGGGGCCCTCCCCGCTATAGACCTCTTAAAGCTGGCATTCGGGTATCTATATTGCAATGCAAAAAGAAAAGTGAGGTTTGGTAGCTATCATCGATCGCTTATCGCAATATGTTGTGGACTTTCCACTCTCAATTTTTTCGCACCGCAAAACTGTGGATAACAACGTGAATAATTTGTGCGTATATTGTTAGGTTTTGCTAATTTTATGCACAAGTTTGTGGCGGTTTTTGAAATATTTCTGTTGTTCGACAATTTCGTTCCCGCGATAATCATCTTGTACGTGAAAGCGTCGGTTATCGGCGGTCACGCTTCTCAGATCGACTTCGGTCGGTATGAGGATCCGATCAAGGAGACTGAGACTTAGGTTTTAGTAGACTTGGCGGGCACCCCAAGGGCCTTCGGGCTCTTGATGGGATGGCACCAAAATGGTCTTCGGATTATTGCGGTGCACTCGGGTTTCGGCTTTCGAGCCAAAAATCGGGGACACATTCCAGGACGCTCTTCGGAGCACTCCTGCTTGAGAAGATCGGGCTTTCGGGTTCGGACGGATCGAGCATAGAGGTCAGGTACCTCATTCGGGCTTCGGCCCTGGGGAGGGATGCAGGATCTCTAAGGGTGGGTGACATGGCTCCTTCGCGGGAGCACCTCTTTCGGGAGGCCAGTGTCATCAGGTGTGACATGTCAATGACTGGGGACGAAGAAGGCCTTTCGAGGATTTCTTGGTCCCAAGGGACAGCTTCAGCTTCCCTGCAAGTCTGGGGTTGTTCTTACGAGGGGTTTCGATGCGCTTCGGCGCTTCGACCTTTCGGCCAAGACCTGGATTGTGACTTCGGTCGCATTCCATGGTCGGACCGGGCAAG
Source organism: Pontiella sp. (assembly GCA_964195195.1). Classification (GTDB taxonomy): domain Bacteria; phylum Verrucomicrobiota; class Kiritimatiellia; order Kiritimatiellales; family Pontiellaceae; genus Pontiella. The sequence goes on along the minus strand of CAXMPN010000198.1, from coordinate 2,117 downwards.
TGGGGTCTTTCGGGACCTTACGAGGAAGAGCCGGTTCGCGGCGGCCATCTCTTCGGAGATTTCGTCGCGGCGCCTTTGGGGGCCTTCGGGCCTCTGTGAGGTGGCCTGGAACTTTCGGGTTCCGCTAAGGCGCACGGTTCTTCTGGGGAGTTCGGGTTTTCGGACCCACCTCCATGACCGGATTGGCACAAGCTCTTGGAGTTCTTTATTACATGCTCTCGGGTTTCGGCCCGAAGTGTCGTAAGAAGGGTTTCGGGACGTGTCACCGAATAGTCGACACCGAGTGCAAAGGGATTTCTTGGTCGGGGGGTTAGGGTAGAGTCCCCAGGACTATACCCGATGTCCCAGATGTAGCCGCTAGCGGTTCCGCGAGGATCCCCTATCGGTGAGCTGGAACGAAAACACCCCGCCGCTTTCTCGTGACACGAGCCGGCCAGGCTCACGAGGCGTCGGGGTGTGTCCTCTCCCAGGGCATGGCGTGAAGGACTTAGTTCTTCACACCCGGCGTCTTCCTTATTGCGCAGACGAATCCCCCTGTCAACTAAATTTTGTGGTTTTTTTTAAAAAATATACCACATATAGATCATGGGCGGAAAATCTGCTCCCAATTCGCGCTATGAGTCAATCCTCGGCGGCTTTCCTTATGGCTTGCGCGGAAGCAACACGGTGTAGTCCAAATCCAGCACTACGGCCGGATCGTACTTGCCCTCGCCGTCCTTGCTATAGAGCGGAAAATCAGCGCAAGCCCGGTCTTTAACTGCAGTTGTTCGCAGCCTAAGCGCGCCTGCGTCCCGGCGTCCTGGCAGCTCAATCGACTCCAACACCTCAGACCAGGCATAGATCGTATCGCCTGCGAAACTGGGGGCCCGATGAGAACCGCCGTGTATTGCCAGCAACTTCACCGCATTTCCCAGCCCATTAAAGCTAAGCGCACGCGCCAGAGAAATAATATGGCCACCATAGACAATGCGCTTTCCAAAACGGCCTTCCCTTTCCGTATGAAGGTTGAAGTGGACCTTTGCGGTATTTTGGTAAAACCGTGTTGCTATCTGGTGCTCGGCTTCCTCGATGGTCATGGCGTCCACATGATCAATGCGCTCGCCCTTGCGGTAATCTTCCCAGTAGTGGGGCGATCCCGAAAGGCCCGTATCAAAACCGCTAAGATTAAGACCCTCCGGCAAACGGAGTTCCTCGACCCCAACGGTTTCGGGCAACTCCGGCACGACCGGATCGCCGATAGCGCTGCTGGGATCGCTCTTGCGAACCATGACCCAGCGCCGATAGTCCAGTACAATCTCGCCACGTTGATTTCGACCCGTTGAGCGGACGTAGACGGTCCCCGTCTTGCCGTTCGAGTTTTCTTTGACGCCGATAACCTCACTGCGAGCGGAGAGAGTATCGCCGTCATAAACGGGCTGGCCAAATTGACAGCCCGCATAGCCGAGATTAGCAACGGCATTCAAGGAAACATCGGGCACGGTTTTGCCGAAAACCACATGGAATACCAAAAGGTCATCCATTGGCGCACACGGCAAACCAAGCGAACGCGCGAACTCATCAGAGGATTGCAGGGCAAAGCGTGAGCCGTAGAGACTTGTATAAAGCGCCTGGTCACCCGTCGTTAAGGTCCTGGGTGTTGCGTGCTCTATCACCTGGCCGACATAAAAATCCTCCAGGAAATTTCCAGAATTGGTTTTCGTCATGTGGGGTCGAACTCTCCGACTAGAGCACGTTTAATAATTTCCGAATCATTAAACGTGCTCTAAACCATTGTTGTCGCGCGCTTTGCGAGCGCAAAACCGCACACACTTTTGCTGAAAGCGCTCTAGAAGCGCACCAAGCAGCGCCTACCCTGTCCTGGCCCTTTGCACGCGCCGCAATAGATTCTGCCATATCGACGATGCGCAGGGCATTCTCAACGTGCAGGTTTTCTATCAGGTGCCCTTCATAAACCGCGACACCCTTGCCCTGCTTCATCGCCTCACCATGAGCGACGATGATCTTGCGAGACCATTCTATCTCTTCTGTTGAGGGCGAGAAGGCCTCATTCGCCACATCAATCGTGCGCGGATGGATCAAGGTTTTACCATCACAACCCATAGCAACACCCTGCTTAC
>CAXMPN010000197.1:0-3352 GCA_964195195.1 Pontiella sp. | reverse complement strand
TGTGGGTCGAGTGGTAGGTTCAGCCGCATTAGGTCGCGCTGGTCCTTGCCGGAGATCGCGTAGAGCTTGTCGGCGCTGCTGTCGATGTCACTGGCCGGCAGGGTTTGTCCTTTTTGGTGACCGATGAGTGCGACGACCTCGTCGCCCGGCTGGAAGTTGTGCCGCCACATCGATACCTGATCAAAGACCTCGATCATGGTCCGGGCGATGATAGAGAACTCGTTTTCGGTGAGCTGATAGAGCGGTAGCCACTGGACGAAGACGCCGTCCGGGGTGAGTCGTTTTTTCGAACTCTCGAAATGTTCCCGCGTGTAGAGGCTGCCGGCGCCGGAGCGGAAGGGGATAAAGAGGTCGGCGTTGATGATGTCGAACCGCTCATTGGTGGCCATCAGGTAGTGGCGTCCGTCTTCGACCAGTACGGTGGCCCGCGGGTCTTTGAATAATCCACCAGTGTAGTCGAAGCCGCGGTCGTCGGTCATGTATTTTTTAGTGGCGGTGATTACCTCCGGCACGAGCTCGCAGGCGACGATCTTTTTCACCTGTGTGTGGCGCGGGTCGAGGGCGCTGCCCGCGGTGATTCCGGTGCCCACGCCTAGAAAGAAAAGGCTCTCGGTCTCTGGGAAAATCATCAACGGGAGGTCGCCCTGGAGTTTTTCCTGCATGTAGGCGCCGGTGGAGCCGAGGCTGTAGTGCGAGTTAATCTTGATGGAGATGCCGACGCGACTCTCGGTGACGGCAACCGTGCAGTCGCTGCCTTCCCAGATTTCGATGATTTTTTCGTGGTGGGCTAAGGGGTCGGTGCTGATGACTGGAAGGCTGCGGGGGTCGAGCACTAACATATTTACTAACAGGACGATAAGACAGGCCGCCTTGGCACTCAGGCTGCGGAGGTTCCAGCCGAGCGGTAGGCAAAGCGCGGCAACGAGGTAAAGTAGGGTGATTATCTGCATGCTGCGCCACATGCCCAGCCCGTCGAGCAACAGGAAGCCGCAAAGTAGAGCTCCCAGGATGGCACCGATGGTATTGATCGTGGCTAAGCGGCCAAGCGACTGGCCGGGTGATTTCATGTGGGATTCCTCGGTCTTCATCAAGTAAGGAAAGATCGTGCCAAGAATCAGCGCCGAGGGACCGATGGTTAGTGCCGCCGTGCGGAAGATGAGCAGGATATAGCTTGACCAACTCCCGGTGGAGGTAACGATCTGCATCTCGTCAGTGAGGTGCATGAAGACATGAGGTGTGGCGATGAGAGCCCCGGCCCCGGCCAGAACTAACAGTGTGAGAACAACAAGTGGCGGTGCCTTCAAGCGTGCGAGGCGTGAACTGACGAGCGCGCCCAGCGCGAGGCAGACCAGCACGATTACCAGAATTGTTGCGAAGGTGTAGACCGAGTTCTCCAGCACTTGCGAGAACATCCGGGTCCACAGAACCTCAAGCGCGAGCACGCCGAAACCGGATAGGAAGCACAGGGACAGAATCGCTATGCGGCCGCCGGAGGGAGGTGAATCGGGTGCGACAGGGGATGGCACGTCCTGCGATTGTTTTTGCTGGCGACTTTGTTGCCTTTCCTGCGCCCGTCGTTCCTGACGCGTCATCGGTAGACTGGTTTCCTCAACGATCTCGGGTTGTTCATCAGCGGGATCGGTCGCTTGGATGGTCTTAGGGAGTGGGCCGCACGATAATCTAAAGGCGGCGAAGGCAACTCCAACCGATAGCAAAATCGCCAGCACGCAGGTGGCGTTGAATCCGAGCCAGAGGGGTAAATAGAATCCCGCGAGGGCGGCCCCGAGGGCGGCTCCGAGGGTGTTGATGCCGTACATCAGGGCGGAAGTTCTACCGAAAGCTTCCCGCTCCCGAATCATGAACTGACCCATCACCGGGATGGTGCCGCCCATGCAGAAGGCGGGCGGAAAGACGAGCAGCAGCGAGAGTGCGAACTTGATGAGCAGGAGCCAGCCGTTGGATCCAACACTCTGGAAGATGGCTGGATAAACCATTTGGTAGACGCCCAGAATAGCAAAGTAAAGCAGCGCGGTGACCGCGATGCCACACTCCAGCCACGCGTAGGTCCGCATGGGATTCGCGCTAGTGGAGACGCGCCGACCGAGAAACCAGCTGCCCATGGCCAGCCCGGCAAAGAACGAGGCGAGGGTCGCGCTTGCGGCATGGGAGGTATTGCCAAAGAGCAGCCCAAGCTGCTTCATCCACAGCACTTGATAAATGAGGGCCACGAAGCCCGATAGAAAAACGAGACCAAGAGCGAATCTTGTCCCGTTGTTAGCTTTTTCTAATTGATCGTTCATAAGGGAAATCGGTGTGGAGGCAATGGACTATTTCACCACTTCAGGTATTTTCATTTCCTCGAACCAGAAGCTTTGTCGGTTGGCTTTCTTGCCGTCCGCGTAGTTGAGGAAGCCAGTCACCGCGAGCACGAACTTGGCTTTCTTCATTTCCTCACGGACTTCTCTGGTGAAGAAAAGGCCGGTCGGTCTTGACCCGTCGCGTCTTCCTACTTTCGGAATTGCTGGATTCTTCGGCTCACCGAATTTGGCGGTAGACATCGCTTTGACGTCGCGGTATCCCCCGCGACTGGCAATCGACTTGCCGTTGATCCAGACATCCGTGCCGTCTCCAGCATTGCCATGGCTGCGGCCGCCCACTAGCAAACGATACGCGTAACCGTCCTTGAAGGGGGGCAGTTGAATCTCGGTGCGCATCAGCAGGACTTCTTTTTCCCAAAGGGTTTTCAAAGGGGATGAGCACTTGCAGAACGCATCCATGCATCTCCCGCTGAACTCGAGCTTGCCCGCCGTGCTACCGAAGGGAGCATGTCCCAATTTCCAGCCCTTCGAGGCGGCGTTGAAATCCGGTTTATACCAGTCTTCCAAACCCTTCGGCCAGTCGATCTTGCGGTGGCGCGTACCGTTCTCCCAAATTTTGCCATCGGTAGTTTCAAAGCTGTAATAGTGCCACTTGATCTCGTAGCGGTTCGGTCCGAACGGTTTCCAATCGTAGCTATCGACACCTGCCCGCTGGTAAAGTTTCACTAAATCTTCCGTCGCCCACCCGGGAACCTCCGCCGCCCTCTGAACCTTGAGGTAGGCCTTCTCTTTCTCGATGTAGGCCGGGATCACCGAGCTCTTCAGGACCGGCAGAAACGCCGCCTTCACGATCGGCCCGAAATCTTCGGTGTTTGCCTTGAGGTAGAGTTGCTCGTGCGGCAGTCCCTCACCTGGAGAGCGCTTTTTCGAAACGTTGTAGAGGACGTCATAGCCACCCGGAGTATTGGCAATACTGGCAGCAATGCCTTCCAGAAGATAGGCGACTCCGGTAGAAAGATCCTGGCCACCCGGGG
>CAXMPN010000196.1:0-3398 GCA_964195195.1 Pontiella sp. | reverse complement strand
GCCGAGCTGTTTTATGAAAGACATCATGGGTGTTCGAACCCGCTGGACTCAGATTGAGTGTCCCACCTGAAATCGTGAACATACCGCCTGAACCGAATGTATCCGTGGCTTTATAATTGGATGATGTATCAATGCTAAAATCATCAAGAAAGCTTGCTGCGGATAAATCACTGGCAAAAGCTAGGAGCACAGCGATGCAGAGATGGGTCATGGAGCGGATCATAGGATGAGGTTAAAGTAAAACTGCCCAGCCCGATTCCCCTGTCCGGAGGATGAGCTGGGCAGTATGAATTTTTTTCTGTTTTCGCTGCCGGATTACTTGCGGCGGCGCAGGATCAGTGCGAGTCCACCGAGGCCGAGAAGGGCGGTGGTGGATGGTTCTGGCACGGCGGCGATCTGGAGGTTGTCAAACGCAATCGTTGTACCGAAATTCTCAACACCGACATAGAGTTCTTGTGTGCCGACGGCTGCCACATCATAGGTGTCCAATGACACGACACCCGATCCATTGTCGAAAGCAACGGTAAAATTAAAATCACTGTTTCGTGTGATAAACAGCGTGTAGTCAAGGTTGAGATCGTAAGTCCCAGCGTAGTTGACTTCGGACGCCCCGCCGTCGTTGTAGATCCGCGAACGGATGTTTGATCCGCTTTGAACATTCAGGCGGATGCCGTCTTCGCTGCCGGTGTTCGGCCCGCGATCGGTGGTGGAGACGGCTAGGTAAAAATCGTCCTGCCCGCTCGGGTCCACGTCCACCGAGACTGTCTCGCCGACCGCGAGGCGAGCCGTGTTATGGAAGACATCATAAGTGCCGCCGCCTCCCGCATTCAGTGTTCCCCCGGATACCGAGAATGATCCACCAGACCCGAACGTCTGGGTGCCGGTATAGTTCGCTGATGTGTCGGCGCTGAAGTCATCAATAAACAGTGCCGCGTTAGACATGCTAGGCATCAGCAATGCTGTGGTAATGAGGGCTGATCGAGTTGTGGTTTTAATAGTTTTGTTCATATGGTTTCTTTCTGTTGTTTGTTGTAGCTTATCACGATTCTTTACCGCGATGGGAGATTGTTGTTGAGTGAAATATCAGCGGCTCGGACTGGTTATCTGGAAATTGAAGCTAGACCGCTCCGGCGACGTCGCATCCTTCGAGAACTCAAATTTCCGAACGCCTTTGAGCTCGATACGCCATGTCTGGAGAGAGGGCATACGAAACTTGTCGCTATCGGGTTTTATAAATTTCCAGCGAAACGAATGATCGGAATAAGGCTCAAACAAAATTTCCTCGTTGGGGTCATGCACTTCGGGGCGAGATCCTTCAGTTATCGAAAAATCGCCAAAATCTCCCTCGGAATTCCAAATTGATTTCTGGCTTTCGGGAATGTTGCCAGCACTGATCTGAATATCGACAGCCTCTGCAAACTCAACCGATACACTTCCGCCAGCATGAATTACCATATCACCTTCGGCCCTGTTCTGGATTGTTGATGCGTCCGACGTTGAGGAAACCGTATAGCTAACTCCTCCTTCGCCTAAAGAGTGTGTTCCATCCGTGAACTCCATCGGCCCACTATAAGCTGGCAAGCTAGTAGGCAGGACCGTCAAGAATTTCTTGATCTCAGGTTTGACGGAAACAAGGCGTCCAATCGGATCGATACGGCATGCCTGACCGGCGGTGAGAGTGTCTGATTCTTTACGCACACGGAGGGCGGTGACTTTGACTTTTCCTTTGAAGACGTGGAGTTCGTCATGGTCATTCGGGGTGGCGATGACACCGAACTCGGTGCCGAGGTCGAGTTCTTTGGTTTTCACCGTAAAGCCTTCCGCCCCCTTGGGCACCTGGAACCATGCGGTGCCTTGGTTCAGATAAAGCTTGTTGTCATCGTGCAGCGTCATGTCTGCGGGAGCGATGACGATGGACTTGACGCCGGTGCCAAAGCTGAGCTCAACGGTCCCATGGCTGAGCTTGAGGCGTGAGCCCTTTTCCATGGTCATGCCGATGGGGGCGTCGTCACCTGTCATGCTGTGGGTGATGTCGAACTGAGTCCCAGGGGCGGTTTCAAAGGCAAGTGTAGGCGGCCTTTCCTTCACCATGAAAAGCTGCATCGTGATCAACCCGAGAAGTACCATCGCCGCTGCTGCCATCGCCGCAATTTTGAGAGTCTTTTTCTTTTGGAGCAGTATGACTTGGTCCATCGAGATGACGGGTTTTGCTAACTGGAATTGAGGGGCCTGAGACTTATTGAGCTCTAACCCTAAAAGGGCGTGAAGTTGGCTCTGATAACGATAGTAGGCGCGCGCCTCGGCTGATTCTATGAGGTGTAGCTCGAGCTGGAAAAACTCAAACTCACTGAGGTCGTTGTCGAGTGAGCGTGAGACCCATTCATGGAGTTTTTCTCGATTCATGCGACTCCCCCTTCCATGGCGAGCCGTTGGATGATGCAGTTTCGCAGTTTATCACGTAGTCGACTGAGGGTGACTCTGAGTGAGGCACGGCTTCGTCCAGTGATTTGAGAGACTTCATCCATCGATCCTTTTTTGTTTTGGTAACGGGCGAGTAGTAGTTCTCTTTCGCCATTGTTGAGTTTGCCAAGGCATTGGCTCAGAGCTGAACGCTTTTGATCGACCTCTTGGGGGAGTTCAATGGAGTCTTCGGTCAGGAGCTCACAAAGATCGTTGTTGAAGACGAGGACGCCGTCTTTTTTTAGTTTGCGACGATGGTCGAGGACTTTGTAGTAAGCAACAGTACAGGCCCAAGCTCCGAAGTTTGAACCAGCCTCGAACTCAGCCATTTTTTGCCACAGGAACATATTGACCTCCTGCAAAACGTCTCGGACGTCGGAGGTTCCGGGTAGCATAGAAATAATGTAGCAACGAATGACTTCTTGATGGTCAGTCAGCAGCGCTACAAATTCTTGAGTTTTCTGTGGAGAAAGGGGCATCCTACATACATATGGCAACACCCCATCGATCGTTAACAATAATCGATCATTATTTCCATGATTTTTAGAAATGAAGGGCTTTGGCTCAAACTGGGAGCGCCAAGCCCCAGCTTGGCAGCAACTGGCATTTGGCTCCAGCGGGACACTGAGTCAGTTTTTTTGACAGAATTTACAGAATTTGTGGAGACTCGCTGGTGCAAAGAGGCTGGAAGCACTCTTCTACGTAGCGTGGTCGCGATAGCAGAGGAAATCTAATACCCGTGCAGGTTGATCTCGTCGCTGTGCTGCATCGGGACTTTTTTGCCGGTTTTCTTTTGGATGACGCGGAAGTGGGGGAGTTCGTCCATGGTGATGAGGGTGATGGCATCGCCAGGGGAACCTGCGCGGCCGGTTCTGCCGATGCGGTGGATGTAGTCTTTTGGCGAGCGTGGAAGCTCGTAGTTGATGACGCAGGGGAGA